>SUWN01000081.1 GCA_015061465.1 Treponema bryantii | reverse complement strand
CGTAACTAGTCGCATTATAAATCACTTTAGTTGATTTGTCATCATTTGAAACTTGTTCGTCTTCTATACATCTATTCTTAAATGTATACACAGGCAAATCTCTTCCAAACGGATCATTTGTACATATGAATAAAATATACGTTTCTTTTAGTTCCGTATAAACACTTCCTTTTTGTAACGAATCCATATCTAATATTGATTGATAATAGCGCATTCGTTTTCCTATCGCTTCTGGAATATACGTTTGTATTTCGATGTCAAAAACTCTTTTCCCATCATCCACATAAACATCGAGCCGAACTCCCTTTGTTTCGAAAAATGGAGCTAAGCTTTTTTGTGCAACAGGATATTTGATATTCGACACGTTAATTTTTAATAATCGTTCCAATAATTCTTTACAGATTTCTTTGTCTTTCATGATTGTTGTAAACATAAAATCATCTGTGAAAGTTAGTTCTTCTACTGGTTTAATTGTGTTCATTTTTAATCCACCTTTTTTATAATATTTTTTAATAATTCTGAATTCCGAATTCTGAATTCAGAATTATTTCCCTATAAGTAATATGGACAAAAAATGATTTTTCGGACCATTTTTTGAGAAAAAAGTGAGATTTTGGAATAAAATTTTATAAAGATTTGTTCTTATTGACATTAGCGTAGTTGTTATATAAATTCTTGCTATTATGTCAAATAGTTCTATTTCAAGTTCTCAAAATAAAATGGGAACTATGCCTGTAACACGTTTAATTTTAAATATGTCTTTACCAATGATGTTTTCTATGTTCATTCAGGCTTTGTATAACATTATTGATAGTATATTTGTTGCAAAAATTGCGGAAGATGCTTTAACTGCGGTTTCTCTTGCATTCCCTATTCAAAATTTGATGATTTCTTTTGCTGTTGGAACTGGTGTTGGTGTAAACGCTTTACTTTCTAAAAAACTTGGTGAAAAAAATCAGTCGGAAGTAAATAAATCTGCTATGAACGGTTTATTTCTTTCTATATGTACTTTTATTTCGTTTGTAATTCTTGGTCTTTTATTTTTAGAAACATATTTTTATAGCCAAACTTCAAATCTAGAAATTATTTCTTACGGGCTAAAATATTGTAAAGTTGTTTTGTACGCTTCAATTTTCATTTTTTTAGGAATAATGTCGGACAGATTGCTTCAATCAACTGGCAGAACTATTTACACGATGTATTCACAACTAGCAGGAGCACTTACAAACATAATTTTTGACCCTTTATTAATTTTTGGAATTGGATTTTTCCCTGAATTAGGAATTTACGGTGCTGCAGTCGCAACTGTTTTGGGGCAAGCGGTGAGCCTTTCAATTTCGTTATATTTCAATTTTAAGAAAAACCCAGATATAAAAATCTCTATTAAGGATTTTAGACCAAGTGGAAAAATCATCGGGCAAATTTACAAAGTTGGTATCCCTTCAATTTTGCTGAGTTCCATATCTTCTGTAACAACTTATTTTATTAATTTAATTTTGGGTGCTTTTTCTACAACTGCAATCGCGGTATACGGTGTTTATTTTAAACTAAATAGTTTTATATTTATGCCTGTTTTTGGTTTGAATAACGGGATTGTTCCGATTGTTGCATATAATTACGGTGCAAAAAACAAAGAGCGCCTTCTTAAAACTATAAAAGTTGAAACTTTGATGGCAGTTGCGATTATGACTTTTGGAATGCTTTTATTTTTGATTATTCCAGAACCTTTGCTTAATTTGTTCTCTGCGTCTGAATCGATGCTAAAAATCGGAATTCCAGCAATGAGAATTATTTCTACAAGTTTTGTCGGAGCTGCAATCGCAATTTCACTATCTTCGGTTTTTCAAGCATTTGGCAAAGCTTTTTACAGTATGCTTGTTTCTTTTATTAGACAGATTTTTTTCCTTTTACCATCTGCGTATCTTCTTTCGTTAACAGGAAATATAAATAACATTTGGTTTTGTTTCCCGATTGCAGAAATTGTTGCTGTTATTTTATCTGTTTTCTTCTTGAAAAATATCTTTAAAAATATTATAGAAAAGTTATAACATTCGGAGAAAAAATGAAAATTCAAGAATCTGCAGAAATGTATTTAGAAACAATCCTCGTTTTGCAAAACCAAGGACCAGTTAGAGCTGTTGACATTGCAAAAAATTTAGGTTTTTCTAGACCTTCAGTTAGTGTTGCAGTTCACGCCCTTGAAGCAGAACATTACATTTCCATAAAACCAGACGGAACAATTCAGCTTGAAGAAAAAGGCAGGCAAATTGCGGAACAGATTTACGAACGACATACTGTTTTATCAAATCTTTTAGAATTTATTGGTGTAGATAAAGAAACTGCTGATTCAGATGCTTGTAAAATTGAACATTCCATAAGCGATAAAAGTTTTCAGTGCCTAAAAGATTTCTTCTTAAAAATTTCAAAATAAAGAATCAATTTTTACTTCACAGTTTTTGCAAGAGTGAGACTTTTTGCTTTAAATCATTATTTTTTTCTTGTATAATTTATATATATTTTTTTATTAGGAGAAAAGGAATAAAAATGAAAAAATTTAGTGCTATTTGTCTTTCAGCTTTAATCGCTGTAACAATGTTCGCTGGCTGTTCAAAAAACAAAGTTGTTATTAATAACGTAAAAGATTTGGACGGTAAAAAAATTGGTGTTCAAGCAGGAACTACAGGTGAATATTGGGTTCAAGAAAATGTTCCTGGTGTTCAACTTGCTTCATTCAAAACAGGTATTGATGCTGCCCTTGACTTAAAAAGTGGTGCTATCGACGCTGTAGTAATTGATGAACTTCCTGCAGAAGAAATTGTTGCAAGAAACAAAGATTTGATGATTGTTCGCGATCCAATTTTTGCACAAAACAAAGAAGAATATGCTATCGCTGTAAAAAAAGGTAACAAAGAAGTTCTTGATGTTATCAACAAAACAATTTCAGACATGAAAATCAATGGTGAATACGAAAAATTAGTAAACGCATTTATGCCAGCTGATGGAAATATTCAAATTCCTGCAAAAGAAGCTCTTTCTGGTGGAAAAACATTAAAACTCGGAACAAATGCTGCTTTCCCACCATTTGAATATGTTTCTGGAAAAGATATCGTTGGTTTTGACATCACAATGGGTGAAAAAATCGCAAAACAAGCTGGAACAAAACTTGAAGTTGTAAACATGGAATTTGATTCTTTAATTCCAGCGCTCAGTTCAGGAGCAATTGACTTTATTGCAGCAGGTATGTCAGTAACTGAAGAACGCAAAAAGAACGTAGATTTCTCAGTTCCATATTTTGCATCAGAACAAGTAATCATCGTTCGTAAATAAATTCATTTATAAATCATAAA
>SUWN01000030.1 GCA_015061465.1 Treponema bryantii | reverse complement strand
TATGAATGTGTTTAAAATGCAACTTTTGCAAGGAAAAAATCATTGGTACGCTTCAAAAGGCATTTACGCTGCAAACGATTTAGTTAAAGAAATAAAAGCTTGCCTTGATTTTGACCAAAAATTAGTTGAAGAATGCGACACAATTGAAGATGGAAAATGGTATGCAGAAGGTTGGTCTGAACACTTTGGTTTTACACACTGGAACGAAGAAGAAAATATGTATCCAGTTTATATGACTGTAGAAGGTTCAAGAAAAGACAGACTTATTGCTTGGATTGACGGCTGTGAAATTACAACTTGTGGTGGAGACTGGAGCCGAAAAACTTTATTAATCGATTCCTTTAAAAATCCAAATGTAACAAAAGCGGTAATTAAAATTGCTTCTGGTTGCAAACAAGGTTGTGAATATAAACTTTCTTGTGATAAAGATTGGGTTGTTTTAAGCAGCACAGAAGGAAAAGTTGAATCAATTGATTCAATTGAAGTTTGCGTAGACAGAGAAAAACTTAGCACAACAACAGAAAAAACAGCAAACATCAAAATTGAAGGAACAGATGGTCACGGTGGAAGAATTTTGATTAATATTTTTGTTGACGCAAAAGTTCCAAACGTAAATTATCCACAGGGAACTTATGTTCAAACTACAAATTACATTTCAATTGAAGCTGCAAATTATTCTGCTTGTTCAACAGGATTTAAAGAATTGTCAGAATATGGAAAAACAAAATCTGCAATGAAATATTTCCCAGTGACACAAAGTTTTGCAAACAGTAAAAAAGCACCTTGCATAGAATACAATTTTGCAGTTTGTGAAAGTGGCAATTACAATTTTGAATTCTACTTGAACCCTTCAAATCCAGCTTACAAAGATAACAAGTTTGAATTTGAAATGAACGTAAATGGAAAAAATCAGGTTGTTCAAGTAGTTAGCGAAAATTTTGTTGTTGGTGATAATCAAGAACCTTGGTCTACAGATGTTACAAACAGCATAAGAATTTGCAAAGCAACTATTTCTTGTGTGGAAGGATTGAACAATCTAAAAGTTTATCCATTAACTCCAAATTTAGTTTTGCAAAAAATCGTAATTTACAAAGAAAACGTAAAATTGCTTGATTCTTATTTGGGCGCACCAGAAAGTTTTAGAGTATAGAATATTTGTACGAATAAATTAAACAATAAAATCTAAGAGTAAAAAAAACAATTTATAATTGCTCCCAGTCACGTAGCTTGGTTCAAAAACGCTCGATAACTCGCTACACGCTGCTTGTGGTATAGAAACTATAAAACCAGCCACTATTGTGGCTGCCACAAGCAGAGTGTTTTTGTCCCTATCTACGTTCCTTCGCGCAAAATCTATTTTTTTTAACATTATTTGTAATTGTTTAATTTATCTAAACGAGCGGAAATATCTAAAAAAAACGTTGGTAAATGTAATGTTTAATTTATCAAAATAGGCAGAAATATCTAAAAAAACGTTGATGAATGTAAAGTGTATTTAAAATTGCTGGGCAAATTCGATAAAGTAAACATATAAAAAATTTGTCTGAAAAAGGCGGAGTGAATGTTCGTGCTTTGCGAAGGTCTTCGACCGATAATATTATTCGCTAAATGCCTGCAAGCGAAGCGCGAGGTCGAAATAGCGGAGCATAAGTACGGTTATTCACGGGAGCCTTTTTCGCTCGATGTTTTTTCTTTATATGTTTAATTTAATCCTAAAATTATTTTACAAAAATAACGTTTTTTTTATGTAATTTTGCGTGCAAATAATTGTATACTTATTATATGAGAGATAAGCGTTTTATTATTGTAAATCTAATTTTTGCATTTTTTGCGATTGGCGTATTTTGTTCAGAAAGTGTAGATTCTATTAGTTTGGAATCTATGCTTTCTAATTATATTGCTCAAGATTCTCAAATAAAAAATCTCGCGTTAAAATATCAGCAGACTTTACTTTCTCAAAAAAAATCTGATGTTCAAAATGGATTTAATGTAAAATTATCAACTGGTCAGATTTCTGTAAGAACTGACGTTTTTAATATGGAACCTTCTCTTGAATTAAGTTTTCCAAATTTGAATGGGACACGATTTTTGGCAAAAGTTCCGCTTGATTTTTCTAAAAAAAATGATAAATCCTCCTTGAGCGGCGTGGACCTCGGTGTAAAAACTGAACTTTGGGGAAACACAAAATCGAATCTGGAACTTTCGGAAAAACGGACAGAACGTTCAGTTCTTCTTGCAAAACGCGCGCTTGAAAATCAAATCTTAAATATCGAAATTGAATTTTATAAAACTCTAAAATCTATTTATTCAAATTATTCGTCGTTGCTTTCTAGTGAAAATTCTTTATACGAAGAAAAAATTGATTTGGAACTTTTGCAAACTCAAGGTTATTCTGCAAATTCTGTAAAATATAGAATTGCGCAATTGGAATTTGGTGATGTTCAACGTGATGTAGAACAAAAAAAGAGAGATTTAGAACAATCAATTGTTGAATTTTCGTCAAAATGTGGTTTACAAAATCCGCTGCAACTTTCTCTTTTGGCAAACGTTGAATTTGCTTTTGTAGATGAAGATTTTGCTTCTTTATATCCAATGCAAAAATTTGACGACGTAGAACAAGCCGAATGGGATTTGAATATGTTGCAAAGTCAAATTTTGGCAGAAAAAGCGTTTAATATTTCTATGGATGCAAATTATATTTTAAATGATTCTTCTTACAACAACGCTGATACTGTAAAAACTGGTGTGTCGCTTTCTGGAAAAGGTGCTGAATTTTCAGCTGGCGTAAAAATCCCAATTTCTAAAGAAGAAAAAAATGTTTCTACACAACTTTTGCTCACTTGGAATCCGACTGACTTAAAAACTGAAAAAATAGAAAATCAGAATACAGATTTAGATTTACAAATGGCAGTTTTAAGATGTGAAAACGCCAAAACTTCATACAAAGAAATGATTGAAGATGCAATTCTTACAAAAGAAAATCTCTTGTGGCAGCAAAAAATGAATTTGGAAGAAAAAGTTTTGTATCAAGAATTGGCCGATGATATGGAAACTTGGTTTAAACGTGGCTATGCAACTGATTCAGAAAATAGAATGTCACAAGTTAAATTACAAAACGCATTAATTCAGTGTAAAATAAATGAAATTGACCTTTTGCTAAATGATTTACAAACAAAAATCAGATTTGTAAGAGAAGAATAGGGGATGAGTTTATGAGTGGAGCAAAAAAATCTAAAAAGTTTTTATTATTTTTAGTTCTGGTTGTTCTTATATTTGCTGTTATTTGGCTTACTGTTTTTATTTCTAATGAGCAGGAACAGAAAAAAATCGAAAAAAATGCAACTTATGTTGTTACAAAAGAAATTGTAAAAAATGTAATTGAAATTTCAGGAACTGTTGAAGCGGCAAAATCTCAATCTTTGCAGGCGGCTGCGGACGGAATGGTAATGGCTGTTTACGCAAATGAAGGCGACTCTGTAAAAAAAGGTCAAGTTCTTGTTGAATTGGATACTTCGAGCCAAGAATACGATATTGCAAAAATTGATTATGATATTGCGCAAACTAGAATCAACGGAAATCCAAAAGAACTTGAATTAAAGTTGATTCAAAAAAAATCTTTGGAAAAGAAACTTGAAGACAGAAAAATAATTGCAAATTTCAGTGGAATTTTGGCTGATTTTAATGTTGCGCCCGGCGATTATTTGGAAGCAAAAGATTCTGTTGGTACTTTAGTTGAACGAAGTTACTTAAAATCATACGTGGAAGTTGTAGAAACTGACGCACCAAAACTTGCAGCAAATCAAATTGTTTATTGTACCTTTCCTTCGTATCCTGATCACACTGTAGAAGGTTATGTTGTTTCTTATCCTCAAGTTGGAACTCTTACAAGTCGCGGCGCAAGTATTGTTCAAGTAGAAATTAGAATTGATAATCCTCCACAGATAATTTTGCCGAATTATTCGTTTACGGGTCAAATACAAATTACACCGCCACAAACAATTTTGCTCGCTCCAAAAGAAGCCGTTTCTTTTTCGCCTAAAGGAAGTTATGTAGAAAAAGTCTTAAAAGATGGCAAAAAAGAACGCGTGACGGTTGTGGCTGAACCTTACGGAATGAGTCATTTTTTAATAACACAAGGTGCAATTCAAGAAGGTGATGTTTTGGCTGGATTATCGTTGCCTCCAGTTTCTGGAACAAAGCCAGTGAATAAAAAGAAAACTGATGTAAAAAATCCAATGATGAATGGATTTGGAAACGGAATGCAACCTGCTCGGAGATAAATATGAATGATATTTGCATCCGTATGGAAAATGTTTATAAAGAATATACTGTCGCAGATGTAAAAGTTCAGGCGCTGAACAATGTTTCGTTTTCTGTAAAAAAAGGTGAATATATCACAATTATGGGACCGTCTGGTTCTGGAAAATCAACGTTGATGAATATGATTGGCTGTTTGGATAAACCGTCGGGTGGAATTGTAGAAATTGGCGGAAAAAACACCGCAACTATGAACGAAAAAGAACTTGCGTTTTTACGAAATAGAACCGTTGGATTTGTTTTTCAACAATATTTTTTGCTTCCTTCGATGACAGTTTTGGAAAATGTAATGCTTCCGTTGCGATATCAGAATTTGGACAGAAGTGAAAGTAGAAGACGAGCGATTGCGGCTCTAGAAAAAATGGGTTTGCAAGATAGAATGAAGCATACTCCAAACGAACTTTCTGGTGGGCAAAAGCAACGTGTGGCAATTGCAAGAGCGACTGTAACTGAGCCGCAAATCATTCTTGCAGATGAACCAACAGGAGCACTCGATTCAGAAACGGGACGAAATGTGCTGGAATTATTCAAACAAATAAACAAAGGCGGAACAACTGTAATAATTGTTACCCACGATGCGAATATTGGTGCAGATTCCCCAAGACAGATTTGTATTTTGGATGGAAAGATTATCAAGGATGGAAAGGACTAAAATATGTTTGATGATTTGATTTTTGCATTAAAAAATTTTCGTCGCAATAAAGTAAGAAGTATCCTTTCTTTGCTTGGAATTATTATTGGCGTTGCGTCTGTAATTGTGATTACGTCTTTGAGCCAAAGTGCTACAAAAAGTATAAAAGATTCGTATAATTCTGCGTCGTTAGATATTGTTAGAGTTTCGGCAGGATTTATGTCACGGAGACGAAATGCTGCAATCACTTTTGATGAAACGTTCAGACAAGATTTATTTAATTCTGTAAAAGATATAAAACAGATTCAATATACAAACAATATGAGTGCGACTCTTGCAAAAGACGATCTTACTGTAAATGCAACTGCAACGGCGGTAGAATACGGATATTTTGATATGTACGGTTATAAAATAGAAAAAGGAACAGATTTTAATGTTTCTGATAATGTAACCGGCCAGCAAAAAATCATCATTGGTTCAAAAATTGCAGATGCGCTTTTTGAAAATCAAGAACCAATTGGAAATGTAATCACACTTGTATCAAATAACGTGACTTTTAGTTTTGAAGTTTGTGGAGTTTTAGCGCCCGCTGTTGCCTCAAATGATGCAAACGATAATTCAGTTTTTGTTCCACGTGGATTTTACGCAAAAAAAATAATGCCATCTCCGGCTGCAAGTGCTGTCTTAGTTCAATGTGTGTCGCAAGAAAAATCAGTCCAAGTTGCCGACAATATCAAATCTTTTATTACAGAACTCACCGGAAATCAATACGCTGCAAATGTTTCTTCTATGCAGGCAATGCTTGAACAATATGAAGAAGTTTCTGGCACTGTAAGTTTGATGCTTTCTGGAATTGCTGCAATTTCGCTTTTAGTAGGTGGAATTGGAATTATGAACATAATGATTGTAACCGTTACCGAACGAAAAAAAGAAATTGGAATTAGAAAAGCGTTAGGCGCAAGTCCAAATGTAATTCGTTTACAATTTTTGATGGAATCAGTCATTATCACAGTTTTGGGCGGAATTTTGGGAATAATTTTTGGAATAGGAATAAGCGCAATAGTTGCCGCCGTCATGGAACAAAGTTTTGCAATTCAAGTAAGTGCATGTTTTGTAGCATTCTGCTTTTCGGTAGGAATCGGAATCATCTTTGGATTCAGCCCCGCATCCCAAGCCGCCAAACTAAATCCCGTAGAAGCCCTAACCACCGAATAGGAATCCCTGTGTTAAAAAAATAAATTATTTTTTTTGCTCGATGTGAGAAGTAGCGACGTACCAGTTTTACATTTTTTGTAAAACTGGAAGCGTAGGCGAAATTTGCGTTCGGTATTAGATGTTAAAAAGTAGCGACGTACTAGTTTTACATTTTGTAAAACTAGAAGCGTAGGCGAAATTTGCGTTCGGTATTAGATGTTAAAAAGTAGCGACGTACTAGTTTTACATTTTGTAAAACTAGAAGCGTAGGCGAAATTTGCGTTCGGTATTAGATGTTAAAAAGTAGCGACGTACTAGTTTTACATTTTGTAAAACTAGAAGCGTAGGCAAAATTTATGTTCGGTATTATATGTTCAGAAGCCTACGCTACTTGTACAATTTTACTTGTGCGCCGTTTGTTACTAATGCTAAATCAAATTCTATTGGGTCGCCGTTTTTGTCTGTTTTGTGTGGTACAAAAGTAAAAGAACCGTCTAAATTATTTGTGATAGTTCCTTTTACAACTTTTGTGATTTCAGCTTCAACTTTGTTATCTACAAACAAACTTTCTACTGCGTCAGAGCGAACATAAACATCTATAGAATCTTTGCTTTTTGCAGAAATTACGATTGCATTCCATTTGTTCAATAAGAGAAAGTTTTCAATAATTCCTTTGTAAGTTGTTTCTTGTTTTTTGTTTAATTGTTTTTCAGTTTCTACTTGTTTTTCCAAATTAATCACTTGATTTGTAAAGTCTTGGATAATTTCAACTTTTTCGTTGTGCATCTGAACTGTAGAATCTGCAAATTCTTTTGACAATTCATTTACATAATATTTGGAAGCAGCAACATACGACGGAATAGAATGTTTTTGAGGAATAGAAGCAATTACATTATTTAAAAGTTCATATTTATTGTAAATTTCCTGACCTTTTTCTAATGCAGTTGATGCCAATTCATCCGAAACTAAATCTTGTGTCAAATAATTCTGGCTATCAAATTTTATAGCATTAGTGTCATTTTTATAAACAGAAATTAATTTATCAGCTTCTGAGTTTTTTATCACAGGGTCTAACGCATCAATTTCTGCCTGATATTTTTTTGCTACTTCTGTTACAGAATTTTTCATTCTTTTGTTTGAAGTTTCTTTGTATTCTGTCAAGTCTGCATTTACAGCAGAAAGTCTATCTTCATATTCTTTTATGAGTTTTTTGCGTTCCAATTCTTGAACTTGACGTTCACTGTTTAATAATTTTTCTTGTTCTTTTGCTGATTCAATTTTTGCTGTGTCGTATTCTGCAAGTTGGAGTTTGTATTCATTTGCTTCAGCTTCGATTGCTGCAATTTGTTCATCATATTTTAAGTTGATTTCTTCCACAGTTTTTTTGTATTCATCTTCGACCTGTGTTTTTCTTCTTGCAATTTCTTTTTTGCTTGAAAGTTTTAATGAATCAATCAAAAATAATTCGTTGTCCAGTTTTGTTTGTGCGTCTTGCAATTCCAATTCTTTTTGCGAAATAATTCTAGATTTTTCTTTAATCGCATTGTCATAATTACCTTGAACTTTAAAAACAGAATCTAATAATCCTTTTAAATTCAAGTTATCAAATTCTTCAAGATTGATTGTGATATTTTCATTTTTTGTATCTATGTTCTTTTTTAAGCCCCACGAAACTAAAAGGACTACTATAAGACAACCTGTAAGAATAAAAAATGAAAAAAGCGATTTATTTTTTTTTGTTTTTGCGTATTCTTCGTCCAAATTGTACGAAGAAATTGCATTTTCTTTTTGAAGAAGGTTTAATTCATCGTCCAAAAAGAGCATTACATCTTTGTGAGTTTGTGATGATTCTTTTTTGTCTATTATTTTGATGTCATTGTCCATATTCCGTTCCAATCCTCTGGTGCATTTTTGTTGCCCATTCTTTCAATAAAAACTTGTGAAACTTCTAATTCACAATCTTTAAATAATTTTCTAGCAGATTTCCAATCTCCGTTGTAATAAGCAGATAGTCCATCTTCAAAAAGTGAATATTTTTTTACAATTAATTCGTCAGTTTCATTTGTATCAAGTGGGAAGAAGATTTTTTTACCTTCTGTTTTTCCTTTTACTTGAACAGTGTCAATTTCTATAAATTTATAACGTGCAGATTCTTTTAAAACTTCGTCTTTAATATATTCAGAAACAATAACTGGAAGATGATAAACCCGAGTTAATCCTTCCAAACGGGAAGCTGAGTTTACGTTATCGCCAATAACTGTGTTTGCCATGTGTTCGTTAGAACCAATGTTTCCGTAGAAAACGTTTCCTCCGTCAATACCAACCCCAACGTCCAACAAAACAGCTTGATAAACTCGTTCTTCTGATTCTGTAAGAGAACGTTTTTTTTCAACTTCTATTCTTTTTTGAATCATTGCTTCTCTTAAATTTGCAGTAACTTTTGTAATGTCCCAAGCGCTTCTGATTGAGTTGTATGATTTGGACATTTTTGCATCCAAAGTTCCGTAAATTGCCAAAATTGCATCTCCGATAATTGAGCCAACAACACCAGTGTTTTCGTGAACTTTGTGAATAACGCGATTGTAGTGAACGTTTAAAACGTCGATAATATCGTTTCCTAAAGTTTCTGTTCTATATGTAAAACTTCTGATGTCTGAAAAAAGCATTACTAATTCACGCTGTGAACCTTCTAACGCGATAGTTTGTTCTGAGTAAGCTTTTGCAACCACGTCTTTTGAAACAAATTTTTGGAATGTATTTAAAAGATTATTTACAGATGAAGAAAGTGAATTAAAAGATGCTGCCAAATATGTAATATCGTCGTTTGTTGAATTAGACAAATCTATTAATTCAAGTTTTTTGTTTTTCTGCATGTTGTATAAATCGTTTGTGATTGTACGAACAGATTTAAATTCATGGCGAATAACAAGAATTCCAATTATTACAAAAACTGTTGTTAATGCGATTACAAAAATAAACATGAATAAATAGAGTGATTTGTTATTGTCATCCAAGTCTGAACGATTTTCTGCACGAATTAAAAAATAATCCCAATCATCTTGGAATTTATAAACACCAAAATACTCTTCTTCGGCAGTTTTAAATGAAATAGAACCTTCGTATATTCCATTTACAGTGTCAGATGTAATTTTTTGCAAAGTTGTTGAATCTATAAATTCATCCCAAACGGATAATTCATTATTGCTAACATAAAAATCAATAGTACCGTCTTTTTTTACAGCAAGAGCAATACTATTTGGGTTTGTGAATCCTGATTTTGCAACTTGTTTGAGAGATGTTTCACATTCTTCTATATTATTGGAATATGTATAAATTTGATATTGGTTTGAAGAAGAATTGTAAAGTTCTTTTAATTGTTCCACCATTACTTGATTGTTCAATTTAATAATTTGGTTTTGTGATAATTGAATTGTAATGATATTTGTTGCAAAGTTTGAAAGCAAAATCAAGCAGATAAAAATCAAAAGAATTTTTAGACCGATAGGAATAATTTTTGTTTTTCCAACACGTTGAAAAACTCTAAACTTAGTTTGCGACATTAAATTTAGCTCCTGTACATTTTTGGTGGGAATATTTAAATTATAAATCAATTGATAAAAATCCGCAACTTTTATATTCTTAATACATATTATGGAAAAGAAAAATAACACACAAAAAAAATCAATTTTAAAATCAGGCATAATTCTTTCTTTAATGACATTTGCTTCTAGAATTATGGGACTTATTAGAGAAATGACAAAAGCATCTTTTATGGGAACAAGTATGTACGCCGATGCTTTTACAACTTCTTTTATGATTCCAAATTTGCTTCGTCGTCTTTTTGCAGAAAACAGTATTTCTGTGGCATTTATTCCAACTTTTAAGGAATATTTACAAAAAGGTGATGATGAAGAAAACAAAACTTCAACTCAAGAATTTTTGAATGCGACTTTTACACTGATTTCATTTTTGGTAACAATTGTTGTTGTTATTGGAATAATTATTACTCCATTTATTACGTTGTTATTTTGTAAAAAGCCTCTTGATTCATCGGCAAGTGATTACGCAATGCAATTACAAATGTGGATGATGAAAAAAGATGAAATTACAATTCTAACACGAATAATGTTTCCATATCTTTTGACAATTTCTATTGCTGCGTTTTTTCAAGGAATTTTAAACGGTTGTAAGATTTTTTCTCCTTCAGGATTTACACCTGTTTTATTTAATGCGATTGTAATTTTGGCAACATACGCTTTAGCTCCATTTACATCAAATCCTGCAAGAGCGATGTCTATTGGTGTTTTAATTGGCGGAATTATTCAGGCGTTGTTTCAATGGCCTTTTATAAAACAAACTGGCTGGAAAATTGCGTTTACAAGTCTTAAAAAAACATTTAGTAATCCTGGAACAAAAAAAGTCTTAAAATTGATTGGTCCAACAATTATTGGAATGGCTGCGTATCAATTAAATGATGTTGTTTCTACTGCGCTTGCAAATAACGCTGGTGAAGGAATTACATCAAGTTTGCAATATTCACTTCGCCTTCAGGAATTAATCTTGGGAATCTTTGCAGTTTCAATCGGAACTGTAATTTTGCCAGATTTATCAGGTCTTGCGCAAAAAAAAGAATGGGAAGAATTTAACAATATGCTTATTCAAGCAATAAAAATTATTGTTTTGATTACAATTCCTGTTACATTTTATTCATTTGTGAATGGAAGAGAATTGATTGCTTTGTTGTACAAAAATAAAAGTTTTACAGAAGAATCAGTTTTGCTTACGCTAGGTGAATTCCGCTTTCATATTGCAGGATTATTTTTTATTGCAGCAAACAGAATTATTTCGCCAGCTTTTTATGCACAAGGAAATACAAAATTACCAACTTTGGCCGGAATTATCAGTTTTGTAACAAATATCATTTTTGCACTTGCTTTAGTAAAACCAATGTCAGGGAACGGAATTGCATTAGCTTTATCTATGGCAAGTATGGTGAATACAATCTTCCTTTTTATTTTTATGAAAAAAATGGAATCTATAAAAATTAAAAAAGTTCTAAAAGACACATTGATTTATATTCTAAAAATAACAATCTATTCTGTGATTGCAGCAATCCCTTGTTATTTCTTGCGTCCAACTTTTGTAAATCTATTTGCAAATCGCTCAAGAATCTTTAGTGAAGGGCTTCCATTAGTTTGTTCGCTAGTGATTTTTACAACAATCGGAATATTTGAACTTTTTGTCACAAAAGATTCCATCACCGTATCAATAGTTCGCAAAATTAAACATAAAAAGGTACGAAAAAATTAAACAATTAAATCCAAAGAGTTAAATAAAACAATTTATAATTGCTCCCGCTTACGTAGGCTGGTTCAAAACCGCTCGATAACTCGCTACACGCTGCTTGTGGTATAGAAACTATAGAACCAGCCACGCAGTGGCTGCCACAAGCAGAGTGTTTCTGTCCCAACCTCCGTTCGCTCGCGCAAAATCTATTTTTTTTAAAACATTATTTATAATTGTTTAATTTATCAAAATGGGCGGAAATATTTAAAATACGAATGTTGGTATATATAAAATTCATTTAAAAATTCCGGGTAAATTCGATAAAATAAACATTTTGAAAAATTATTGAAAAAAATGCGTAGTGGATGTTCGTGCTTTGCGTAGCATTGAGCCCGATAAAATTGTTCGATATATTCACACAAGCGAAGCGCGAGGGCTCTCGGCGGAGCATAAGTACGGTTATCCACGAAAGCAATTTTTTTGCTCAATACGTTATAAAAAATGTTTAATTTAATCGTAGGTATATTTTCTTATTATTTTTTTAAATAAAATGACATTTATTGAATAAATGTTGATATTGGAATATATTGTATCTATATACAATATCAATATAATCGGGGGAAAAATTCTTTTATAAAGAAAGACGAGCCTGTTATATAAATTTGGAGGATATATGACTATTACACAAATGCTTAGTCAGAGTGGACTTCTGACTTTGCTTGGAATGGCTGTTGTATTTTCTTTTTTAATTATCATGATTTTATGTATGAATTTATTACGAATTTGTGTTCATGCATTAAAGTTAGATAAAGAAGAAGCAAAAACAACTTCTGCGCAATCTACTGTTGCAAAAACTCCAGTTGCTACAACAACTCCACAGGGACAAGATTCTGCGGTTGTTGCTGCTATAGCTGCTGCTGTTCATGATAAAATAATTAATAATGCTTAGTAAAAGGAATAATTAAAATGGCAAATAAAGTTCAAATTTCTGATTTAGTAATTCGTGATGCACATCAATCTTTACATGCAACTCGCATGACAACTGCTGATATGCTTCCTATTTGTGAAAAACTTGATAAAGTTGGCTACTGGTCTTTAGAAGGATGGGGTGGTGCAACTTTTGATTCATGTATCCGCTTTTTAAATGAAGATCCATGGGAACGTTTAAGAAAACTCCATGCAGCTCTTCCAAACACTCCAATTCAAATGCTTTTGCGTGGTCAAAACCTTTTGGGGTATCGCCACTATGCTGATGATGTTGTAGATCACTTTGTAAGTGCTTGTGCAAAAAATGGTATTGGTGTTTTCCGTATTTTTGATGCTTGTAATGACCCACGTAACTTAAAAAGAGCAACTGATGCTGCTAAAAAAACTGGCGCTCATGTTCAAATGGCAATTTCGTATGCTACAACTCCTTATCACACAAAAGAAGTTTATGCAGATTTAGCAAAAGAATTTGCTGATTTTGGTGCAGATTCTATTTGTATTAAAGATATGTCTGGTTTGTTAAAACCTTTCGAAGCTTATGATTTAGTAAAAGCAATTAAATCAAAAGTTGATTTACCAATTTCAATTCACTCACACGCAACAACAGGTCTTTCAGTTGCAACTTTATTAAAAGCTGCTGAAGCTGGTGCTGATGTTCTTGATACTGCAATTTCTTCTATGGCAATGGGAACTTCTCACTCACCAACAGAAACTGTTGTAGAAATGTTAAAAGGAACAGATTTGGACACAGGTCTTGATTTGAATCTTCTTTTGGAAATTGCTGCTTACTTCCGCGATGTTCGCAAAAAATATGCAAAATTTGAAAGTTCATTCCTTGGTGCTGATACACGTATTCTTGCAAGCCAAGTTCCTGGTGGAATGCTCAGTAACCTTGAAAATCAATTAAAAGAACAAGGTGCAGCTGATAAAATTGACGATGTTCTTAAAGAAATTCAGATTGTTCAAAAAGATTGTGGATATATTCCACTTGTTACACCAACTTCACAAATTGTTGGAACTCAAGCTGTATTCAATGTTCTTTTTGGTAGATATGCTCGTCTTACACAAGAAACTCGCGATTTGGTAACAGGAAAATACGGAAAAACTCCAGCTCCTGTAAATCCAGATTTATTAAAAGATGCTCTTGCTCAAAACAAAATGGAAGAAGCTGTTACATGTCGTCCTGCTGATTTAATTCCAATGGAATGGGACAAAATGGTTGAAGAAGCAAAAGCAAATGGTGGTGACGGAAGCGAAGAAGATACACTTACTTATGCAATGTTCCCAAAAGTTGCTCCAAAATTCTTTAAAGAAAGAGCTAACGGTCCTGTAAAATCAGAAAGCTTTGTAGAAAAACCTGCTGCTCCTGCTGGAGAAAACAAAGGTGGTTCTTACACTGTAAACGTAAATGGAACTGCATACAATGTAACAACAGGTCCTGCTGGAGACAACATGAGCGTAAACGTAAATGGAACAGCTTACAATGTTTCTTTTGGACCAGCTGGTGCTGCTAACGTTGCTCCTGCTGCTGCAACAACAACAGTTGTAACTGGTGGTGCAGAAATTACAGCTCCTGTAGCAGGAACTTTACTTAAACACGTAGCTGCAGAAGGTGCTTCTGTAAAAAAAGGTGATACTGTAATCATCCTTGAATCAATGAAAATGGAACTTGAAGTAAAAGCTCCTGAAGATGGTGTAATTTCATTTACAGTACAACCAGGAACACAAATTACTTCTGGTCAAGTTATTGCAAAACTTGGAGGAACAGTTGTTGTTCAAGCTGCCCCTGTAGCTCCACAACCAGCTCCTGCTGCCGCTCCAGTTGCTCCTCAACCAGTTGCTGCTCCTGCTGCTAGTGGAAGTGGAACACCTGTAAATGCTCCAGTTGCTGGAACTTTATTAAAATATGCTGTAAACGAAGGTGATTCAGTTCAAGCAGATACAACAATTTTGTTTATTGAATCAATGAAAATGGAACTTGAAATTAAAGCTGGTACTGCAGGAAAAGTTCACTTTGTAGCTCAACCTGGAACACAGATTTCTCAGGGAACAGTTCTTGCAGAAATTTGCTAAGGTTTGATTATTAAGGAAAAACAAATGGATACAGTATTAAATAGTAATGTAAATCAAAAATCAAAAGTTTTAAAAGTTACTTTAGTTATTATGGCTCTTGCAACAGTTCTTTCTTTTGGAAGTTTTGGTTATGCAGATAATGATAAATCTGAAGTTGCTTCTTTTAGAACAATGAATACAGCTGTAATCAAAGGTTCTGAACATGTAAAGGAAATTTCTGTAAAAGAATTCCTTGGAAATATTGGTAAAAATACTGGTATTTATAAAATGATTCATACAGAAACTCCTGAAGAAATCGCTCAGGCAAAAGCAGAAGCTGAAAGTCACGCAGCGCAGCCAGACCCATTTGCTGGAGTTACAGTACCTGGATGGAAAAAACTTTTCATGATTGCAATCGGTTTCTTGATTGTTTACCTTGGTGCTGCAAAAGGTTTTGAACCTTTGTTATTAATTCCAATTGGTTTTGGTACAATTCTTGTAAATATTCCAGGTGGCGGAATGGGTGATGCTCCTCACGGAATGCTTCATATTATTTATAGCGCCGGAGTTGGAAATGAGTTCTTCCCAATGTTGATTTTTATGGGAATTGGTGCGATGACTGACTTTGGACCTCTTATTGCAAATCCAAAAACAGCGTTGTTAGGTGCTGCTGCTCAATTAGGAATTTTTGCCACATTGTTTGGTGTTGCTCTTATGAATCTAATTCCTGGAATTGATTATAATATGATGCAAGCTTGTGCAATTTCTATCATTGGTGGTGCTGACGGTCCAACATCAATTTATGTTTCGGGAAAACTTGCACCAGAAATGATTGCTGTTATTGCTGTTGCTGCATATTCTTACATGGCGCTTGTTCCAATGATTCAGCCACCTTTGATGAAACTTCTTACAACAAAAAAAGAACGTCAAATCAGAATGAAACAACTTAGAACGGTTTCTAAAGCTGAAAAGATTTTGTTCCCATTAATGCTTCTTGTAATTACAATTTTGTTATTGCCTCCTGCTGCACCTCTTATTGGTATGCTCGCATTTGGTAACTTCTTACAAGAACTTGGAACTGTACAACGTCTTTCTAAAACTATTCAAAACGAAATGATGAATATTGTTTCTATTCTTCTTTCTTTAGGAGTTGGTTCTCAAATGACTCCAGAAAAGATTATGAACGGAAACTCTTTAGGAATTATTGTTTTAGGTCTTGTTGCCTTTGCTATTGCAACTTCTGGTGGTATTCTTATGGCAAAATTAATGAACTTATTCCTAAAAGAAAAAATAAATCCACTTATCGGTTCTGCAGGTGTTTCTGCTGTTCCAATGGCTGCACGTGTTTCTAATAAAGTTGGTTTGGAATATGATCCATCTAACTTCCTTTTGATGCACGCAATGGGACCAAACGTATCTGGTGTAATTGGTACTGCGGTTGCTGCCGGTGTATTTATTTCTACATACGGATTCTAATTAGTGCAGGGTTAAATTTTTAACTACTATAAAAAAAGGACTGTTTTTTCGATTTTGTGAAGAACAGTCCTTTTAGTTTTAACTAATCTATTAAAAAACGGATAAATATCTTGCGCCAGAATCTGGTAATAAAACTACGATGTTTTTGTTTTCAAATTCTGGTTGTTGGGCAAGTTGGATTGCTGCGCATAAAGCGGCACCACTAGAGATTCCGACAAAGGCGCCTTCTGTTTTTGCAATGAGTTTTGCGTATTCAAAAGCGTCATCATCTTGTACGCAAATTATTTGGTCTACGATTGAAGAATCGTAATTTTGCGGGATAAAGTTTGCGCCAATTCCTTGAATTTTGTGTGGACCTGAAATTCCTTTTGTGATTAATGGAGAAGAGGCTGGTTCTACACCGACGATTTTTATTTGTGGGTTTTGTTGTTTTAAAAATTTTCCTGTTCCACTTAAAGTTCCACCCGTTCCGATGCAAGCAACATAAGCGTCTACATTTCCGTCCAAGTCTTGCCAAATTTCAGGACCAGTTGTTTTTTGATGAGTGAGTGGATTTACTGGATTGTCAAACTGGCTTGGAATAAAACTTCCGGGATTTTCTTTTGCAAGTTCGTTTGCTTTTTCAATTGCACCAGCCATTCCTTTTGTTTTGTCTGTGAGAACGATTTGAGCCCCGTACATTTTTAGTAATTTGATTCGTTCTTCACTCATATTTTCTGGCATTGTAAGAATGACTTTGATTCCGTAGCTTGATGCAATTGCGGCAAGCCCAATTCCTGTATTGCCACTTGTGGGCTCGATGATGATAGAATCTTTTTTTAATTTACCAGTTTTTAGAGCTTCTTCAATCATGAATTTTGCAATTCTGTCTTTGGAACTTCCAGCTGGATTAAAATATTCTAATTTTGCAAAAAGATTTGCTTTTAAGTTAAATTGCTTTGCAATATTGTTTAATTGTAAAAGAGGTGTTTTTCCTACTAAATCTGAAATATTTTGTGCGATGTTTTTCATGTTTTATAAAATACAAAGATATATTGCAAAGGTCAAGTTTTGTTGGGAATAAAAATGTTTTGCAAAAGGAATTAAATCTTAAAAATTCAGTTTGAATAATTCTTCTGTTGCAATTCTTGTTTTTGTAACGACGTCTTGTTCAGTTTGTGGGAAGCAATAATATAGAGTTTTCATGTCGCCAATACAAATTACATCGCCGATTTCGTACCAATAATAATCTGAATATAAACTGTAAGTTGCTTTGGGTTTTTGTTCGTAATGAAGTTTTCCATCGCAACCGTCCAAAACAAATCCGTCTTTGTTGTGTAATAAAGTTCCTGTTCCAACTTTGTAAATTGCACGTGTGTTTACAAGCATATAAATTTCAACTGGAATATTTAAAGAATATTTATTTTGGATAATTTCATTTTTGATTTCTTGACGCTGCCAATTAAACCAATCTGGAATGTGTGGAAATTCTGTAGGCCCGGAAAGTGATTTCATAAATCCGTTTTCTGTAAGTTCGTATTCTTTGTTACAATGTTTGCAAGTAAGTAAAGTTCCTTTTCCGTAAGTTTTGCCTTCAGTTTTGCAAGAGGGACATTTGAACAAAACTCTGTTTAATGAATCAGCTCTAAAATTGTCTGAGATTTTTATGTTGTTTTCTTGCTGCCATTTAAAATTATCAAATGCGAATTCATTTCTTACAATGGAAGTAATTTCTTCTAAAGATTTGGATTGAATGTCTTCTTTGGATAAAAGATATTTTACATCAGCAGAAACTTTTACGCCTTTTCTGATTTGTAAATTGTTGTAAAGAGGATTTCGGGAAAAAGCGCCGTATGTTCTAATCATGATTACAGGAACGGTTAGTAATTTTATACATTTGAAAAGTGAAGACGGAAGTGGTGTTGCTGTTCCATCAAAACTGTAACTTGCTTCTGGGAACATAAGAATGCTTGATTTTAATTTTGTGATTGCGTATTGCATTTTACGGATAAGTGCAAAATCTGTGACAAATTTGTTTGTAGGAATACAACCGATTAATCGCATTAAAAGATTTTTTCCTACAAAACCGTCTGAAGTACAAACTATATTCAATGGGCGTGGAAACATCACAGATTCTGCAATTTGTAAATCTAAAAAACATGAATGATTCATTAAAATAAAGCAAGGTTCTTTTTTGTTTAGTTTTTCCATTCCAATTTTTTTGTAAGTAAAACGACATGATAAAAGCCCTGGAATGGAAATGATTCGTATTAAGCAACGCCAAAAAAGTGAAGGTTTTAATGGCTTAAAATCTTTTTGCTTTGGAAGAGAAACAACTTTGTCAAAGTTGAGTTTTTTTGTGACTGTCTTCATATACAAATATTTTACAATATAAAAATTGATTCATCATCTTTTTTTTTGGTTTTTTTGCAATATTTGTGCCATTTCAATTAAAACTTTGCGATTAGTAGAATTAAGTTTTTTTACTAAATCCGATAATTCGTTTGCAAGGTAATTATCAGAATCAATTACAGTGTTTGATAAAAAATCAGTAATTTCACAATTTAAATGTTCTGCTATTTGAGAAAGGGTTTCTAAATTTATTTTAGTAATTCCTCTTTCTATTTGACTGATATAACCTACGGTGACAGAAATAGCTTCCGCTAAATTTTCTTGAGTTATATTCTGGGACTTTCGTTTTTTTTGAATTCGCTGACCTATGGCATAAAAATCAATACTCATATTGTTTATTTTCTTAGTAATAACTAAATTTTTACAGATAGTTATTGCTAAATATTTAGTTATATGTATATAATTTATAAATAAAAATTAATTATTTTTAGGAGTTTTATATGAAAAACAAATGTTTAAGTATTATTCTAGTTTTGTTGATGTCAAATGTGCTTTTTGCACAGTCATTTGATTCATCAAGGGAATCTCTTTTAGGTGTCATTTCTGCTTCCCAGAATTGTAAAGATGTAGATATCGAATTTATTGATTATGATTCAGAAAAAGATTTGACATATTTCACTTATACATGGATTCAAGAAACAAAGTTATTGATGTCTAAATCTTATACACAATATAGATGTTTATTGAATGTTTCAAGCGAAGAACAAGGTAGTGCTAAAAAATTAGTTACAAAAATTGATAATAGTATTTTTTATAGAATGGTAAATGCAGACGGTTCTGAAATTCAAGGAACTCCAAAAACATCAGGTGTTACATACGTTTGGGCTGAAAATAAAACAATGTTGAATAAGAAAAAAGTTTTAGATTCAGTTATTGAGGAAGCTGAAAAAAGATTGTACGCAGAATTAAACAAAAGTGATGAAGAAATTAATAAAGCTTTAATTTCATTCTTTTCTGATGGGGTAAATGTTGCTCTATTTGATACAAATAAACTTGCTTCAATGGCTTTGAAATATCCAAGCCTTTGTAGTTCTCCAGCTGTAGTTTGGAAAATACATGTTGGAAAAAGTGAAATGTGGTATGAAAATTATTTGGAAACTGTAAAAAATGCAACTTTTGTTAATGATTTAACAATTTATGAAATTAATAAAAGTGATAAATCTGAATATAAATATCTAGTAAAAGCAAATGTAGATTTTTGTCATTTTACAAAAGAAGATTTTACTGAACTTGTAAAAAAATACAATGGTGTTTATTCGATGGCAAATTTTGGTGAGTCTATAGAGCTTTCTGAGTTACGTCGTCAAACTTATAATACATATAAAAATATAGGTAGTAGAAGAATCACAATACATTATTATACAAATGATAATAAATTTATTGATATGAACAAAGGTGATGTATTTAATGCAAAAGGAACACTTCAAAGTATTAATGCACCTGGAATATTAAAAGAAATAAGTTTTTATGAAGTTTTTGAAAACTAATTTTTTTATTCATTAAATATTTTTATAGGTTAGGGATTGGAGCATCTGCGTAGCAGTCCCCGGTTGGTTATGCCAACTGGGGATGAGCCGCGGTTAGACGGCGAAATGTGAAAAGCCCGACGGCGACGAAAGATTCCCGTGTCAAGCACGAGAATGACACTGCAAGCACGAGAATGATATTGCAAGTAGAGAAGATTTTATTGTCGCCGGAACCTCCAAATAAGTAATAATGTGAAAAAAAATTATATGTGCTATAATGGTTCTAAAAATTTTGGAGTGTATTATGGTAAAACATATAATTTTGTGGACATTAAAAGAAATGTCAGAAGAAGAAAAATCTGTTGTGAAAGCAGAAATAAAATCTGGGCTTGAAAGTTTAAAAGGAAAAATCCCAGGTCTTTTAGAAATTAAAGTTGTTGCTAACGGGCGTTTAGAAAGTTCCACTGCCGATTTGATGTTAGACAGCACGTTTGAATCCTTTGACGCACTAAAAGCTTATTCAAAACATCCTGAGCACGTAAAAGTGGCTGACGAAAAAGTTCGTCCATTCACTGCAAGTCGCGCTTGTTTAGATTTTGAAGTGTAGTAGAAAGTTTCCGGTTTTCTATAAACTTTTCCAATAAGCGTGCAACTGAAGCTATTATTGCTACTGCCAAGGCGGTGGCTCCTGCTGCTGTTAATGTGGTAAATGCTAAATGCAAGGTTTTGTCCAAATCACCAGTGACAGCGGCGCGCATTGTTTGGAACATTCCGCTACCGGGAACAAGTGGAAGTAAGCCTGGAATTAAATAAATTGTGGCGGGATTTTTTTTAAGAAAGGCTAAAATTTCCGACAAAAGTGCCACTGCGATTGAACCCCAAAAATAAGATTCTGTTCCTGCTTTGCCTGAAGCACCTTGTGGAATTAATAGCGAATAAACGAACCAGCCTAAACCGCCCACTATTGCGCCCCAAAAAATATCTTTTTTGCTGATGTTTGAACAATAAGAAAGTGTTGCAGAAGCGCCTGCGCCACAAATTCCTGCGAATAATAAATTAAGCCACGACATGAGAAAACAACAAAACTCCACAAACTGAACCTACAGAAAGTCCTGACGCTACCATAAAAGCATCCATGACTCTGGCAGTTCCAGCAATTAAATCACCTGCAATTAAGTCGCGAATTGCATTTACAATTGCCATTCCGGGAACTACTTGCATTAAAACTGCTGTCATTACTGTAATTGTTGCCGGTACAAAACCAAGCATAATAACCAACGCACATAAAATTGAAATAAACGCTCCATTTATTATAGAAAGAATGAAGCTATTTAAATTGAATCTGTCTAAAAAAATGAGTTCGACTCGTAAAATCATTCCAATAAAAAATGCAGTGATTGATTCTTTTACGCTGCCACCAAACATAAACGAAAAAAAGAATGCGCTCAGGCCTGCCATCAAAATCAGCATAAATTTGTTGTGATTCGGGGCGTTTTTAATTTGTGATAAATCTTTTTTTGCTTGAATAATATCGATATTTGTTCCTTGTGATTCTAATTTAAGAGCGAGGCTGTTGAGTTGAGAAATTTTTTGTAAATTAACATTTCTGTTTTGGATTCGTTGTGCTGCTGTATGAAAGTTATGATTTTTATCTGTAACGGTGATGATTAAAACTGTTGGCGTTACAAAACAAGATGCGTCGAATGCGCCCAAAGATTTTGCAATTTTTGTACAAGTTTCTTCTGCGCGGTAAGTTTCGCCGCCATTTTCCAAAACTAAAACTCCCGCTTGTAAAGAAATGTCCAAAATTTCATCAATAAGAATTTCGCTCATATACAGATGAATATAATAAGAGTGGAGACGAGAGGAGAAGAGAAAAATTTTTAAAAAATATATTTTTCTTTTTTTCTAATTACAAAATAATATGCAAAACACATAATTATTTGGCAGAAAGTTGCGATTGGTGTTGAAAGTCCAATTAAAAATAGATTTGTTTGTGGTAAACTTTTCATAATAAAAACCATTGGAATGCGAATTGCAATTCCTCCAATAAGACCTTGAATCATTGTGAAGAAAGTTTTTCCCATTCCGTTGAAGTAGCCAACAAAACAGAACATAAATGATGTTAAAAATGTGTCGATTGCGTATGCTTTTAGGTACATGTGGCCGCTTGCAATTACGTCCAAATCTTTAGAGAAAATGCTTGCAAGAATATCGCCGCGGAAAAATGAAAAAGTTCCAATAAAACAAGCCATTGCTAGCGAAATGCCAATTCCAGATTTTAGCGAAAGTTTTGCTCGTTTTAATAATCCTGCACCAATGTTTTGTGCAACAAAAGCACTTAAACTTTGTGAAATTGCAGATGGAATGAGCATAATAAATCCGCAAACTTTTTCTGCAACGCCAACACCAGCGGACGCAATTAATCCCAAAGAATTTACAACTGTTTGAATAACTAAAAAAGAAATCCCTACAAGAAAATCTTGCAATGCGATTGGAGTTCCAATTTTTAATTCAACTCTTATAAAATATGAATCAAGTTTTATGTATTTTCTGTGAAAATTAAAAGGCAATTTTACAGTTTTTGATTTAGGGTTTATTACAAATCCTAAAAACGGCCGAGTCAAGGGCTTGAACGAAGTGTCCCTTGACCGGACGTATTTTTTTATAATAATCAATAAAGAAATGATTACGCTTAATGCTTGGGCTAAAATTGTTGCAAGGGCAGCACCAAAAGCTCCCAAATTAAAAACTGCAACAAAAAGTAAATCTGCAAAAATATTAACTACGCAGGCGATTGCAACTGTAATAAGCGGAGTTTTTGAATCTCCAATTCCACGGAAAATTGCTCCAAGTAGATTGTAAAAAACGATGAAAATTAATCCGGCCCCACAAACTTGAATGTAATGGCAAGTTTGAACAAAAGCCTCTTTTGGAGCGTGCATTAATGTTGCAAGTTGTTTTGTAAAAATGATTGTAAGGGCAGAAATTAAAAGTCCCAAAATTGAAAAAAGCACAATTCCAGTTCCAATTGCTTTTCCAGCATCGTCTGGTTTTCCTTCACCAATTTTTTGACCAACAAAAACAGTAACGCCCATTGTAAGACCAATAATCAAACTTGTTAATGTGTGCAAAAGCATACTTCCTGTAGAAACGCCCGAAACATCTTGTGTTGTTCCAAACTGACCAACAACCAATAGATCCACGCCGCCATACAAGGCTTGTAAAAACATTGCAAGCAAAACTGGAACTGCAAATTTTAAAAGAGTAGAAAGAACATTTCCTTGGGTCAAATTTTTTGCTTCTTGAACATTGTTTTCTTGCATAATTTTTTACTCCGCAACTTCTGACTGATTTTTTGATTGGCTAGAATAGATGAAAAGTATTTTGTTCAGATTTGATAAAAATGTCAAGGATGAAGAAAGTTGGGTGATTCTGACAGACTAAAAAATGCCGATAGATATATTCCTGAATATAAAACTTTCTAACTGTACTGTAAAAATGCAAGTAAAAATTCTTGTTATTACTTAAAAATGCGTATATACTAAATTTTAAGTAATAATTTTGAAAAAGGAAATAAAATGATTTTTACAAGAGAATTATATCTAAATCAATTAATTCAAAAAAAACAAAATGGCATGGTTAAAATTATTACAGGTTTGCGACGATGTGGAAAATCATTTCTTTTGTTTAATTTGTTTTACAATAAACTCATTTCCCAAGGAGTTCCAGAAAGTCACATCATAAAAATTCCATTAGACAATTTAGATTTTATTGAATTGCGAGATAAAATTAGCCTGTATAAATTTATTAAGTCAAAAATTACAGACAATCAGCAGTATTACTGTTTTTTAGATGAAATTCAGTTGGTGAAAGACTTTGAAGAAGTTTTAAATTCTCTTTTGCATATTCAAAATATTGATGTTTATGTTACAGGAAGTAATTCTCGCTTTTTGGTAAAAGATGTAATTACAGAATTTCGTGGGCGTGGAGATGAAATTAGATTATATCCTCTTTCATTTAACGAATTTTTTGAAAATAGAAATGATGACTTTATTTCGGCTTGGACAGACTATTATACATACGGAGGACTTCCATTAGTTGCTGGGATGAAAACCCATAAAGAAAAATCAGATTATCTTACAAATCTGTTTTCTAAAGTATATCTTACAGATGTTATTGATAGATACAATATTCGCAACAAAGTTGAATTTGAAGAAATGTTAAATGTTGTTGCTTCTTCTGTTGGTTCTCTTACAAATCCAGTAAAAATTGAAAATACATTCAAAACAAAAGAAAAATCTTCTATTACAAATAAAACAATCACTTCATATTTGGGCTACATTGAAGATGCCTTTTTAATTCAAACAGCTGAGCGTTTTGACATTAAAGGAAGAAAATATATTGGTGCAAATAAAAAATATTACTTTACAGATACAGGGCTTAGAAATGCTCGCCTAAATTTTAGACAAATTGAAGAAAGCCATATTATGGAAAATGTAATTTATAACGAACTAAAATTACGAGGCTATAATGTTGATGTTGGTGTTGTTGAATATAACTCTAAAGACAACAACGGGAAAAGCAAAAAAACTCAACTAGAATGTGATTTTGTGGCAAATCTTGGAAATGAAAAAATCTATATACAATCGGCTATGAATATTTCTGAGGAAAAAAAGAAAAAACAAGAAGAAAGTTCTCTATTAAGAATAAATGATAGTTTCAAAAAAATCATAATCCAAAAAGAAAAAATTGTTCCACATTATGATGATAACGGAATTTACATAACCTGTTTGGAAGATTTTTTAATGGGAAAATGGTAACGAGGGCTTATGGATTTTTCGTACATTCACAAAAGTGCAAAAATTGATGAATCTCTTCTATTAAAATATGGTTTTTCTAAAATTGAAAAATCAAGTGAAGTTTCTTTTTTTTTGAAAAAATTGTTTTCTGTTGATGGAAGTAATTTTTATGTAGATTTTGAAATTTCCAAAAATGATTTTTTTGCACGAGTTTTTGAAGTTCCTACAAATGAGCCGTATGTTTTGTTTGAAGTTTCCACAGCTACAGGAAGTTTTGTTTCAAAAGTTCGTCAAACAGTTTTTGATTTTGTAAAAGAAATTGAAGAAAAATGTTTTATTCATACTGATGTAAAGAAAAAATATATAGAATATATTCAAAATCAATTTAATGTGGAAGGCGACAACCCTTTTAGTGAAGATTCTCTTGATACAATGGTTTTTCGGACTCCAAAAAATTCTTGGTTTGCACTTCTAATGACAATAAAATTTAAAAATCTTGGAATTCAAAGTGATTCTCCAGTTTCTGTTGTGAATTTAAAACATCGGCCAGAAGATATTCCAAAAATTGTAGACAATAAGCACATTTTTAACGCCTACCACATGAGTAAAAAACATTGGATATCTGTCATTCTAAGCGACAATCTTGATTTTTCTGTTTTACAAAATCTTACAGAAGAAAGTTTTGCATTAGTGAATAAAAAATAGCTGCAACTTCCGTCATCTTTTGGTATATTTCCACAATTTTTTGGGTAAGTTCTTGGCTAGAATTGCAATTTCAAAAAATCCTAAAAATTAAACTACAAATTTAATGACAAATTTTTATTTTTGTACTAAATTAAAACTACAACTATATATTTAAAGTCGACTCTGAATGGGGCCGCTGTTCTTTGGTTTATTCCAGAGCAAAAATTCTTGTGCCGTTGGCATTTATTTATCTTATTTATGGAGGACAGTATGTTCTGCTTTAACATACTGCTAGTTCTATAAATTTGATGATGAATAAAGCGTGCAATGGCAAAATGATGGGAAACTGTAGTTCCATGTTCCAAGAACAAGAATTTTTAAAAGCAAGGAGAATAAACCAATGGAGAACATTAGACATATCTTAAGACCAGTAGTAGATTTACAAAAAACTGGCGAAAAAATCAAAAATCTCAG
>SUWN01000080.1 GCA_015061465.1 Treponema bryantii | reverse complement strand
TCTGTTTTGATTTTTCCGTCAGAAGTATAAGTCCAAGAAGTTTTTTCTTTTATAAAAGATTTATCTTCATGCAAAAAATCAATTTGTGCAAAAATAACGTTCCCTTTTTCGTCATATTTACAAATTGTAGTTTCATTTTCTTTTTTTGTAGTTTTTTTGTTTGGATAAATTGAACCTTCTGCAAATTCATAAAATTCTTCACTAATTAAAGTTGCTTTTTCTACACTTGGAATATTCCACGTTTCGTTTTTAATCAATTTATACCCTGAATCATAAAAAGAACGAACAACATTTGTTCCGTCAGAATTTATATGAACAAAATTTTCTTCTTGTTTATTTGGAATAAAAAGTTCTTTTTCATATTGCATCATTTGAAGTTTACTTTTGGAATTCAGCAATATTTTTTCTACAATTTCTTCTTCATTTTGAATTGGTTCTTGACTGTTTTCTTCCAATTCTGAAATATCAACAAGATTTTCTTGATTTTCTTCATCAGAGTCAATTTCTTCCATTAAATTTTCATTTGAATTTTCGTCTATTGTTTTTTCAGTTTCAGAATTTTCTACAATTATTTCGCTATTATTTTCATTATTTACAGAAGTTGTACCCGAAATTTCTGCTACACAATCAATCGATTTATGCGAAGTAGAATTCTCTGAACTTTGATTCTTTTTTTTTGAACACGAGAAAAAACTAAAAAAAACTGAGATAAAACAAAGACAAAAAAATAACTTTTTCAAATTTTATAGTCCCAAAAATTCATCAATATATTTTTCTGCATTAAATACATTAATATCAGGATATTTTTCGCCAGTACAAACAAAAGCAACAGGAATCTTCATTTCTCTTCCTAAAGAAATTGCAACACCACCTTTTGCAGTTGAATCGTATTTTGTCATGATTACAGCATCAACTTTGATTGCTTCATTAAAAACTTCAACTTGTCGTAAAGCGTTTTGTCCTGTTGTTGAATCAATTACAATGATTTTTTTATAACAACCTTCATCAGCTTTTTGTGAACAAGTTCTATCAATTTTTTGCAACTCTCTTACAAGATTTTCTTTATTATGTAAACGTCCAGCTGTATCTGCCAAAACTAATCCCGGTCCTTTTGCTTTTACAGCATCAGCAGCATCAAAAACAACTGCCGAAGGATCGCTTCCATGTTGATGACTTACAACACGAACTCCAATATTGTTTCCATGCATTTCCAATTGTTCAATTGCAGCCGCGCGGAAAGTATCTGCCGAAGCTAAAACAACATTTTCCAAACCTTGATTTTTAAACATATTTGCCATTTTTGCTACAGTTGTTGTTTTTCCAACACCATTTACACCCAAAACCATCCAAACATTTTGTTTATCTTTTGTTGGCTGTAAATCTATACTATAAACATTTTGTAAAAGAAGTTGTTTCAATTTTTGTAAAATTTCTTCTTGAGAGGTGATTTTTTCTTGCTTACAGATTTTTTCCAATTCATCTACAATTTCAAAAGACGCTTTTGCACCAATATCGCCTTCTACAAGAATATCTGTTAAATCTTCATAAAATTCTTCATTGATTTTGTCTTTTTTTGCAAAAAGAGATTTAAACTTTTCACCAAATGATTTTTTCATATTAACCTTCTATTTTATAATTTTTGCATCTTTAGGCAAAACAGAATCTGCTGCAATAAAATAGCGAACCAATTCATATACAAAATAAGTTCCTGCCGCAATAGAAATTCCGCCCGAAACTTTATTTGCTGTTTGCCAAGTTTGTATTTTTGCTAGATTATTTTCCGCTGTATAATAATCCAAATTTCCTTTTGTATAAAAATACGGAATTAAAGAAACGATTAAAACACTATATGCATTATACATTCGTCGTCTGTGTTTTTCAATGTAATCGCTTTTGTTCAAAAAATTAGTTTTTACTTGGAACGTTACATCAGGCAAAATATTTTTTTCTGGAATATAAAAAAATGAATATTCACCATTTTCTGCCAAAAATTCACCCAGAATATTTTTTTCATTCACTTTAATAGAAGCGCCCCCTTCTTCTGATGGAATTGAAATTCCGTTTACCAAATAAGAACCAATCATTGGCTTTTTAAGATTGAGTGTAATATCAGAAAGTAATTCTTCTTGCATATTCACGTCAATATTAAAAGTTTTTCCGCCTTCAAAAAAATATGAAGTTCCAAGAGTTTTAAATCCTGGACACACAAAAGTCAAATTATAAACACCAGAAGCTAAAACTATTTCTTCAGGAATTGTTTCATAAGTTGTGTCATTTATATAAAGCGTTGCATTTTTTCTTTGTTCGTCGTTTTCTAAATTTATTTTTAACGTAACTGGCATAGAATTTGTTAAAATCGGAATAATTTGTTCAGCAATTGAAGATGCAAACAGTTCCAATTCTTGTACAGTTCCAACTTCGGTTACAGTTCCAATTTTTTTTGCACCAGGAAACAAATAAACTTCTACAGTTACAGAAAGATATTCTCCAAAAGCCGTAATTTGTCCAGTAATTAATGCATTAATTTTGGAATTCAAAATTTGTTGTTCGGCTTTTGGGTCATCTATTGAAATATTTTCATCACTGAATTTATATAAAACGGACGAATCTTTATTATAAATAGAAATCTTTTCATAAATTTCTTCGTCCTGATTTTGCTTTAAAAAGTCAGAAAAAGCTTGCGAATATTTTTCTAAAAAGTTTTTTTCTTCTTCCTGATATATTCCCAAACTTTTTTCTTCAATTTCTTTTTGTTTTTGGATATTTTCATCAATTTTTTCTTTAATTTCGTCTACTTTTTTTTCTTCTTCTTTAATTTTATTTTTTAATTCTTTGTCTGAATAATTTTGCAAAACTAAAGCATCTCTTTTCTTTATTGCGTTTGAAAGTTGTAAAAATAAAGAAATTCGTTCTTTTTTTAATTCCGCTTGTTCACGAGAATATATTTCAGAATTTGAAATATTTCTTAAAATGTTTAAATCTATTTTTTCTAAAATACTGCACGGAAGATTTGTCAAAATAGAATCAGAAAAAGATGAAGATTGAACGTTATTTTTATAAGTGAATTTTTGAGCAGCAACAATCCACTCCGTTTGAGTTGAGGTTGCTGCAAAAACACAAAAATTGAGAAAAAAATAAATAATAAAAATAGAAATTTTCTTTAGAAAAAAACTATTCTTTATCATCATCGTCCGAACCATCCATTGGTAAACCTTTCCATTTTGCAACAAGATATGCGTTTATAAAATCATCTAAATCGCCATCCATTACAGCTTGAATATTACCTACAGAAAATCTAGTTCTATGATCTTTTACCATTGTATAAGGACAGAAAACATAAGAACGGATTTGGCTTCCAAAAGAAATATCCTTTTTTTCTGCAGCAAATTT
>SUWN01000079.1 GCA_015061465.1 Treponema bryantii | reverse complement strand
CTTACCCCGCACTTTTTGCAACTTACCGATTTGTATATTGTATTTTCAAACTTCTGAAACTAGAATCAAATCATATCTAATCAAGAAGATAAAACTTACTTGAATAGAATAAACTTTTTTAATAAGGATATGAATTATGAAAAAACTTAAATTTATTTTTTCACTTATCGGAACAATGATTTTTTCGGGGTGTAGTTTTGATGATGAAATCAAAGCGCTCAAAACATTAAAACAACTTGATGACGGTTTATATTTTATTGAATATATTGGCGATTATGATTTTGATGCTTTTTTGGCACAGGGCGGAAACAAAACTAATGAAGAAATGGCTGATTTTTTGACTAAATCATTATCAAAAGGAAAATGGAATGGTTCAAAAAATCAAGATGAAAAATCAACAGTAAAAATCACAACGCCAAATTTTGGGTGTAGTTCAATCGTAGCAAAAAATCAAAATGGACAAACAATTTGCGGAAGAAATTACGACTGGAAAGATTGCTCTGTAATGATAATTCACACAAAACCAAACAATGGCTACGAATCAATTTCTACTTGTTGTTTGGAATTTTTGGGTTACGAAAGAAATTGGGTTCCTACATACAAATTTCCAAATGATATGATGGCGCTTGCAACAATTTATGTACCTTTAGACGGAATGAACGAAAAAGGACTTTATATTGCAGATTTAGTAAACGGCGACACAGAAACAACAGCACAAAACAGAGGAAAAACTCCGCTTACAATTACAACAGCAATCAGATTAGTTTTAGATAAAGCAGCAACCGTAGACGAAGCAGTAAAACTTTTGGATAACATTGATATGCATTCGGTAATAGACACTGCACATCACTTTGCAATTTCAGATGCAAACGGAAAATCCGTAGTTGTAGAATGGGTTGATAACAAAATATACGTTACAGAAACAAAAGTTGTTACAAATCACTACACAGCAGAAAGCCCAAAACAAGGCGTTTGTACTTACGAAAATTCAAAAGATAGATTCAGCCAACTTGAAAAAATTGGAACCGAAAATAACTGGATAATGAATGCAGAACAAATAAAAGAAGCATTAAAATCTGTAAGTGCTGGACAATACGAATTTAACACACATGAACTTACAGTTTGGAGTTCAGTTTACGAGCCAAAAGAAAGAAAAATCACATATTATTTGCGTGAAAATTATGAAAAACCGATTATAATTGAATTCTAATAAGTATAAAATGCCATTGTCCTTCTCGGGCTTGCCCCGAGAAACTAATACGACAATATATAAATGACATTGGTGAGCAGGAAATTTAATGAAAATTACAATTTTAACAAAAGAGCCAGGCGAAGAAGATGAAATCATAATAAAATGCGACAATCTTGATCCTTCTATTATGAATCTTTTGAACAACCTAAAAGCGACAAATACAAAAATGTCGTTTTTTAAGGACAACAAAATTAATTTGATAGAACAAAAAGACATTTTTTATTTTGAATCAGTTGATGATAACGTATTTGCTTACACAAAAGATGATGTTTTTGAAACAAAATCTAAATTGTACATGTTGGAAGAACAACTTCCCAAAAACACATTTTTTAGAGCAAATAAAGCGGTAATATTAAATCTAGACAAAATTAAAAGTTTGTCGCCGGCATTTAGTGGTCGCTTTGAAGCAACACTCGTAAATGGCTACAGAGTGATAATTTCTAGAAATTATGTTGCCAAATTAAAAGAATTATTAGACATAAAATAACGAGAGGTAAAATATGAAATTCAACAAAGAAAATATAAATAGCATGATAACAACATTTTGTAGAATTGTTACAACAATTTTTATTGCATGTTGCGTTTATTGTAGTTTTTTTTGGAAAAACACACGAATCTTTTCTGTAACAGACATTTTTTGCATTTTGATGATTGGTTTCACATCGGTACTTTATTTAATTCCATTTTATTCGCAAAAAGAACGTTCAAAAAAAGCATTGTTCATTTTACAAATCATCTATTTTTTGGAAATAAACATCACATCGCTAATAATCGGCTTTTGGCGCGAATGGTTTTCTACACAAAATATCCTAAGCGTAATTTTTTACGAAGCAGTAATCATTTTTGTTTACACCGTAGTAATGATTGTTTCTTACAAAATAGACGATTCTAAAGCAAAAGAAATGAACGAAAAACTAAAAGCACGAAATGGGGAGTAAATCCCCATCTCCTCCACTTACATCCCTTCCACAAAGTCCGCAATTTTTTTTGCGGCAAGGAAGTGAGTTTTTGGACCTGGGTGCCATCTTGAACCTTTATCAAACAAATCAATTTCTACATCTTCCATTGCATCTAGTTCCAGTGCAAAAACATTTTGGTCGCCGTTTTCTTTTTTGTAATCTTCCATGGCGTTTTGCAAAATTGCAGGGATTTTGTCTAATTTTATCATTCCCCAAACCCAAAGGATTTTTGCACTTGGATTGTTTTTTCTAATTTTACAGAGGAAGTTTTTAATTCCGTCGTAAATTTCTTTTTTTGAACTTTCTGTAACAGTTCCGTCGTCGTTCATTTGATATTGATAAACTTTTCCTGTTGATTCATCTTTCCAAGCTGAATTAAAAGATGAATTGTCGTTTGTTCCAAGATTTACAACAACAAAATCGGCCTTTTTTGAAAAATCATATTTTTGGCAAGTACCAAGTTCCTTTTGCATTGGGCTTTCAAAAATGCTACAAACATTTTCGTAGTGCAACGAAATACTTGAATAAATGTTTGAATCCCAGCCGCGAGTAATTCCCCAACCACATTGAGAAATTATGCTGATTTCTGCATCAAGACGTTTTGCCACTTGCATTGCATAATTGTTATTTACGCTAATATATGAAGAAATCCATTCAGGAGATTCAGGCCGCCCGCAAAGCCCTTCCCCAGAAGTAATGCTGTCTCCCACAAATTCAATAAAATATTTTTTCTTTGGAACTTCAAAAAATTCCGAACCTTTACAAATTGCAATTTGGTGAATCTGCACAATATGATTTGGGTCTCCTGCAGTTGGTTGGGAATCTTTTATAATGCAAATATCATTTTTATTTTCAGCATTTAGATTTCTTGCAACACAAATCCAAGTTTTTTCTTTTGGCGCCATAAATCTTGCAATTGTGTACCCAGAAATTTGAACAGCAAGATAAATCTCGTTTACAGAATAATTTGAAGAAACTTGAATCCACAATTCAGATGAATTTGTTACAACTTCAATTCCACTAGCCGACCAAAACAAAGCCAAAGGATTTTTTGATTTTGCAGCATCGCTTACATTTCTTCCCAAAATATTTTTGTTTTTAATTTGATTAATTTCGTATAAGTCTAAATTTTCCATAAATTAAATTATAGAATCTTTTTTACGAAAAAACCATAGAAACAAAGAAGATTGCCACG
>SUWN01000078.1 GCA_015061465.1 Treponema bryantii | reverse complement strand
GAACAAAGAACAATTCTTTTAGACTTTTTAAAATCCCATCCTGATAAAATGTTCACTACAAAACAAATTGAAGAAGCTCTTGCTCAAAAAAACATTAGTCGTAGTGCAGTTTATAGAAACATTGCAATTTTAGAATCAGAAAATAAAATTAAACGTTGCGCAAAAAACGGAAATAGAGAAGTTTTTTATCAATTTTTTGATTTACAATCTTGCAAATCACACATTCATTTATCTTGTACAGAATGTGGCGAAATCTTCCACTTGGAAACTGAAATCACAAATAATATAGAAAACATCGTTCAAAAAGAAGGTTTTCAAATTAATAAAACAGAAACTATTCTTTACGGAACTTGTAAAAATTGCAGCAAATAAGAAAGGAAAAATATGAAAAAATTCACATTTTATTTAATTTGTATATTATGTTTTTTAAATTTGGGTTGTTTTGCAAAAAAATCAAAAGCAAACACTTTTAAAATGAATATTGTCTGCGCTTCTTTTCCTGAATACGATTGGACAAGAAACGTTTTGGGGTTAGATTCACAAGATATTTACGTTCATCTTTTGATAAAAAGCGGAATTGATTTACATAGTTTTCAGCCAACTGTTGCAGACATCGCAACCATTTCTAAATGTAATATGTTTGTTTACACAGGCACAGAATCAGCAACTTGGGTTCAAGAAATTTTAAAACAAGTTGAAAACAAAAATATGATTGTAATTAATACGCTTGATTATGTTGAACCAATTATGGTGGATTCTCATCACGAAGAAGAAGTTTGCCAGACAGAAAACCACAAGCATACAACTGACGAACATATTTGGCTTTCTATAAAAAACGCTAAAAAAATTTGTCAGACTATTTACCAAAAACTTTGTGTTTTAGATTCGCAAAATCAACAACTTTACAAAACAAATTTGGACAATTATTTACAAAAACTAGATTCTTTAGATAACAGTTTTGCAGAACTTACTTCGCTACCAGATTTTAAACCTTTAATTTTTTGCGACAGATTTCCTTTTGCATATTTTGTAAATGATTATAACTTAGAATATTTTGCGCCATACGAAGGTTGTTCTTCAGAAACGGAAGCTAGTTTTGAAAAAGTTGCATTTTTGGCAAATAAAATTGATGAATATAATACAAAATGTGTTTTTACATTAGAAAAATCTGACAATAAACTTGCAAAAACAGTAATTGCTTCTTCAAATAATCCAACTTGCGATATTGTTACATTACATTCTATGCAGTCAATTACTTTATCCGAAGCTTTTAGCGGCAAATCATATTTATCTGTAATGAATGACAATTTGGATGCTTTAAGAAAAACTTTTTAGGCGGAAAATGAATGGCTCAATTAATTTGTAAAAATGTTTCTTTAGGTTACGATTCACGAATTATTTTATCCAATTTGAATTTTCAAATTAACAAAGGTGATTATCTTTGTATTGTTGGAGAAAATGGTTCTGGAAAATCAACATTAATGAAAACGCTACTAAAACTTCATAAACCACTTTGTGGCGAAATAAAAATTGGAGACGGACTTTTGGACGATGAAATTGGATATTTGCCACAACAAACTGAAGTTCAAAAAGATTTTCCAGCCAGCGTAAAAGAAATTGTTTTATCAGGTTGTCAGTCTAGAATGGGAAGAAGACCGTTTTATAATAAAGATGAAAAAAATCTTGCAAAAGAAAATATGAAGAAAATGGGGATTTCAGAATTTTCCAAACGTTGTTATCGCGAACTTTCTGGTGGACAACAACAACGTGTTTTGCTTGCAAGAGCGTTGTGCGCAACTCAAAAAATGCTTTTATTGGACGAACCAGTTTCTGGGCTTGATCCAATTGTAACTGAAGAAATGTACAATTTAATTCAAAGCTTAAATAAAGATGGAATTACAATCATAATGATTTCCCACGATGTTTTGGCTGCCATAAAATATGCAACACACATTCTTCACATTGGAAAAGAAATCTTTTTTGGAACAAAAGATGAATATATGAACAGTTCAGTTTTTAAGAAATTTGGAGGAATATGACAACTTTATTTGAATATTTGCAATTTCCTTTTGTAAGATACGCGTTTATTGTTGGAACTTTGATTTCTCTTTGTTCATCGTTATTAGGCGTAACATTAGTTTTAAAAAGATTTTCGTTTATTGGAGATGGACTTTCTCACGTGGCTTTTGGAGCAATTTCTATTGCGGCAGTTTTACATTTGTCTAACAATATGTATTTGGTTTTACCAATCACAATTATTTGCGCAATTCTTTTGTTACAAACTGGCAAAAACAAAAAAATTCAAGGGGACGCCGCAGTTGCAATGATTTCTGTGGGAGCGTTGGCAATCGGTTATTTATTGCTAAACATTTTTTCTGCATCAAGTAATTTATCTGGTGATGTTTGTACTACCCTTTTTGGCTCCACTTCAATTTTAACTTTAACAAAAGGCGAAGTTTGGCTTTGTTCAATTTTGTCAGTTTTAGTAATTATTGCTTTTGTGATTTTTTACAACAAAATTTTTGCTGTTACTTTTGATGAAGATTTTGCACAAGCGGTAGGAACTCACGCAAATATTTATAATTTAGTAATCGCAATTATTATTGCAATTATTATTGTTCTTGCAATGAATCTTGTTGGGTCTTTGCTTATTTCAGCGCTAATTATTTTCCCAGCCCTTTCTGCAATGAGAATTTACAAAAGTTTTAAATCTGTAACAATTTGTTCTGCTGTAATTTCAGTTTTGTGTTCACTTTTTGGGTTGGTAATTTCTATTTTGGCAGGAACTCCTGTTGGTTCAACAATTGTTGCGTGCGATATTGCTGCGTTTATTTTGTGTTCATTGGGTGGAAAGATTTGCAAAGGCGTGTAGCCCCGTAGTTCTGGAGCGTAGCGAAAGAATAAGCGCGAGCGCAGGGCGAAAGGCCGTTTTGTAAGAGGAATTTTGCCCAAAATTTTAGAGGTAAAAATGAAGTTTTTTTTAGTAATTTGTAGTTTTTCTTTTTTGTTTTTAGGTTGTTCCAAAAAAAATCCTCAGAAAAATGAAGTTATTTTGCAAAACTCTTCCGCAATTGAAGTTGATATTGATTTGACAAAAATGAGTGCCACGATGGTTTACGCTGAAATTTTTAATTTGGTGATTGACGCCGACAGTTACGCGGGAAAAAAAATAAGGATGAAAGGATTTTTTAATGTTCTAAAAAATCCAAACGACAATTCTACTTCGTTTGCGGTGTTTATTCCTGATGCGACTGCGTGTTGCCAACAAGGTGTGGAATTTAAATTTGATTTTGGGACTGATTTTCCACAACAAAACGACGAAATTATTGTAACTGGAACTTACAAAGTTGTTTACGACGAAAATGATATTATGAGAGCGTTTTTGCAAGCCGAAGAAGTTATTTTTAATAAGTAAGCGGCAAATTTCGGTATTCGGTGGGGCTCATTCCCATTGTGTTTTTAAAACATCTAGAAAAATA
>SUWN01000029.1 GCA_015061465.1 Treponema bryantii | reverse complement strand
CATTTGCCTGACCACCAGAAACAACCATTGTGTCAGAAAGTGTAATTTGATTTTTTTCCAATTCAATTTTTATTTTTTTTATTCCATTTGCTGCAATTTCAACTCGTTTTTCTTTAGAAAGTTTGTTACTGTTAGGAATTAAAAATGAAATATTCCACAAATCTTCAAAGGGAGATGGCAAAGTTCTATAACCATCAACAAAAATTTGTTTATTTATACAAATATTTATTCCTTCACTTGTTCCACATCGGTCCACAACATCACCAACAGAATTTGTGCCAGAACCAATTATCGCCATTACAAAATCCGGCCCACCGCAAAAAACAGGAATATTTTCTTCCAAGCCCAAAAATTCTTTTTGATTATCCAATAAATTTCCACAACAATGACCAATTTCTACAAAAGGCGGCATTTTTTCTATAGGAATACCACACAAAGACAAACTTTCAGTTGTCCAATATGCAGCTTCAAATCGCTTTTCAGGAAGAATTGTTACAGCGTTTCCTGTCAATTCGTACAAAACAAACTCTGGACCAGAAAAAATAAACTTTGAATTTTTAAATTCGTCTGGAAAACAATTTTTTAAATGTAAGATTTTTGGTAAAAATAACGAAAATTTTACACAAGGATTATCTTTTTGTGCAAAATCATACTCAAAAGGAGTTTCTTCATCCCATCTGATTGTAAAACCTTTGTCTGTAACAACAGTTGGACCATTTCCAGAAACACACATTGCTACAATTTTGCAATCATTTTTATTTTTTAATTTGTTAAATACAAAACGCAAAGTTTCAAGCCAATTTGCGCCACAAAACTTTGCGTCTGTTGTTACGTTTTTGGCAGATGATAAAGAAATCAAATCTCCGTCAAGCGAAATAAGTCCAACTTTAAGAGATGTAGTTCCAATATCAACTGCACAAATACATTCTGTCATAAAACTTCAGCTTTAAGATTAAATTTCTTCGTCTTTAGAAGCATCTTTTTCTTTGTTGCTTTGTTTTAAGACTTTTTCGATTATATTTCTATTATCAAGCAATTCACCCAAAGACTGATGATAGTGAATGCGAGTAATTACGTTTGCAAAAAGTCCACTAACGTCTGTGTTGATGTACCATTCGCGTTTTAGCAATTCCTCATGATAAACTGCATTCGTTCCAATAATTCGGTAGAACAAGCCTTGTTTGTATGCTTCGTCAAATTGTTCAATAGCATTACCTGTAAAGAAAGGCAACGAAATTGCACAAATTACTTTTATAGCACCTTGTTCTTTTAAGAATTCCATTGCTTTAAGTAAAGTTCCACCAGTTCCAAGCATGTCATCAGCCATAAAAGCAACTTTACCTTTTACATCACCAAGCAATTTCACAGATTTAATATTTGTAGAATGAGCATCTTGAGTTACAATTGAATAATCTCTTTCTTTATAAATCATTGCCAAAGGAAGTTTTAATCCTGAAGCATAGAATTTATTTCTGTCAATTGCACCAGTGTCTGGAGAAACAATAACTAAATCTTCAGTTTTACCAGTTAAATCAACAATTTTACTTAATTCTCTAATTACTTGATAACTTGCATGAAGGTTATCCAAATTTAAGCGAGAAAATGCGTTTGGAATTTCGCGAGAGTGTAAATCAAGAGTAATTATTCTTGAAACACCTTGCATTTCGTAGATGTGACCTAAAAGACTTGCAGTTAAACCTTCACGTCCTTTACGTTTGTGTTGGCGTGCGTAAGGATAAGCTGGAACAACCAAAGTGATTTTTTCTGCTCCTGCCATTCTAACTGCATCAATTGTAACGAGCAATGACATTACGTGGTCATTTACAGTCATTACAACTTTGTTTTTACCACCGTTGAGCGAAAGAACTTCGTGATTCTCAACGTCTTGGAAAATGAAGACATCTTTACCACGAACTGTGTCTAAAAGTTCGGTTTTTACTTCTCCATTTGCAAAATACGAAAACCTAGTATTAATTTTAAAATTAGGTTGACGATATTTGTCTGTAGCTCCTCTTATGCACAAATCACTAGTTTGCAAATCATTTTGCAAATTAATTTTGTTCACAAGCTCTTCTTTACTCAGCTCATAACGCTTAGATACAACATCGTTCTTCAAAGTGAAGCGGTGTTTGTACATGTGTTTTAGGTGCGTTATGACTTCATTGGCGAAAGCTTCGCCACCAGGACACGCAACAATCGCTAGACTTGTTGGTTCTGTATAAGGCATAATTAGACCTCTTTATATGTGGGATTTACTTTAATATAGCAAATAAAAGGCTTTTATACAATTAGAAACGAAGTTGGAATATTAATAAAATTTACTTATGTTTTTTGATTTCTTGTTGGCATAATGAATCACAAATTTCGTTGAATTCTACACCAGCGTGCCCTTTTACCCAATTCCATTCAACGTTTAAAGAAGAATTAAGTTCGTCTAGCAAAATCCATAAATCTTGATTTTTTACAGGCTTTTTATCGGCAGTAATCCACCCTTTGGCTTTCCAACCTTTTATCCAAGTTGTAATTCCATTTTTTACATATTGGCTGTCGATATTTACAATGATTTTTCTGCTTTCAAATTTGGGAGTATTTTTTATAATTGAAAGTGCATTTATAGCGGCAAGCAATTCCATCCTATTATTTGTTGTGAATTTTTCACCGCCAGAGATTTGTTTTACAATTCCATCGGCACTTATAACAACGCCCCAACCTCCAGGCCCAGGATTTCCGCTACAGCCGCCGTCTGTATAAATTATAATTTCGTCCATTAAACAATTACACCTTTTGTACTTGGAACAGAACCGTTTCTTCTTGCATCAATTTCAGTTGCACTTCTAATTGCTCTTGCAACAGCTTTAAAACAACCTTCAATTTTGTGATGGTCACTTCTTCCTCGTATTACATCAATGTGCAAATTACAGCAAGCAGAATTTACAAATCCCTGCCAAAAATCTTCAAAACAATCTGTCTGGAACGAACTTTGTTCTCCATTGCAAATAGAAACTAAAGGAATTCCTGTTAATTCACTGTTGCAAACTAAATATGGACGTCCGCCAAAATCAACAGCTGCTTGAACTAAAGTTTCGTCCATTGGATAAATAAAAAATCCGCTTCTAAAAATTCCTGCACAATCACCAAGAGCTTTTGCAAAACACATTCCAAGAACAATTCCCGTGTCTTCTATCAAATGATGTTGGTCTACATCCAAATCGCCCACTAATTCACCTGATAAATCAAACAAACCGTGTTTACAAAATGATTTAAGCATGTGATCAAAAAAGCCAATAGGATTTTTTACATCGCATTTTCCGCTTCCATCCAAATTGAGTGTTAATGTAATTTGAGTTTCGCCAGTTTTTCTTGTGATTGTTGCAGTTCTCATTTTTTTATCCTTAAATTAATTAATTACTTTTCTAAGTTCGTATTCAACAATATCAGTTGCGCCAAATTCTTTTAATTTTGGTAATAAAGTTGGAACTTCACTTTTATTTACAGCAATTTTTACTGCATAACCGTCATCTGAATACAAAGGAGCAACAGTTGGACTACGCATTGCTGGCAAACTTTTTACCATATTTTCAAATTTATCTTTTGCAACGTTCATTTCTAACATTACTCTTCCACGAGCATCCATTACAGCACAGAACAACATTTTTAATTCCATGATTTTCTGTTTTTTTTCTGGATCAGCCATTGCAGTTTTGCTTGCGTACATTCTTGTAGAAGATTCCATTAATGTATCAACAATTTTTAATCTGTTTGCTTTTAATGAAGAACCAGTTGAAGTATTATCTATCAAAATTTGAGCAATTGAATCTTCATTATCTTGAACAAAACCTTCACTTGTTCCCCAAGTTCTAAAAATTGTACCATCGATTTTGTTATTTTCTACCCATTTTTTGCTCAAAGCCTGATATTCAGTTGCAATTGTTACGTGACCTTTTAATAAAGCGTCGTAATCAACAGTATCAGGAATTGCAGCAACAATTTTTACAGGATCAAAGCCCAAATCCATGATTTCTTCAACTTGGTCTTCTACTCCATTTTCGTAAATCCAATCTTTTCCAGAAAAACCAACGTCAGCTTTATTATTTGCCAATAAATTACTTACAATTTGAGGTTTAACTACTTGAAAAGCAAGGTCTTTTTGATTTGTTGTAGGAAAATATGTTCTATCAGGAAGATGAATTGAAATTCCAACATCACTTAAAAGTTCATAAACAGATTCGTAAATTCTTCCTTTTGCTAATAAAATTTTTAATTTTTCCATTTTTTTTCCTTCCTAAAAACTCATTTTTTTTATTATATATTATTGCTCGTAAAGTTGAAAGACAAAGCAAAATTTATTGCATTTTATTTTGAATTTCTTCTACAGTCGCAATTTTTAACCCACGTTTTTCAATTTTTTGACGAATTGGTGGAATTATTTTGTCATCGGCAAAAATCACAGTTCCTTTTCCATTGATTTTTTCACCCAAAACGCCACCATAATTGTAAATTTCTTTTGCAAAATCCAAAAGAAATTCCAAATCAGTAAACAGCTTTTTATCAAACTCAAAACGTTCACCATTAAAAATATTTTTTCGTGGCTGAGGTGCTTTTTTGTTGTACATACGTTTTAGTTTGTCTTGCAATTCTTTTTTGTATTTACGTTCTTCTGCTTGAAACAAAAGTTGCTCGTTAGAAACAAAAAAGTCTTTATATTCCAAAAAGATTTCTTCAGCAGATTTTCCTGTTTTTTCACATTCTTTTTTTAGAATAAGCATTGTCATCATAGCATCATCAACACTTTTGTGACTTTTTAATGATGAAATATCGCATTCAAAAAATTCTGCCCATTCCACAAGTTTTTTATTTGTATTGTAAACTTTATTCAAATATTTTTTTAAATCAAAGGCTCTAAATTGAATAAATTGTTGTTTATAACGTTCACAAGCACAATTTACAAAATCAACATCGTTAGAAACATCATAACCTGCAATATAGCGATTTCCTGTTGTAAAAAGTTTTTTGATTTCTTTATAATAACTTTCAAAATTTGGGAACGCTCTAAAATAATCTTTAGAATATGCTAAATGACATTCGTTTTTTGGATTTAATAAATACCAGTCAAAATCTGTCTCTGGATTAATGATTACATCTTCACTTTCAATTACGTTTAATTCATCATCAGTAAGCACGTAACCTAGAGAACAGATTTTTCCAATTCCATCAAAACAATTTGCACATTCGCAGTCAAAAAAAACAAAAGATTTATGTTGTGCCATCTTATTCTTTTACTTCCGTTTCTTGATTATCTACAGTTGATTCTTCAGATTCTTCTTCTTTTTCATCCTCCTGGGATTTTTTTAATTCTTCTTTATTTTTTTCAATATCAAGATTCAATTGAACTATTTCTGATTGTGCATTTTTTATTTCGTCAATTAATCCTGTAATATTTTCATCAGTTGTTGCATTTTGAAGATTCATTAAATCAACATTTTCATTAGCTAAAACAGAAGAAAGATGTTTTCCGATTTTTGTAAAAAGTTTTTCTTTTTTTGATTCCATCTGTTTAATTTCAATTTTTAAAACACTTTTATCGCTGAATTTTTGAACCGCATTAGATGCTTTTGAAAATGCGCTTTTTGTAACATCTGAACTTTTAGAAATAAAGTTTTTCAATTTTGTTTTCATTTCATCTGTATCCATAATCTTCCTCCTAAAAAAATCAATGAGAAACAGCAGTATATATTTAGTTTGCAACGCAAAATATTTTTATAAATAAATTTACATAATTTATAAAAAAAATCAAATTTATATTCGTTTTAATGCAAGCATTGTTAAGTCGTCAGATTGTTCATCTTCGTATAAATATGCGTATTGTGTATAACTGTCGTCTTCTCCCATTTCATCTTTTACACAATATTTGTCATATAAATTGAAATATTCACTAAGGAATTTATCAATTTTTTTATCTACACGAATTGTATCTGAAAAAGTTGCGTCTGGCATTTTTACCATTCGGAAAACTTTTTCTACACTCGCTAATGCAAGAATTGTATCATCAATAGAACCTGAACATTTTGTAAAATCAAATTCAAGAACTTCATCAGAAATTGGATTTTGTTCTTTTTCCAAAACGAATTTCTTTTTATTAATTACACTTTCAATGATTTGTGCAATTCGGTCTGGCCCAAGTTCTTCTTTTGCATCTTCTTTTTCAGCAGCTTTTTTAGAACCGCCAGGTGCATTTTGTTCTTTTTCTATTTGTTGAACAGAAAAGTCAGGATTTCTTAACTTTCTGTTTGATTCTTCAATACCGTCAGTATACAAATACAAAATATCACCGTGATTTAAAACAGTTTTTTCAATTTTGTATCCACCACGCATTGCAATCATATCAGTAGCAAAAACTCCAGCAGCCGGCATATTATCAAGTGTAAGTTGTTTCATTTTTTTAGTTTGACTGTCATAAATATGAACAATATTGTCGCCGGCATTACTCATGTAAAGTTCACCTGTATCAACGTTATACAAACAAACAATCATCGCCGCAAATTTTCCGCGTAATCCCAAGGATTCAACAAGAATGTTTATTTGTGAAATAAGATGATTTACGTTTGTTCCATTACGTTTAAATGTCCATTTTGTGTAATATTGTCTAAATAAGGTTGCAACAATTGTCATTACAATAGCAGCAGGAACTCCGTGTCCACTGGCGTCACATTTAATTACTAAATACCAAGAATTATCCAATTTGTGATAATCAAAATAGTCTCCAGAAACTGCCGAAGCTCCTTCGTAATAACCAAAGAATTCGATTTTATCTTCTTTTAATTTTGCGATTGATTCATTTTTGTTTCCTTCACCTTTTTCAAGAGGAATAAACGCCTGTTGAACAGCTTTACCGTCATTTTGTAAATCTTCTTCTTGTGCCGCAATTCCAATATCATGTGTCATTTTATTAACAGCAGCACCCAAACTACCAATTTCGTCATTTGATTTTATAACGATTTTCATATTATCTTTTAATAAATCAGTTTTATTTCTTGTTTCACCAATTTTTACAAGATGTTTTTCAAGTTTTTTTATTGGGTTAACAATGATAGAAGCAACAAAAATCGCACCAAAGATTCCAATCAAAACAGCAAGAACCGCAACAATCAAGCTGGAAGTAATCAATTTTTTAATTTCATTTTGAATTTGTTTTACAAGTTGCTCTGTTGTAATTTCCATAACAATAATCGCATGAATATATTCTTCAGAACTTCCAACTCTATATAAAACTGGCGAAGTAAAAATATAATCTGTATTATTCAAATCAAGTTTTGTGTTATCAAAATGTGGAAATGATGCTCTATTTTGCAAAACAAATTTATCCAATTCATCTCGCATTTCTGTTCTTAATCTTAAAACAATTTCTGATAATTCATTTCTTCTAGTCAAACTTTCTTCATCCTTTTTTGTTGCCAAAGAACTAATTTGACTTGATAAATTTGAAATATTTTTACTAACACTGTTTGCTGTTTTTAATGAAGTTTTTGGCATAGAACCATATTTTTCTGCAATCAACAAAAGTTCTGAATCTGTAATTTCTGATTCACCATAAACTAATCTATTTGTAGCAATTTTTGAATCAATTTCTTCATCGTTACTTGCCCAAACATAATTCAAACCTGTGTTATCATCACCAAGTTTTCTACCCAAAATTGTAACGTATTTAGCTTCATTCATCGCAACGACTTGGGCAGGCAATCCACTTAATTCAAGAATATTTTCTGTTGGCATAAAATTTTCTACACCGTTGGAGATACTTTCTATAAGAACATCAACTCGCGCCTGCAAACCTTCAAGCAAAGTTTGTTCTTGTGTAGCAAGCATTTTTTTACCATTTTGTAAAGAAACAAACAAAACTGTAAGAATTACAAGAATTACTGTAAAGAAAATCAATTTTCCTTTTAAACTCTTTCGTCGTTTTTGGCCTCTAGCTAATTTTTCTTTCATAAAAGTTTCTCCTTTTACAATACTGCGTAATTCTTTTTCAATTCTGGCATTTTCTTTTGCGTTTAAAATCATAGAAACGATTGTAAAAATTATTGCTAAAATTATTAAAATTGAAATTATTCCAACTATTATCAGATAAATTGAGATTTGTTTTGCTGAACTAGGATTTACAATTGAATATCGAGGTTTGTAAACATATTCGGCTTGAATTTTTACAGTTCCTGATTGTGAAATTTCAACGATTTTATCACTAACGTGCAATCCTCGGTCAGGATGTAACAAACACATTTTGTAAGAACCTTCGTCCAAAGAAGTTCCAATTTTTATCTTTGTAATTTTTGTGTTTGAAACAACTTTAAAATCACCGTCTTTTCTGTAAAGTTTTAAATCGTAAGGCGCTTTTCCATCTTTATCAATGTAAATTTCGCTGATTGTTCCGTCGTAAGTAAATCCGCCACCATTAATTACAAGTTCAAGTTCACCAATATCAGAAGCGGTTTGGTACGCAGAAGAAATATATGTTTGAGGATTATATTTATTCAAAATCAATAAAACAGATGAAGAATCACTTACATTTCCAACTTCGTCAATTGCAACTACACTAAATAAATAAACACCATTTCTTCTGTTATTAAAATTTGGAGTTCTTAAATTTCTTGTAGCAATATTTGATTTGAATTTATAATTTTTTTCAGTTTTACTGATGTATTTTTTAGTTAATTCGTCTACTTTTGCAAGAACAACTTCGTCTTTTAATTTTAACGGATGTGTTTTTGTTACTGCCATATTCGAAGGAACAGAACCTAAATATTCAAGTTCATAATTGTAGCCTGCAACATCTTCATCTTCAGGTTTTTCCCAATTTAATCTGAAAGTATTTGAAGATAAAAGTCCGTATTTATCTTTTTGTGGAATAATTATATTCGGTTTATTTGGTGGAGTTAAATCTCTGTGATAATCAACTGACGCAACATTTGACCAGTTCCCTGCTCTATCTGCAACACTGACATTCAATGTATAGATTCCATCTTCTTCAGCAAAAAGTGTAAGTTTTCTATCTTTTGCAAATCCCATCACTTTTTTTGCAGGAATTTCTGTGTTATCTTTTGCCCAAGTGTACGAAAATCCTGAGATTCCTGAAGGGTCAGACGGAAATTCAATTTGAATCTGAACTTTTTTTGCAGTACTTCGTTTATTTTTTTTGTATGAAATTGGATTTAACTTTGGCAAATTAACGCTTGTATCAGGAAGCAAAATACACAAATTATTTTTTTTATTTTGTGAAATTCTCTGCCATATAAATCCCAAATATTGACCATTTTTTTCAGAATTTAAAATTACTGGCTGAGGAAATAAGTTGTTGTAATTATTTTGAACAAGAGTTGTATTTTCCCAATATGAAGTTCCTTCTTCCACGGCAACAGAAATTGCTTCTTTACCAGAACTTGTGTCAAACCAAGTAACATTTACTTTATTTTTATAATCAAAAATTACAGGTCTACTTGCGTTTCCGTCTTCTGTAAGTCTAGAAATTGTTCGTGGAGTTAATCCATTTTGTGAAATTTCGGAAATAAAAATTGAAGCAGAAATATTTTCGGTTCTTTCCCACGCAATGTAATTTTTGTTATTAAATCTATATAAATATGGACGTTGGTTTTGGAATAATGCAAAGTTTTTTTCAGAATCAATTATAGAATTTTGGTCAGTTATAAGTTTTGGCTCAGTCCAAGAAATTCCGCCATCGGAAGAAACTGTACTAAAAAGTTGGTAAGAAAGTCTATTTATTACAGAAGATGAATATTGCGCCTGAAAAACAACAATATCATTAAATCCTGTGTTCAATAAAAAAGGAACAAATGGATTTCTAAATGAAGATGAAGGTGCAAATTCCTTTAATGGTTGCCAATTTATTCCATCAACAGATTCTGAAGTGTATATAAAAAAGGCATTATCTTTATTCAAAGAAAGAAAAACAATATATTTTCCTGAAGCTGAATAATAAACTCGTGGCGCTAAAAATTCATCAGACTGAGGAACAAAACTTTCTGTAAACGATTTTGCATCATCATCTGTTCTATAAGTTACAATTCCTTTTTTATTGGAACGCATTGCAACAACGATAGAACCTTTTTTATTATTTGTTACAGAATAAATATCAGGAACTTCACCGTGATATTCAAAAGGCCCCGCAAAACGTTTATTTTCATAAAAAGAAACATCGTTTTCATAAACGCGGGCAGAAAGCCAAATTTGACCATTTTTGGAATCTATTTCTTGCCAAAAAACAAAAGATTTATTGTTTTGGTGAATTGTTGTAGGAAAAGCAATTTCGTCCGCTGAAACAACTTTTGGATTTTCCCAATAAATATCTTCTGCGAACAAATTAAAACAAAAAAGAGGAATTAATAAAAATAATTTTTTCAGCAAACCTTTTTTATTTTTCACGCTACAACCTTGCATCTATTTTTTTCTTCAATTCTTTTATTAATTTTGAAGAACCATTTTTTGGATTTTGTAACAATTGATTTACAATAATATTTGCATCATCTACATAACCACGTTGCAATTTTACAACAGCATCATTATACAATGCCTGTTCTTCTGCCGAAAGAACAATTGTTGTACTAGCACCAATTTTTGTAGAAATCTTATCTTTTAAAGTTTCGGCTTCATTGTTGTTTGGATTAATCCTTAAAGATTCATTTATTTTTGCCAAAGCATTATTTAATTTTGCAACATCGTTTCCTGCCGAATTAAACAAACGTTGAGCTTCACGAGTTAATTTTTTTGCCTGTGTTGCTGCACTATTATCTACAGGTTTTTGGCGCATTCCTAATTCAATTTGAATATTATAAATTTTATCTTTCAAACCTTTATAATCTGGCGCTAAATTATAATAGTCCATCAACAAGTTATAAGATTCAAGTTGGGTATCTTTTCTTCTACACCCAGCAATTGCAGCATTAATTTTCAATTCAAATTCTTCTTCAAATTTTGCAGGATTTTGAATCTTGTCTATTTTTAAGAGTAAAAGCGACGCATCTTGATTTATAGGATAAGCATCTCTAATTTTATTAATATTATTTAGAGCCGATTTTAGTTCCTTATCTGCCGCTTTTTTATCACCTTTTTTCAAATATTCATTTGCTTTATCATAATGACCTGTTGCGTAACTAAGTAAAGTTGAAATTTCTGAATAAAGAGGATCAGCAGGTGTCAAAGTTCGGCCAGTTTTCATAGAAATAGCGGTATTTACTAAATTTCTAAAATCTTCAAACTCAGTATTTTCTTCGTCATGAGTTTCGGCCCATTTATTTATAGCAGCGATAATATATTGTTCTGCTTCGTCATAATTATCGTTATTTTGTGCAATTCTTGCCTGTGTATATAATCTACGAGATTCTTGAACAACAATTTCGTTTTTTGCAGAAGCGATATTTTGAGCAAGATTAAAACGTTCTTCGTCACTTTTTTGTCTTAATTCATAATCTTCGCAATATGATAAAGCAAGCGCATATTTTTCACTTGCCTGTTGCAATAAACGTTCAGCTCTAGAAAAATCTCCTTGGGCAAAAACATCTTTTGCATCTTGTAAAATAGAATCAGCATCATCCTTTGTTACCCTAAATAATTGCAAAGCTTCTTCAATTTCTTGTAATAAAGCAAAATTCTGATTCTTTAATTGATTCAATTTATTTATTGAAGTATCGATGTACGACACACAAGTCGAAATTGATTCAAGCGGATAATTTTTTAAATCACTTGATTCATAAAGAACTTTATTTTCACTCAATTGATTTTTATTATTTGTTAGATTTTGTATTGCACTATCGATATATTCATCCAAATGCAAAATTATATCTTTGGAGATTCCTGAATATTTATATTTTAACAAAGCATTTTTATCACTTGAATCTATATCCCAATTATTTACTGAATTAACATCAGAATAAAAATTTCTTACATCGCTATCCGAAATTCTAAACGAAAGCCCCGAATTTAAAACAACGGATTTTTCAGATAACAAAGTTGCATAATCTACAAAATTATCTGCGTATTTTTTATCCAACAAAGTAATATTTTGCCATGAAGAAATCAAATGCTTCTTTTTAATTTGATAAAGTTGTTCTAAAAGATTTTCATACAAACTTGTAACACTTTCAAAATCTTTCTTTTGATTATCCACGTATTCGTTTTGATTTTGAGTTGCATCTATTTGATTATATTCATTTGCCCAATCAAAAGATGAAAGTGATAATCTGTCTTTCTGACTAAAAAGATTGTTTATATTTTTTGATGTGTTTACAGATAATAAAATTTGTGCTGGCAAAATTGATTGTTCATCTTCTTTTGATTCTGAAAAACGATTTTTATTAATATTTTCAGAAGCGATTTCCATATCAACTTCAATTGCTAGATTTAATAAACTTTCGTTTTGCAAACACAATTTTTCTAGATAATTATAAGAATCATTATAAAAATTCACTGGATAGTTAAATGGCAAAGTTGACTCTTGAATTTCATACAAATTATTTACATCTCTTGCTAAAACACAATATTTTGCAATCGAATCAGCATAATTTGAGTGATTTCCAAGCAAAGTTGTTACATCAGATACTTCTAGATTTTTTGGAACATTTGCAACATATATGTCTGTATATTTTTGAATTAATTTATTTGTTGCTTCTTTCATTTGTTCTACATAATCAGCCCATTCAAAACAAACAGCGCCCAACAATCCAGAACCAATATAAGAAGGCAAACCTAAAATAAAATAATTCATAAAAGAAAGATACGAAGCATCTGTAACTTCAGTTTCTTCGTCAATAGTTTGTTCTTGCAGAGCAACTAAAGCTGAGGAATTTTCAAGTATTTTAGAAATGATTAAATTATATTCTTCAAAATCTTTATAAACATCCTCGTACTCTTGCAAAGCTCGTTTATAATTTTCTTCAGTTATTGCTTGAACATACTCGTTTACGTTTTTTTCAAGATTAGATTTTACTCTAGATCGAAGAACAGAATTTATATTTTCGTTCAAATTATTTACGACTTCTGTTACAGAATCTAGCAACTCAGGATTATCTTTATATTCAGCATAAAATTCGTCTTTATAAATCCAAAATCCATCTTGAATTGTTTTTACAGATTGAGTGAATTTTTTTGCAAGCGTAGATTCACTTGATTGTTTTTGAATTGAATCAAACAAATACGCGTAATATTTGAACAAGTGCATTTGTTCAAGCATATTAATCATTTTTCTAATTTCAACAGGAGGATTATTTTCAATCTTTCTCATTTCCAAAATAATCTTAGAAGGAGTTTCGTGATCCTCAGGATTTTCTGTATTTGATTTAATTGCTTGTTGCGCATAATCAAAATAAAGTTCACGTTTTTTCATAATTTCATTTATTAATTTTTGCGCATTATCAAAATCTTTGGGTTTTTCTTGAATATATTTATAAAGTTCTTCCAAGGCAGAGTTATATTCTTTTTGTTTAATTAGAACCTTGATTTCTCTTAAGGACATAACGTCTCTATCTTCAGAATTTTGTTGTGCAAATCCAGAAGAAAAAACGAGACTAGATAAAAATATAACACAAAGAAAAAACTTTCCTTTCATATTTTAATTACTATATTATAATACATTTTCGGTAATTATCCGATAATTCTATTGTATTTTTAGTGTATTTTCATAGAAAAGAGTTTATAATAAATCAGAATATTGGTGTTTTTGTGGTGAAATGAAGAAAAAAATAAAGAATTTAAGATTTTTTATATTTTACGTTATTTTCTCAGTTTTTTTGCAAGGAAACGCGTTTTCTTTATCTTATTCAGATTTACAATCTTCACTTTTAGACAATGAATTTTTCCAACTTTTTTTCAATTCAAACGAAGGAACTTCATCTTTTCGTTCGTTGTTGATTCCCGTTGGTGGACGTTCAGAAAGTCTTGCTTCATCTTACACAGGATTATTCGACGACATAAGTTTTATAAATTATAATGCTGCTGCAAGTTCAATTCAAAAAGAAACTCAATTTGCAATTTTTCACAACTCTTGGATTGCAGATTCTGCTTTAGAAACAATTTCTTACACTTCCAGAAATAAAAACCTTGGTTATGCGGCACAATTATCTTGTTTTCACGTTCCTTTTACGGAATACAACTCATTTGGAAAAAAAGTAAACGCAAGTTATTATTCCGAAACTGTTGCAAACTTAAATCTTTCTTACAATTTTTTAGCCGGATACGATTTTAAAGGAATTGCAGTCGGTTGTTCTTTTAAAACTGCTTGGCGAGGAATGCCAGATTATACAGAAAAAGACACAGATACAATAATTTATCATTCTGGTTTACAGCAATCCGCACTTGGTTTAATGGCAGATGTAGGAATTGCAATGCAATTTAATTTATTAAAAAATTTGTTTTATTCTCGAGAACCAAATGTAAAAATTGGACTTTCTGCACAAAATTTAGGAGTTGCATTAACAGGATTTTCAAGTCCTTCTGGAATAAAATTAGACGACCCACTTCCAACATATTTTGCATTCGGTTTTTCATGTAAATTTGTTCCTGTAATCACACTTTCTTTTGATATAAAGCAACCTGTGAATCTAATCGATTTTTCAGAAAAACAAAAAATGTCAATTTCTTCTGGAATTATTTTAGATTTCACAGATTCATTTTGCGTTCTTGCTGGGCTTGAATTAAAAGGTGGAAATCCGCGAATCAGCCTTGGAAGTGAATTTGATGTAAAAAAAGTAAAAATGAATGTAAATTACACTTTGGACTTAACAACTTCGTTTAATCCAATCAACAGAATCAGTTTTTCTGCAAAATTATTACTCGGCGATAAAGGTCGCTCTTTAGAACAAGAACAAATTGACCTTTTGTACGCATCAGGATTGATGTATTACAACAAATCGCAGTGGCAAGAAGCTATCAACGAATGGGAAAAAATTTTAGAAATTGATAAAAGATACGACCCTGCAATAAAAGGAATTAAGAGCGCAAAAACCCAATTAGACATTTACAATGACGTATACGAAAATATGTTCTTGTCGCTCTAATTACACTTTCTTAGAAAATATTCTGTAGTTCATCCAAGGGAAAATTGATTCTTTTGATTCTAACTTTGTAAGCCATTCTGTACTAACTGTATTTGAACCCAAAGCATCAAAAACCATTGTGAACGCAATAATACTGTCTTTAAATCTGCGTTGTGCAAAATCTGGAGAATCATCGTTATCAATCATTTTTGCAAGTCCACTCGATTGAGCCAACAAAAGTTCTTTTGCACCGATGTTCAACAATCTTGTTTTTAAGCCAGTATCAGTTGGAAATCTGTCTGCCAAATCAATCATTCTTTCGCAAGCTTTTCTTATGTAGCGAATCATCCATGAATTTTTGTTAGAAAGAAAGTTTTCACCATAGCCAGCCCCTGCAGAAGATGAATAACACGGTTTAATTTTTTCCAAAGAATATTGATTTTCTAACATTTCATCACAAGTTGCCATATTTAATGAATATGAACTTGCATTACGAATAATTTGTTCAACCCAATCAACGCCTTCATCCCAAACTTGTAACATTTTTTCAACATCAATTGTATTTACCAAAGTTACATATTCTTCTTTTACTAAACAAGAAGCTTGGTCTAATAAATCACAAGCATCTTTTAAGAAAGATTTTGCATCATTTTCTACACAATTTGCAGCGTTGATTTCATTATAAATAACATCAGATTGGTTTGCATTTGATTTTGCCCAATATTTGTATCCTGTAGAAAGACGAACGTCGCCATTTTCAAAAACAGAAGCCAAATCTTCACTTTCCAAATCAAAACCAATATCTCTATTTACATTTCTATAAACAGGATTATGAACTACACCTTTTTCTCCGTACAAAAATTCGTCTACTTTAAAATTTGACGTAAACACAACAAGAGAATTTAATGTTCTTGAAGGATAAAAAATTCCATTTGTTGGACAATTTTCTGATAAAATTACACTTCTAGAATCCAAAACTGTATATGAATAACCGTACGCTCTAATTAAGCCTTCCAATCCCGGATAATATCCCATCTCTGGAATCCAAAATCCTTCTGGAACTGCACCAAAATAACGACGATAAGCTTGAAGCCCAGTTTCTATTTGTGCAGAAACAATTTCTTTCATATCCATGTAATGTGGTAAATAAACATCAGTTCCACAAGTCGCTAAAATTTCGATAAAACCTTTTTGTTGGTATTCAGAAAATTTCTTAATCAAATTACATTCATATTTTTCTTGAAAATCAAACAACAAATCTCTATTTTTGTCTAATTGCAACTGAACTTGATGAAGAAGTTCTGCGTTATCTTTACAACGTTCCAATTCTTTTCTTCCAAGTTCACATCGTTTATCTAACCAATCAATATATAATTCGTGAATTGTTGAATCTTCCAATAAAGCACAAACTACTGGCGAAAAAACTAATCCTAATTTGCAATAAACATTACTTGTCTCTAAATTTTCAAACATATTTAACAAAGGAATATAAAAATTAGAAATAGTTTCAAAAAATTGATTTAATACTTTTGCATTTTTTTTACATTCATCTTCTGTATGACGGATAAATTCACAACTTGATTTTAATATTAAAACTAAATTTTTACGCATAATAAATACCTTAAAACTATCCTATAAATGAATTCCTATGTTTTTTATATTGATTCAACAAAATATCTTCCACATTTGATAATTTCATAATTTGTGAAAAATCAAATTCTTTACCAGGCTGCCATTCATCTACATATTTTGGACCTTGAGGAATTTCAATAAGTGGAGAAAATGCCAAAACAGATTGTGTAGCATATCTAGCTAACAAAAGTTCAACCCGAATATATTTTTTTTCTGTTGGTAACAAAATATATTGTTCTTGAGAAGTTGTACTTGCCTGAACTTCTAAAACTTCAACAGGTTTTAATTCATCTTTTGAATTGAAGGAACATATTCTTAAAAGTAAACTTGTCTCTTCATCTTTTATTTGTAAACTATCTGCATCGCTGATATTCCAAAAAACAAATCCCCAAATTGGATTACGTAAAATACAAGAAATTTGAGTTTCGTTATAATTTTGAGGTAAATCTACAATTTCGCCACTTTCTTCTTCAGATGCAATTATCATATTTTCTGCTGTACCACTAGCGTCTTCTGCCAATTCAAGAAGTTCTGCAATCAAAAAGTTTCTATTCAAATTTTCAGGAACTTCAACACCGTATTCATCTGCCAAATTAGACAAATCTGAAAAAGATAAAGTTTCTAAATATGCACGTGTAATTTTTTCTTCGTTCATAGTATTCAACATAATTCCAAAAAAAAGCGTATTAGTCAATAAAAAGATTAAAGCATTTTTAAATACTTCCGATAATTAAAATGTAAGTTACGACGGGTGGTCGACATCCAGACACCTGTTGTGCCTATTTGTTTACTTAATACGTACGGTCAAGGCACGCTTCGCTCAAGACCTTGACTCGTCCGTTTTTAGGGTTTGTATTAAACCCTAAATCTAAAAAAGTTGAAGAACGTGTGAGGTTTTTCAACTTTTTTTTTATTTAAATCTGCATTACAATCAAATCATGTACGAAATTGAATCAAAAGCCCACGTTTTACAAAGAGAAAATGTAATTCAAAAATTAAATTCATTTGCAACTTACGGCGGAAAATCAGAAAAAAAAGATATTTACTACAGAATTCCAACTGAATTTTCACCAGAATCTTATGTTTCAATCCGATTTAGAACCGAAGTTTTTTATTCACAAGATAAAACTGAAAAAATAACTTATTTTACATACAAAAAAAAATCTATCCAAAAAGACAAAAATTCATCCGCAATTGAGGTAAACGAAGAACACGAATGTACAATTTCAGATTTTTCTGCAATAGAAACTTTTATAAAAGACATTGGTGGAAAAATCAGCCTTGTAAAAGAAAAAATCACTGAACATTGGACATATATTTTGAATAATGAAGAAATGCATATTGAATTATGCAATGTTCCTCCTCTAGGTGATTTTTTAGAAATTGAAACAATCAAAAATCAAACTGACGACGAAACCGTAAAAAAAATCAAAAAACTTCAGGAACAAATTTTTACAAAATGCGACATTTCTTTAGACCAAATTGAAGAACGATTTTATAGAGATTTACTTGCAGAAATAAAAAATTAATTTTACATACCACTTCTTTTATTGACGGTAGAAAAATTTTGTCTTAGAATTATTTGTGTAAATTATGGAATATTTTAGGAGAAAAAACATGTTTGATATAGCAAAATTTAAGATTTTTGCAAAAAAACAGTTACAAAATCGTTGGCTTGTTCCAATTTTAATTGCATTTGTAACAAATCTTTTACTTTTCATTTTTTCTTTACCAAATTTTTTTCCTCTCGACATGAATGAATTTTATACTTATGCAGAAAGTGGTGACACACAAGCTATGCTTAGTTTTTTATCAACTTCACTTTCTTCTCCCGCTGGAATAATTTCGTATCTTTTGTCTCTTATACAAACGTTAGTTTCATTTATCTTTTCTGCTGCGACTTTACACGTTTGCTTAAAAATGACCCGTTCTCCAGAACCCGTTTATTTTAAGGATTTTATTGATGGTTTTGCCCACTGGTGGAATTCAATTAAAGCAGGTCTTTGGCAATCGTTATGGATTTTTATTTGGATGTTTGTTTCTATTTTCGCTTTGACTCTCGTTTCTTTTGCAATTATTTCAATCTTTGGTACAGGTGGACTACAAACTATTGTTTGTTGCTTTATTTTTGTTTTTTCTTTCGCATTATTTATTAGAAAAACACTCGAATATTCTATGACAATGTTCATCATTGTAGAATTCCCTACACTTACAGCAAGAAAATCCTTAAATTTAAGTAAAATCCTTACAAAACGAAAGCTCTGGGATTTATTAATGTTGGAATTAAGTTTTATTGGATACATTTTTCTTTGTATAGTAACTTTAGGAATTGCATTTATTTGGTTTGAACCATATTACAATATGACAAAAACGAACGCATATCACGGATTATTAAAAGAAGCTGTAGAAAACGGCTTAGTAAAACAAGAGGATTTAGCATAATGAAAACAAACAAAAAGAAAACAGGAATTATTGTTTTTTCAATCATTTTAATTTTAGCACTTGGAATTGTTGCTTTATATTTTTTTCAAGGTAGAACAAAAAAAGATTCGTCAGCAAAATTTTCATCAAGTGAATTTATTGCCGCAATTTATGTTGAAGGTGTAATCGAAAACAGAAATGCAACTTATAATCAAGAATGGCTCTTAACTACAATTGATAATCTAAAAAACAATTCTAAAAACGTAGGAATTGCTTTGTTTATAAATTCTCCTGGTGGTGGAGTTTATCAATCAGATGAAGTTTACCTTGCTTTACAAGATTACAAAACTGCAAATAAAAAAGTCTATGCTTACATGGGTTCTCTCGCCGCTTCGGGCGGATATTACATTTCTTGTGCAGCAGAAAAAATCTATGCAAACAGAAACACACTTACAGGTTCAATCGGAGTAATTGCCGGTCAATCTTTTGACATGACAGAACTTATGTATAACATTGGCATTGAATCAGAAACATTTTTTGCTGGTAGAAACAAAAACATGTTGAATTTTAACCAACCAGTAACACAAGAACAAAGAGAAATCATGCAAGGAATTGCAGATGAATGTTATAAACAATTTGTTGGAATTGTATCAACACAAAGAAAATTACCTTCCGAAAAAGTTTTAGAACTTGCCGACGGAAGAATTTACACAGCTTATCAAGCATTACAAAATGGATTAATTGACAAAATTGACTCATGGGAAAATATGATTGAAGATTTACGTGATGATTTACAAAATCCAGAATGCAAAGTAAAAACTTTCAAAGTTATTCAAAAACAATCTTTCTTAGATAAATTATTGACATCACAATCAGAAGCAAACAATACAAAAATTGCAGCACAATTAGGAATTCCACTCAGTGTTTACAAAGAACTTTCAGATCCAATTCCTTATCCTGCATATTTGTACAAATAAAGTTTTGAAACTTAAACGTTGCATTTTCTCTAATTGACAAGGACTCGTAATTTTTTATATAATACACAAATACGCTATATGTTATAATTCGTGTTTTATAAAACACTAGGAGGATAGTTGGCATACAACAATAACAACAACAACAGTAAAGAGCTACGAATTAATGATAAAATTCGTGTGCGTGAGGTCAGACTTATTGACGAAGAAGGCAACCAAAAAGGAATTGTTCCAACTTTGGAAGCACTTAAATTAGCAAGAGACAGTGATCTCGACCTTGTTGAAGTTTCACCGAATGCTAACCCACCGGTTTGTAAAATATTGGATTATGGAAAATACAGATTCGAACAGGAAAAAAAGCTCCGTGATTCCAAGAAGAATCAAAAAGTATTAAAGATGAAAGAAATCCGTATGCAACCAAAAATTGGTTCTGGAGATCTAGACACAAAATCCAAACATATACAAGAATTTCTTAACGACGGCTGTAAAGTAAAAGTTACAATTCGCTTCCGCGGACGTGAACTTGCACATACAGAATTAGGTTTTGATGTTCTGAATGAGGTGTTAAAACGGCTTACCTCGGCGTACGTCATTGAAAAACCAGCCGCTATGGATGGTAGAAATATGTCAATGACAATCTCAGCAAAAGCCACAAAATAAGGGGTTTAAAAATGCCTAAGATGAAAACAAAAAAGTCAGCTGCTAAACGTTATTCTTTAACAGGCACTGGCAAAGTAAAACACAAGAAGATGAACCTTCGCCATATCTTGACAAAGCGTTCACCAAAAAGAAAAAGACAACTTCGTGCTAATGGTTATGTAGCAGAAGCTGATGCAAAGAAAATCCGTAAGCAAATGCTTCCTTACGGTTAATGAGGTGTAATATATGTCAAGAGCGATAGACGGAACAAAAAGAAAAAATCGCCGCACAAAAATCTTAAAATTAGCAAAAGGTTTTAGAGGCGACAGAAAATCAAACTTTAAACCAGCAAAAGATGCTGTATCAAAAGCTTTAGGTCATGCATATGTAGATCGTCGTGATAAAAAACACGAATTCCGCTCTCTTTGGATTGCACGTATTAATGCAGCTGTAAGAGAAGAAGGTCTTACATATTCACGTTTTATTGACGGTGTAAACAAAGCAGGTATTAAATTGAACCGCAAGGCTCTTTCTAATATGGCTATTGAAGATCCTGTAGCTTTTAAAGCAGTTGTTGAAGCTGCAAAAAAAGCATTAAAGGCATAAGATATGATTACTCTTGATCAGGTTTTGTTACTTGAACAAAAAGTTGAAAGTGCTGTTGCAAAAATCCAACAGCTACAAGCAGAAAACGCTGCTCTGCGCAATAGATGTTCAGAGCTCACAAATGCGCTTTCTAGCAAATCGGAGCAACTTTCTTCTTTAGAGTCGGAACAAAATCAGATTGAGAGTGGATTATTAAAGTCTTTGAATCGGCTTAGTTCAATTGAAAATATCATTTTGAATTTAGCCGATTCAAACAATTCTAACATTTCTACAAAACAAATCAACGTTACACAAGAAAATCAGTTTTCTTCAAATGGTCAAAATAATCTAACTGTAGAAAATCAAGATACATCAAATGTTCAAAATGATTTTACATTAGAAAATCAAGTTACTTCAAATGTTCAAAAAACTTTTACAGAAGAAATTCAAGCTTCTTCAAATACACAAATTGAATTTGAAGAAGAAAAAACAGAAAGTAACGTTCAACAAACAACTCAAAATACTTTTGGTGATTTTTCTTACAATAATGAACCAGAACAAAAAGAAGAAATTTCGCCTCTTACACAAAATGATATTACCTTCGATTCGATGGATGATGTTTATCAAGATGAATATGAAGACGAAGATAATGGTGACTTCCAAGATAATTTAGGATTTGATATTTTCTAATGGGACAAATTCAAGTAAATATTTTAGGCACATCTTTCAAACTTCAAGCAGATGAAGATACTCAGTTTTTAACTAAATTATTAGACTATTACGAGAAGATTGTAAATAAAGTTTCACAAGTAGATTCTGCTAAAAACAATTTACAAATTTCCATCGTGTCAGGTTTATTACTTTGCGAAGAACTTTTTAAAGAAAAAGCAAATAAATTAAAAAACTTATCTGAAGAAGAATTGAACGCATATTCGTACAATACAGAATTAGAAAAACGAACTTCTGCATTAATAGAAAAAATCAACAAGGTTCTTTAATCATGAATACAGTTACTATTTGGATAGATGCAGACTCTTGCCCTACTCTTGTTAGAAATCATGTTGTTTCTTATGCAAACAAATTAAATATTGAAGTAAAACTTGTAGCAAATAAAAATATTCCTATGGAAACAACTTTCCCTTATCAAATGATTATTTGTAATGAAGAAAAAGATGCTGCGGATATATTCATTTTGCAAAATGTAAAACCTTATGACTTAGTTATTACTAGAGATATTGTTTTTGCAGATAAATTAGTTACAAAAGAAATTCATGCAATAAATGATCGAGGTACATATTTTTGCAAAGATAATATAAAAAATTTACTTAGCGATAGAGACTTTGACTTTCAACTTGCACAAATCGGACTCGTAAAACAACCTAAAAACGGTTATAGCAAAAAAGATTTTGAAAAATTTGCAAATTGTTTTGATAAAATCCTACAAAAACTAATCAAAGAAATTGCTTTATTAAATGCTAGAAACAAATCTAAGATTTAATTTTCGTCTGCATACTCCATCTGAATAGCACAAATTCTGTCTTTTATTTGCATAAATGCCAAAACAATTTCAGGGTCAAATTGAGTTCCTGCATTGCGTTGAATTTCATTAAATGAATCTGAAACTGACCAAGAGTCTTTATAACAACGTTTATTGCTTAAAGCGTCAAAAACATCAGCAACAGCAACAATTCTTGCAGCTAAAGGAATATCTGTTCCAGAAAGAGGTTCTGCCTCTGGAATTTTTTCACCAATAACATAATCTTTTAAATTAATTTTTCCCGGATATCCTACTTCCCCACCATCCCATCTATCGTGATGGTGCAAAGCAACATCGTACGCCATTTCATCTAAGAAGGAATCTGTGTTTTCAAATAATTTGGCTCCAATACAACTGTGTCCCATCATAATTTCACGTTCTTCTGGCGTAAAACGTGGAGAAGGTTTCTTTAAGATTACATCGGAAATCCCAACTTTTCCAACATCATGGAATTTTGCAGCAATTCTAATTGTATCACGGAATTTAGATTGTTCATCTTCTGGAATATTATGATTAAACGCCCATTTATCATATATTTCTAAAGACATCTTAGAAACACGTTCAACATGATAATAAGTTTCTTTTGGATCACGGAATTCTGCCATTTTCAAAATTCTGTTTACCATCTCATTTGTAAAAAATGCATGTTGTAAAGCTTGTACAGCACTTACAGCAAAGTGAGAAATCATCAATTCAGCTTCTTCGTTAAATGGAATAACTTCTCCATTTTCATTTTTGGCATTAATAACTTGTAGAACACCTAATAATTTTGAGTTTGAACTTATTAATGGAAAAGTATACATCGATTTAGTTATATAATGTGTTGTATCATCTGTTGACTTATTAAATTTATATGGTTCAGATTCAGGTATTTCATAAGCATTTGGAATATTTAATGGCTTTCTAGAAATTGCAACATATCCAGCAATAGAATGCTCATTTATTGGAAAAGAGAAATAAATGTAAGGAAGTTTTTCTCCAGGAGGCAATTCACGTAACTGTGTTTCGTTTTGAGAATGCTTAATTTTTAATTTATCTCCATCAACTACATAAATTGATCCTGCATCTGCATTTACAATTTTACGAGTTTCGGTCAAAATTCTATCAAGCAAAACATCAACGTCATGAATTTCACCTAATTTTCTTTCTAGTTCAATAAGTTTTTGTAATTTTTCGTCGCTATCTCTTTCCATATTTTAACCTTAATTGTATATCAATATATATTATCTATGTAAGCTTGATAAAAATCAAGATAAAATTTACTTTTTTATCAAACAAAAATATATAGGTCCAGCACCATTTGATTTATCAGGAAGAATTTGATAACCAAATTCTGTCCGTTCGAATTCAGGAAGTTTTACATCTGAAAAAGTGGATAAATCAATATTTTGTAAATTTGGTTCTAAAAAAGTAAATGTTTCTTTTTCTTTATTAAACTTTTTTATTAATCGTCTTATCATTTCATCATTTTCTTGAGGACACAACGCACAGGTAGAATATAAAAGAGTTCCTCCCGGTGCTAAAAGTCTAAAGGCACAAGATAAAAGTGCCCATTGTTCCGTTGTAACAGTTTTTATTCTAGACAACGACCATTGATTTAAATATTTTGAATCGTTATAAACGTGTCTTTCTGAAGAACAAGGTGCATCTAACAAAATAGTATCAAAACACTCGGTTTGTCGAGTACACCAAGTAGAACCATCGCTACAAGAAACTTTTACATTTTTATTAATTTCTGGCGGCAAACAAGTTTGAACAACAACAGAAAGTCTATGTTTTCTATCTGGAGAACGTTCATTTGAACTCAAAACAGCGTCCGAAGGCATTCTTGATGCAATTACAACTGTTTTTCCTCCAGGAGCAGCACATAAATCTAAAATATTTTTGCTATTTTCTAAAGGTAAACTTACAGCTGCAAGAACACTCGCAGAATCTAAAAAATAGGATTTTTGACTTCCGGGAACTTTCCATTCTACCGATTGAGATTCTTTTGAAAACGATTCTTTTAAACTACTCCAACGTTCCCCGTAGATGGATGAATAATATTCATCGAAACCAGAAGCACCTTGTAATTTCTTTTTTATATTTTCTTTTTGTTTCAAAAAAAACTCCATTAAAAATATTTTTTATAAAAATCAATATTTTGTTTTTTTATTTGTTCAAATTCTTGAATACGATTTTCTTTGGAAAAATCACATGCTTGAATTTTGTATTCATTTGGTGAAACTTCGACAATTTGAAGCAGACCAGTATGTAATTTATAATTTATAATCCTAGAAACAGCAATATTGATTTTTTTTGCAAAATCTTCGCTTTCTGTTGCTTTTTTTAATAAAATTTTTGCAGGTTTTGCAATTCTTTTTTCAGAAAGCATAATACAATCAATTCCAGCTTCGATAGCCATTGTTACAGCGATTTCTGGCGGATAACCGTTTTTTGCTAAAGCACCCATAAAAATATCATCAGAAAAAATAATGCCTTGATAATTATATTTTTGCCTTAAAATTTCTGTTACCCAAATTGAAGAAAGACAAGACGGAACTTGACTATCAATTGCTTTTGTTCTTGCGTGAGACATTAAAATTCCTGCAGGCTTTTCTTTTAGAACATGAACAAACGGCTGGATTAATAGTTCTAATTCCTGTTTTGTTGCTTGAATTTCTGGTAAGCCTGAATGAGGGTCAGTGTTTGTATTGCCTGGGAAATGTTTTATTACGGTATCAATTCCATTTTGTTGGTAAGCGTTTACACAAGTTTTTCCATAATTACAAACTTGATTCAAATCACCAAAACTTCTGCCATTTAAGAAAACTTTATTATCATCGGTACAAATTTCCATCACAGGAGCAAGATTCATATCAAATCCCAATAATTTCATTTGAAGAGATTGAAGTTTATACAATTCATAAGTTTGTTCTAAAGAAAGATTTTCTGAAACCCGTTGTGCAGAAGGCAAAGGACCACAAAGATTTTTAAGTCTGTTTACAAGCCCACCTTCTTGGTCAATTGCCAAAAAAGGAGGAATTTTATTATTTTGTTTGCAATATTCGTGAATTGAAGAAATAAAATCTATTGTTTGTTCAGCCGTTTCTCCTAAATTGTACGAAAAAAATAAAAAACCACCAGAAACAACAACAGAATCATTTTGAACAGATTTAGAAAAATCTGATAAATTTTCCACAGGTACAAATTGTGTGTTTCCAACTAAATTTTCTATAAAAAGTTGCGAAATTTGTTCTTCAATAGAAAGAGAATTTACAAAATTTTCTACAGTTTGTTTTTTTTGATTTAAAACATTTTGCACATAAGAATTAACTTGTGTTGCAGATTGATGTTGAAAAAGTTCCTTTTGAGTCGTTTTTTTCTCATGAATATTACATGAAATAAATAAAAGACTTGCGCATAAATAAAAAATAAATAATCTATTTTTTTTCATAAAACACTTCGTAAAATTAAATTTCTTCCAAAACTTCAATAACTTCTTCTTTATGAGGTCGTTTTTTCATTACAACTATTGTGATATCATCTTCTAGAGGAGTAGTTCCTCTAAATTCATTAAAGTGAGACATTATTCTTGCCAAAATATCACTTGCATCGCCATTAATATTTCCATTTATACCTTCAATAATTCCTGAAGTTTTGAATTGTTCTTCATTAGCATTTTCAGCTTCTGTAATTCCATCTGTATAATAAATTAAAACGTCTCCATCATCAACTTTCACAGAAACATCGGAAAAAACAGTTTGAATTTCCGAAATTCCTATTACTCCACCACGAACAGCACCTTCTTTTGGTTGTAAAATCATTGGTTCAGGTTCATCTTTTTTATAATAAATTGGATGAGGATTACCTGCGTTTACAAGTTGCAATGTTGAAGATTTTTGTTTGTATCTGAATAAAATTCCTGTCATGTAATTTTCTATATCACCTTTGGCAGAAATAATATTTTGATTAATATCTTTCATAATAAGTGACAATTTTTTATCTTTTGCAATAAAAAATTGCCTTGAAATAATATTTTTTGCTAACATTCCAACTAAACCAGCTGCCATTCCATGTCCTGAAATATCAAATAAACTCCATCCGTTTAAATTTGTTCCTGTATGATAAAAATCGTATAAATCACCAGAAACTCCTGACAAAGGTAAAAAACATGCAGCAACATCCCAACCATTAAAATCACAAAATGTTGGATAAAAACTTCGCTGAACGTGAGCGGCAAGTTCAATATCCATATCTCGACGACGTTTATCTTCCTCAAGTTTTACATTTACATATCTTAATTCGCGAGTTTGATTTGCAACTTCTTGTTCCAATTGATTGTTTAAATATTCGATTCTTTGGCGCATTTTTGCAAACCGATTTACTAAAATCAACAAGAAAACAATAATTGTTCCTTGCCATCCAAATACTGTAAAAATTGGAAGGTTTTTGTATTCCAAGACAATATTGAAAATCAAATCAATAACTAAGGCAATCAAAACTGGTGAAAAACCAAACAACAAAGATTTGATATTTCTTAATTTATTTTTTAGCCCCCAAAAAACAGCTGTTACAGCAAAAAGCATTTGGCTTCCAATAAATGAGTATATCAAAGGCTGATATTTTGTGAATAAGAAATAATCAGGTATAAATAAAACAATAATTACAGGAATTATCAAAATAATAAATCTAGTCCATTTTACAAGCAAAGTATCAGTTTTGTGTAAATATGAACGAATAAATGAAGTTGCGAAAAAAGCAGTGACATTTGTTACAATTCCAACAATAACTTTGTTGAATGTCAGCCAATTAAAATGAGCTGTAACCCAAGGAATTTCACCTTGATAATGAGTCAATAAGTACAATGCCGAAGCAATATTTAATAAAGAATACCAAAAATATTGTTTTTCAGTTTTCCAACGAATATACAAAATATAATGAAAAACAGAAATTAAAAGTAACAAAACTGCAAAAATCATATTAATTTGCGATGAAAAAAAGTTTTGAAATTTTGCAGAAAGAGTAACATCTTCCATAGTTCCAACAAATTGAGAAAGGATAACGCTTCCTTTTCCTTGAATATAAACAGATAACATCAAATCGTTAGAACCTGTGTAATCTATAAGTTTTTTTGGAATATTATAATAAGCAACAGTTGAACCACCCCAAAATTCATTTGGAGGTAATCTTCCGTGAATGCCAAGTAGTTGTGAATTTAGTTGAACTCTTGCAGATAAATTTATTTTTCCAACAAAAACAGCTAAATCTGAATTCATTAAATAATGAGGAACAGAAAATTTTGAACGTAAATAAACATATCCACTTTCAGAATTTAAATATTTTTCTAAATGTGAAAATTCAGAATGAGCTATAGGATTCCAATTTAAGCAATCTAATGAATATTCCCATGAATTTAAATAAACTCTCGAAGGTTCATTCTTTTTAGAACAACCTGAAAAAAATACAATTAAAAATATAAAAGATAATAAAATAAAAAAAGGAGATTTATAAGATTTTGTATTTTTCATTATTCCATTATATCACATAGTTAGCTAAAATTGAAAAAAAAAAGATTGCAATAATTGAATATTGCAATCTTATAATAAAAAATTATATTTTCCTAAAAATCTAACTTAGCAACCAACTGAACAAATTGGAACAAATGTTTCAGCTTTTAATGAAGCTCCACCAATTAATCCACCGTCGATATCTGGTTGTGCCAAAAGTTGTTCACAGTTACCTTGATTCATAGAACCACCGTACTGAATAATAACGTTATCAGCAACTTCTTGATTGTAAAGTTTTGCAATGTATCCACGAA
>SUWN01000077.1 GCA_015061465.1 Treponema bryantii | reverse complement strand
GCAGTTGGACATTTGATTTCGCAGTTTTTGTAAACGTCTCCGTAAGCGTGACGACCAAGAACAATTGGTTTTTCCCAACAACTTACAGTTCCTTTAATGTTGTTTACAAAAATTGGTTCACGGAAAACAGTTCCGTCCAATTCTGCACGAATAATTCCGTTTGGAGAAGGAGTTAATTGTTTTAATTTATATTCTTCCATGCGAGCTGCGTTAGAAGTAATTGTTGCACATTTTACACCAACGCCAAGACGTTTAATTGCTTCTGCAGACTCGTAAGTAATTTTGTCATCAGAATCATCACGACTTTTTAAACCTAAATCATAATATTCAGTTTTTAAGTCTACAAAAGGAATAAGTAATTCATCTTTAATTACTTTCCACAAAACACGTGTCATTTCGTCGCCATCAAGTTCTGCGATGGCATTTTTCATTTGAATCTTTTCCATAATTAGCATTATAAACTTTTCTAGTGGTATCTGCAATATGTCGAAAAAAATCGCTCTTTATTGTTTGTCTTGTGACAGTATAAACCACAAAGTTCCGCTTTCTTTTTTTAATGTAAAGGCTTTTCCCGTTTGTGGAGATTTTTTTACATTTCCTTTGTCGTCAAATTGTGTTAAATACCATTTTTTGTTACTGTTGATTTTTAGAGTTCCGTCTGCACATAAAACTCTAACCTTTCCATTAGGATTCATTGTAGTTTTTAAATTAATTTCATCTCTCGTGAATTGTAATTTACTTGTAAGGGTAGAAGTTTTTCCGTATTCGCGTAAAGATTCATTTTCGTTTCCACACCAACTACATGCAAAAATAAGCCATTCTGTGTTTTCTTTTACAGCACAAATTGTTGCAAAATCATCTTTTTGACAAAATGGTAAAATCATATTTTCTTGCATCCAACTTTCTGGAAGTGTTGGTAAAATGGAATTTTTATTCACTACAGAAATTGAAACGTTAGGATTTTGAACAAGATAAGTTCCGTCTTTTGAGTTCCAATAAAGTTCGTTTGTGTCGCTGAAAACTCCATTTTTTGCGCTAGTAATTTGATTTTTTACCGATTCATAATTTACAGCGTTTGCTGGTAATGAATCTTTATTTTCTTTGTAATAAAATCCAAGTTGATGTTGTAATGCAATTTTTTTGTCTGCTCCATAAATTCCTATGTTAGAAAGAGCCCATGCGTGACTTTTGTGTAAAGTTTCTCTTTCTGCTTGTTCATCAAGTTCTACATAAACACAAGTTTTTGCAGGCGTTACAAGTGCGTTTCTAAAAATGCGTGAGGCTACAGGTGCGGCCGCTGTTTTTACAGGATTATTTGTTTGGTCAAAAAATCCAGTGATTCTTTCTGCACTACGTTTTGGAAGTTCTGAACAGAATGTGTAAATACAATCCCAATCTTGAAAACTTGCAAAACTTGCAAACATTGGGTACATTTGCGAATTAAATTGATTTGGATAAGGATGGTCGTATTCAGAAACGCTAAATGGTTTTCTGTAAATTCTTTGGCCTGCAAGATTTGTTAATGTTCCGCCTGATTCATCTTTTGCTAAATCTTTGTTGCTAACGTAAAAATCATTTGTGTCCCAATCTCTGTTAGGGAAAGATGGATGATTCCAATACGCGTGTGAATCAATAATGTCGAACATATTCATTAGACCAAGTGTTGTACAACCGATTGCGCTTCCCATCATTAAAGATTTTGAACCTAATTCATCACGAATGTAGCAAAGCATATCGTTCCAATAATCTTTTTCCAAATCATACATAAAATTAAGAATTAAATTTTTGTATTCATTTGGTAAACCGTCGTATTCAGCATAACGAGGCAATTTTACATTATTTGGATTGAGAGTGGACTTTTCTATATTTGTTGTATTTCCGCCTTCGTAAATTAAAATTTCTTTTAATTCAATTTTGTGACCTTTTAAAAATCCCATTGAACCAAAATTTAGGCGAAGGTTAGAATCTGTAATTACATTTTCTGTTGTAAAACTATAAGATTGCCATTGTGTTGTTAAATTGAGTTTTTTGTGAAATCCACCTTGTTGCCATGGGTCGTGAGCTTGATTTAATGAAACGTCAATTTCAACCGGTTTATTTGCTTTTGCCATAAATTGAATTGTGTAAAGTTGCCCGTTTTTCATGTTCAATCCAGATGAATTGTACTGAATGTGCCAGTTTTCAAGACCGTTTTTTTCAATTGTTATTTGATGTAAATCACCGCTTTTGCTGATTTTTGCACTTGCGTTTTGGTGACGTTCAAGGTTCCATTTGGAAGTTTCGTTTATTAATTTTTTTCCAAGTTCGCTTGTTTTGTTATATTTTTCAGAAAGTGTTTGAAAATCAAGGCCATTGTTCAAAAGATATTCGTTCCATTTGTTTTCAAGTTCGAGCCACAATGTATCGTCGTAATCTTTGAGCATATTATTTAGATAGCCGTGAACGAGTCCGTTTTCGTTATTAATTTCTACAATTGCAATTGCAGGGTCTTCTGTGTAAGAAAGGTTTGTGTAAGGATTTACGTGAGTTAAAATATCTTTTGCGTATTGCTTTTGAAGGTCCCGTGCTTCTTGATTCCAAAATCCAAAACAATGTTTATGTTTCCAATCTTTTACTTTATCAATTGAATTGTGTAAACCGTCTTTACTTGACATATCGCGTCCAGTTAAAAGATTGATGTTTACATAGATTCCGCGTTTTTTTAATTCATTTACAAAAAAATCAAAATTATCTAAAGAAAATTCGTTTATAACCCATTTGCCTGTTCTAGAATCTTTTCGTAAAAATGCGTTTGTCCAAGATGAATCAACGTGATGAAATCTTATACAATTGTAACCTTCTGCCGCTAAAAAATCTGCGTAAACAGGCGCCATATCTCTGTCTGGGATATTAGAAAGATTTGTTCCAAAAATACGGATTCTTTGATTGTTTGCTTTTAAATGCCCGTCGTCAGAAACTAAAATTCGGTCATTTTCTGAAGTTATTGGTGTATTTAAATTAAACGCACTTATTTTAGAATTTTTATCAAATCCAAAATTGTAAAATGGAAAAGAATTGTCGATTTGTGTAAATTCTGCACAAAAAGCGCTTACACAACAAAAAACAGATAAAATAAAAACAAAAAGATTTTTCATATTCACCTCGCAAAACTGATGTTTTAAAGTATATGAGATAAATATGAAAAAAGAAACTTTGATATTTTAAAAATTATTGTGAGTTTATTTGACTATTTGTAATATCTCTTAGCCAAGTTTTCTTAAAGTAGTGATGAATGATAACCGGCATTTTTTCAAATTCATCCAAGAATAATACAAAATAAACCCAAAGAGGTGGCAATTTAAATACAAACGCTGCGAGTAATCCAAGAGGAACAGAAACACACCACATAGAAATTGTGTCAGCAATAAATCCAAATTTTGCATCTCCGCCTGCTCTGAAAACTCCACAAATCAAAACTGTGTTTACCGCCGCACCAATAATAGATGCTGCGTTGATGTACAAAAGATATTTTGTGTAATAAGTTGCTGTTGGTGAAAGTTCTGCAATAAAAGGCAAAAGAGGGCGGCATAAAATAAAGAAAATACTTCCCAAAACTCCTGATAAAATTGTTGTTTTTACAAGACGACTTGCATTTCGCTCGGCAACTTCCAAATTTCCAGCTCCCATTTGTTTTCCTAAAATGATTGCCCCTCCGTAAGACATTCCAAAACACAGAACTGTCGCAAGATTTTTTACAACATTTACAACTGAGTTTGCTGCAACAATGTCTTCTCCCAAATGGCCCAAAATCACCGAATAAACAGAAAATGCGGTTCCCC
>SUWN01000076.1 GCA_015061465.1 Treponema bryantii | reverse complement strand
CTCCTGGTGCTTCTCCATCTTACGGTGCAGAAACAAAAGGTTTGATTAAATCTTTGAACTCTGTTGCTAAAGTTCCTTACAAATATTCTTTGGACGGAATTTCAAATACACAGACAATCAACCCATCAGCTTTGGGTCACAACAAAGATGAACAAATTGAAAACTTAGTAAGCATCTTAGACGGTTACTTCTCAAAAGGTTCACACCACTTGAACGTAAACGTATTTGGTGTTGAAAAACTTAAAGATTGTCAAGCTCACCCTGAAAAACCTGAATATGCTAACTTCACAGTTCGTGTATCTGGATATGCTGTACGCTTTATCAATCTTACAAAACAACAACAGGACGACGTAATCGCTCGTACTTGTCACGCAAGTCTTTAATTAGAGATTAATTAGAGTTTGTAATGCGCCTTTGTAAAAGTCGAGCTTTTGCAAAGGCGTTTTTACTTTATAAAACAGAGGTTTTTATGCAAGGATATATTCATCAATTAGAAAGTTTTGGTTGTGCAGACGGACCAGGAAGTCGTTTCATCATCTTTTTTGCAGGATGTCCACTTCGTTGTTTATATTGTCACAATCCAGATACATGGGATATGACAAAAGGAAAATTGTACACAGCAGAAGAATTATTAAAAGAAGCAGATAGTTGTCGCGCATACTGGGGAAAAAAGGGCGGAATTACTGTAAGTGGTGGAGAACCTCTTTTTCAAATTGATTTTTTGATTGAACTTTTTACAAAAGCAAAAGAAAAAGGAATAAATACTTGTATCGATACCTCTGGTGCTCCTTTTACAAAAGAAGGCGAATGGTTCCAAAAATTCCAGAAGTTGATGGATGTTACAGACATTTTATTAATGGACATTAAACACATCGATGAAGACGAACATAAAAAATTAACTGGTCAATCTGGAAAAAATATTATTGAAATGTTCCGTTATCTTGACGAAATTAACAAACCAATTTGGATTCGTCACGTTTTGGTTCCAGGAATTACAGACAATGATGAATATTTAACAAAAACTCGTGATTTTATCAGAACTCTTCATAATGTAAAACGCGTAGAAATTTTGCCTTACCATGGACTTGGAATTATAAAATACAAAGAAATGAATATTGATTATCCGTTAAAAGATTTGGAAAGCCCTACAAAAGAACGTGTAGAAAATGCAAAAAAAATCCTTGAATGTGATAAATACACAGATTATTAATTTGTGGCAATTTTTTAATCAAGTTGCTGCAATTCAATTGCAATTTCTTCCATTTGACGATCAGTCATAGCAATTGTCTCTGCAGCACGAAATAATTCACGGCGTACACTGTCAGGAACTTTTGTTGTTGTTTTATAACGTAATTCATGTTCCAAACTAGCCCAGAAATCCATTGCAATTGTTCTAAGTTGAATTTCAACCCGAACATTATGCGCTGTTTTGGATAAATAAACTGGAACTTCTACAACAAGGTGTAAACTTCTATAACCAGATTCTTTTGGATTTTCAATATAATCATTTTCTGCCACCAATGTAATATCTGGTTGTTTTATAAGCATTTCTTTTACTGTATAAATATCAGAAATGTACGGACAAATAACTCTAACACCAGCAATATCTGACAAATTAGTCATCATAGAATCAAAAGTAACAGGAAGATTCTTTTTTTCAAGTTTTTTTGCAATACTGTCAGGCGATTTTATTCTAGACTTTACAGTCTCAATTGGATTTCGCTGACGACGAACTTTATTTTCTTTATTTAAAATTTCAAGCTTTGTTTCAATTTGTTTGACTGCACTTTCATAAATCATCATTATTTGTTGAAATTGAAATGCCATTTTGTAAAAATTTTCATTTGCATTAAATCTGTTTATTGATAAATCTAATTCACCACTAATAATAGGAAGATTTTCATTTGAATTATTGTTTATATTATTTGTATTTTCCATTTCTTTTGCCTAAATATAAATTATATTAAAGATAATAATTTTATAATGCGAAATCAATAAAAAAATATTTTTTTATTTAAAATTTAATAATTGTTTGATATAATATGATTATGACAGAATTTATTTTATCAAATCTTCCTTGGGTTTGGGTTGGGATTTTGATTATATGTCTTGTTATTGAAGCTTTTACAATGGCACTAACAACAATTTGGCCAGCAATCGCTTCAATTCCAATGATTTTTATTTCAAGAACTAACCTTCCATTTAGATGGCAGCTATTAATTTTTGTTTTATTAACAATCGCATTAATTATCATCACAAGACCGATTGCTATTAAAAAATTAAAGCTTGGTAATGAAAAAACAAACGCTGACACAATCTTAGGCAAAGAAGTTCTGATTGTAAAAAAAATCACACCTTTTGAAAAAGGAGAAGCAAAAGGACAAAACGGCGTTATGTGGACAGCAAAAAGTATTGATGATTCAGAAATAGAAGAAAATACAATTTGTATTGTCGAAAAAATAGAAGGTAACACTCTCCTTCTTAGAAAAAAATAATTTTTTTTGGAGGAAAACATGATTTTTGTTATTATTGCATTAATCGTAATTGCAATTGTTTTGATTGCAACAAACATTCGAATTATCCCACAATCTCATGCAGCAGTTATTGAACGACTCGGTGCATATTGTAAAACTTGGCAAGTTGGAATTCATATTAAAATTCCATTTATTGATAGAATTGCTACTAAGATTTCTTTAAAAGAAAAAGTTCTTGATTTTGCACCACAACCAGTAATCACAAAGGATAACGTAACAATGATGATTGACACAGTTATTTATTTTCAGATTACAGATGCTAAATTGTATGCTTACGGTGTTGAACGACCAATCAGCGCATTGGAAAATCTTTCTGCGACAACATTAAGAAATATCATTGGTGAACTTGAACTTGACCAAACTCTTACAAGTCGCGATGTAATCAACACAAAAATGAGAAGCATTTTGGATGAAGCGACAGACCCTTGGGGAATCAAAGTAAATCGTGTTGAAGTAAAAAACATCGAACCACCAGACGCAATCCGTGAAGCAATGGAAAAACAAATGCGCGCAGAACGTGAACGTCGTGAAGCAATCCTTATTGCCGAAGGTCAAAAACAAAGTGCAATTCTTGTTGCAGAAGGTCACAAACAATCTTTAATTTTGGAAGCTGAAGCTGCAAAAGAAGCGGCAATTCAAAAAGCTCTTGGTGAAGCTGAAGCAATTATTGAAGTTCAAAAAGCTAAAGCTCAAGGTTTGAAAATGATTAAAGAAGCTCAAATTGATGAAGCAGTTATCAAACTTAGAAGTTTAGAAGCATTTGAAAAAGCAGCTGATGGACAAGCTACAAAGATTATCATTCCTTCAGATTTACAAGGAATGGCTGGACTTGCAACAAGTGCAGTAGAAATAATGAAGAAATAAAATATGAAGTCAGAACTTTTTAAAAAAGCAGAATCTATGCTTAAATTTTCATATTCGCCATATTCGCATTTTTGTGTTGGGGCAGCATTGCTTTGTACAGACGGAACAATTTATACTGGCTGCAATATAGAAAATGCTGCTTACGGGCCAAGTAATTGTGCAGAACGCACTGCAATTTTTAAGGCGGTAAGCGAAGGCAAAAAAGATTTTGTTGCAATTGCAATTGTTGGTGGCAAAAACGGCGTAATAGAAGATTTTTGTCCGCCATGCGGAGTTTGCCGTCAAGTTCTGGCTGAATTTTGCAAAAAAGATTTTTTAATTTTATTAAAAGACAAAAAAAATCAGGTAAAAGAGTTCACATTGGAGCAACTTTTACCTGAAAGTTTTTCTCTATAAAAACTACAAACTTTGAGCCATGCGCAAGTTGTAATACGCTCCTTTTTTTTCCATAAGTTCGGAAGGAGTTCCACTTTCAACAATGCCAAGATTATCAATTACAAAAATTCGGCTGGCATTTTGAATT
>SUWN01000028.1 GCA_015061465.1 Treponema bryantii | reverse complement strand
AATTTTATTAACAAAAGTGAATGGAATTGGATGTGAATTATTTAGAGACAATGTTATTCAGTTCGACTTTGAAAATAATGAATTTATTATGACAGAAAAAAATGTACGAATAAATTAAACATATAAAGAAAAAACATCGAGCGAAAAAGGCTCCCGTGAATAACCGTACTTATGCTCCGCCGAGAGATAGCACGGACTTTTGAACATCGTATAACGTTAGAATGTCTTGTCCGTGCTTCCAGTTTTGTAGTTTCTACAAAACTGGTGGCGCAGCAAGATAAGTTCGCAATAAAAATGAGCAGCTGCGCCAGCGAACATTCACTCCGCCTTTTTTCATACAATTTTTTTATATGTTTACTTTATCGAATTTACCCGGAATTTTTAAATGAATTTATCATATACAAACATTCGTTTTTTAGATATTTCCGCCCATTTTGATAAATTAAACAATTATAAATAATTTAAAAAAAAAATTGATTTTGCGCGAAGGAACGTAGATAGGGGAAAAAACACTCTGCTTGTGGCAGCCACACTAGTGGCTGGTTTTATAGTTTCTATACTACAAGCAGCGTGTAGCGAGTTATCGAGCGGTTTTGAACCAAGCTACGTGACTGGGAGCAATTTTATATTATTTTTATTAATTCTTTGATTTTATATGTTTAATTTATTCGTACTTATTTATGAATAAACCTAAATTGTGTTTTATAAGTTCAAAATAATCGCTATAATATAAATATGATTACTAGAAAAACAAAAATTGTGTGTTCCATTGGGCCAGCTTGTGATAATGATGATGTGATTCGCGAAATGATTCGTGAAGGCATGAATATTGCTAGGTTCAATTTTTCTCACGGAACTTATGAATGGCACAAACAAGCCATGGACAGAATTAAAAGAATTTCTGAAGAATTAAATATTCCTGTGGCAATTTTGCTAGATACAAAAGGGCCTGAAATTAGAACAGGTTTGGTTGAAGATGATAAAATTATTAAAATTAAAAAGGGTAGTATTGTAGAAGTTGTTGCTGATGATTCTTTTTGTACGGCTGCGACTGATGAAAAAAATTGTCATATTTCAATTTCGTGGAAAGATGCTCCAGAAAAAGTTTTTGAAGGTGTTAGCATTCTTATTGCTGACGGATTAATTGAACTAAAAGTTTTGGAAGTAAAAACTGACAGAACAATCATTTGTAAAGCAAAAAATTCTGGAACTATTGGAAGTCGCAAAAATGTGAATCTTGTTGGGGTTCATGCAGGTCTTCCAATTATGTCTGAAAAAGATAAAGAAGATTTAAAATTTGGTTCTAGTCAAGATGTTGATTTTATTGCGGCAAGTTTTGTTAGTTTTCCAGAAGAAATTGTTGAAATTAAAGAATATTTAAAATCTCTTAATTCCACTGCAAAAATTATTGCAAAAATTGAAAATAAAGAAGGTTTGGATAATATTGCGGCAATTGTAAAAGAAGCTGACGGTATTATGGTTGCTCGTGGTGATTTGGGTGTTCAACTTCCTACAGAAAAAATTCCTTTGGCTCAAAAAGCAATTATTAGAAATTGTCGTCAAGCTGGAAAGCCTGTAATTACAGCAACTCAAATGTTAGATTCTATGATTGTAAATCCTCGTCCTACAAGAGCCGAATTAACTGATGTTTCTAACGCGGTTTTTGATGGAACTGATGCTGTTATGCTTTCTGGAGAAACTGCAAACGGAAAATATCCTGTAGAATCAGTTCGCACAATGGATTTAATTACAAGTACGACAGAAGCTTCGGAAGAATATTTGTCAAGAATGAAAGAAGCAGACAGTTTTTATAAGCCAAATCAAGAAATTGGTAGGGTAGTAACTCACAGTGCTTATAAGCTTGCAAGAAATATTGATGCAAAAGCTATTATTGTTCCAACTTTGCACGGAAATACAGCTAGAATGATTGGAAGTTTTAGGCCTGAACAAATGGTAATTGCAGTAACTCCAAATAGAAAAGTTTTGCGTCAATTGATGATTCAATGGGGAGTTTCGCCAGTTTTATGTAAGCTAGCTGATGATTCTGAAATGATGATTCAAAATGCGGTAAAATTAGCTTTGGACAATGGAGCGGTAAAACTTTCTGATAGAGTTGTAATGTGTGCAGGAATTCCAATTTCAAGTCCGTTGATGGTAAATACAATTAAAGTTTTGTTAGTTGGAAATGTTTTGGCTCGTGGAACTGCTTTTGGTTACACAAATCCAGAAAAATCAAAAGCTCACGGACGGATTGTTCACGCTGATTTTATGGCAGAATTAAAACAAACTATGAAATTATATCATCATACGGTTTTAGTTTGTTGGCGCATTACAGAAGATTTAATTCCACTGTTAAGAATTGTAGACGGTGTTGTTTCTGAATCTGGTAGCGATATTCCAGTTGAAGTTTTAGCTGATATTAACAAACAACTTGTTTGGATTACAAATGTTACAGACGCACAAAAAACATTGGAAAATAATTTGTCTGTAACAGTTGATGGAGAGCAAGGCTTGGTGTATGAGGGGATTATTTAAGAAAAAAAAATAGAAGAGGTGCAAAAAAAAGGAGAAATATGTAAAAATAACACTTTGGTAGACAGAATATACATTATTGAAAGTAAATTGTATAAATGTTTGACACAAAATCAATTTGATGTTAGACTTTTAAAAGTTTACTTTTAAAGGAGTTTTTATGAAAAAAAATTTTAGAAAAATCATTTCTATAATGATTTTTATTTTTTCATTATTTGCATTTGCATCATGTGGAAAAAAATCATTAAATTCACTTAGAAAATCAGGAACTGGAAAAGAATATTTAAAAGCAGTTGTTGAAAAAAGTATTGATACAAGTGTTGAAAAATCTAGTTTATTATCAAAAAACTGGGCTTATTATTATTCAACAAAAGCACGTACAACTGGTGATTTATCATTGAATATTTCTCCTGAAATTTTAAATATGTTATCAATGTATTTAGATATGGGAGATTTTACATTTATTAATGATATTAAATTTAAAACTGATATTCAATTAAATGAATATTTAGAAAAAATGAATATAAATTTTAATGTAGGAGATTCTTCAATTTTTACATTAGATTTTATTATGAACATCTTAAATGGTGAATTCTTTGTATCTATTCCAGAAGCTATAAATAAAACTCTTTATTTGAAAGTTCCTGAAGAAGATTTTGATGATTATCTTTTGTTAATTGATTCATTAAAAAAGCTTGAAACATTTCCCATTAATACTCAAGAATTTACTACTCTATCTAAAAAATATGTAAATATCATTTTGGATAATATTGATGAAGTTAACAAAGTTTCTGAAACTTTATCATTACCATCGATTTCCGAAAATATTGTTTCTTTAGAATTTGATGTTACAGAAAAAAAATTTTTTGAAATTGCAAAAACAGTAATTCAAACGGCATCGACTGACGAAATGTTAAAAGATTTAATAAATAAATATCAAGAATATTTTACAGTTCTTTATAATTCATTAAAAGATTCATTAGAGCTTTATGAAGAAATGCCAAATCTATATGAAGAATTTTTGAGCATTTTGAACGATGCATTATATACTATTGAAACAAATCTAACTTATGCAACTGATGATGAACCACTAAATTTTGTTCTTTATGTAGATGATAAACATACATTTACAGGTATTCAATTAGGAGAGAAAGATTCAACTGATGATTATGGTAAAATTAAAGTTCTAAAAGCTGAAAATCAAGATAAATTCGAATTTTTATTTTCTTTTGGAGATATAAAAGTTGAAGGTTCAGGAAATTATTTAAATAAGAGTGTTTCGGCTGAATACAATTTGACTATAGATGATTCAATATTTGTTTCTTTTGGCTATGAAAATTTCAATAAAGATGGAATATTTGACGGAAATTTAACTGGAAAGTTCTTTATTCTACCAAAAGAAGGATTTTATTACTTAATAAATGATTCGTTTGAAGAATTTGAGGATTATAGTTTCCTAATTTCTGCAAAACAACCTAAACTTGTTTTTGATGTAAATCTTAATAAAGAAAAAATTTATAATGAATTTGGTTTTTTCTCTGATACAACAAGTTTGTTAAGTTTTAAATATGATGGAATTTATAGTCATACTCCTGGAGAAATTGTTTGTCCAACTAGTAATTTATTAAATTTTGAAGATAATGATTTTGAAGAAAAACTATTAGAATCGGTTGATTTTACTGTTATCTCAGAAAATATCAAAAAATCATCATTACCTGCTTTTGTAAAAAATTTAGCAAATGAGTTAATAGAATATTTTAATTATTTTTATTAATTTTGTTTAAAAACTGTCCATCCCTATAATATTTTATTATACATTGGACAGTTTTTTTATAGAGTAATCTTATGGATGTAAAAATAAAAGGAATTACAAAAAAATTCAAAAATAAGATTGTATTAAATGGAATTGATTTATCCACAAATTCTGGAAAATGTATTGGAATTTTAGGGTTAAATGGTAGTGGAAAATCTACCCTACTTTCTATTTTATCAGGTATAAAAACATGTGATTCTGGTAGTTTTTATATAAACGAATCTGATGTTTTTGCAAAAAAATTTAATAAAAAAATAATCGGCTATGTTCCCCAAGGAACTCCACTTCTTGAAGAATTATCAGCTTTTGATAATCTTTCTTTATGGTATGATTCTACAGAACTAAAAAAACAACTGTCTGAGGGATTTTTATCTTTATTAAAAATTAATGATTTTTTAGATTTAAAAGTTTCAAAGATGTCAGGTGGAATGAAAAAAAGACTTGCTATCGGTTGTGCAATTGCAAATAATCCATCAGTTTTATTTTTAGATGAACCAATGTCCGCTTTAGATTTGCCTTGTAAACAAATTATTTGTAAATATATAAAAGATTTTACAAGCCGAGGTGGTATTGTTTTATTAACAAGCCATGATGTTATGGAAATTGAACTTTGTGATGAATGTTATATTCTAAAAAATGGCAAACTTGTATTATATCAGTTTGATGGGAATATTGATAAATTAATAAATTGTTTGTAAAAATGAATAAATATTTTTGTTTACAGTTTAAAAGATTATTCAAATTTTCACCATATATTTTTCTTGTTAGTTCTTTTTTTGTGTTAGTCATTTTATTATGCGGATATGGATATTACGTAAAAGAAAAAAATAATCCTCAAAATCAGAAAATTAAAATTGGTGTTGTAGGAGAATCTGACATAAATCAATTACAAATGGGATTATTAGCTTTAGAATCTTTTGATGAAACAAAACATATCTTAGATTTTGAACTTATGACAGAACAAGATGCAATTTTTGCATTAAATAAAGATCAAATTGTGGCTTATATGATTTTTCCAGAGGGATTTGTAGATAATATTCTTGCAGGAAGTGTAAAAACAGTTTCTTTTGTAACGAAATCTGATGTATTAGGAATTGATTTAATGTTTAAAGAAGAACTTACAAAAGCGGTTTCTTCTTTATTAATCGAAGCTCAAAAAGGTGTTTATGGAATTCAATATTTATTAGATAATAACGGATACAGCAGATATTCATTAAAATATTTAAACAAAATGAATATCGAATATATAAAATTTATTATAAATAGAAATCAAATGTATGAAGTAACAGAAATTGGTGTAGGAGAAAATTTATCTTTTATCGAATATATAAAAACTGGTTTGATTGTTTTTTTATTTATGCTATTTTTCTTACCATTTTCTTTTTTATATACTAAAAGAGATTATTCGATAAATCAATTATTGCAAACGAAAGGATTTGGAGCTTTAAATCAAATTACTTCCGAAGTTTTTTCATTAACTTTTTTTCAAAGCTCATTTATTTTTATTATTTTTTTTATTACAAAAATATTGTTTCCGGAAGTTTTGCCAGGATTTTTACTATTCATAATTACAATTATTTCAATTATGTTTTTATTATCTTGTTTCACATTGTTTATTTGTGAAATTTCAAACAATATATTGAATAGTCTTTTACTAAATTTTTTCTTAACTGTAATTTTATGTTACATTAGTGGATGTTTTTATCCAATTTTTACAATGCCAGAATTTTTTCAACATTTGTCATCTTTTTTACCATCAGGAAGAATTTTTAAACTTATTTCAAATGTTTTTCAATTAACAAAATCATTTAATTTTATTCAATTTCTTATGAATTTACTAAGCGTACTTTTATATGGTCTTTTATTTTTAATTATTACTGTTTTATTTAGAAGACAAAAAATTAAGAATATATAAAAAATTTAATCGGAGTTTTAATGAAAAAAATATTTAAATGGATTTTAATTCTAAATAAGAGATTATATAAAAACTTCATCTTTTTGATTATTTTATTTAGTGTTTTATTTTTTTCTCTATTACTTGCCTTCACTAACAAAAAAGAATCTAGTTTATTAAAAATTGGAATTGCATTAAATTCTGATTCAATAATTTCTGAAGAAATTTATGATGAATTACAAAAATCTACAGATTTAATTTTATTTAAGAAAATCAAATATAATTCTCAGAAAAATGATTTTATAAATAATTCAGGATATGAATTTTTACAAAAAGGTGATATTGATGCTCTTTGGATTTTTAGTCCTACTTTAGAAAATGAAATAAAAAATTTTACTACTCATAATAATATTTCAAAAGAACATTTAGTTAAAATAATTGAACGAGAAGACAACATTTTACTTAGACTTTCCAGAGAGAAACTGTCCAGTATACTTTTTAAATTTTGTGCTCCATATTTATATCTTGATTTTACAAATAGAAATCTTTCTATGCTTGCAAATTTATCTGATTATGAAAAATTAGAATTTTTCGAAGTATTCCCTGAAGGAAACCCTTTATTCAGTTTTTACACATTAGATGAAAAATCAATTACACAAAAAAACTATCTTCTTTCCCCCATTAGAGGATTATTAAGTATATTTATTGTTATTTGTGGATTCTCAACTGCATTACTTATATTAGATGATAGAGAAAAAAATCTGTTTATTTGGCTTTCTCAAAAAAATAAAATTTATACTGAATTATTAACAATTTTTTTATCAGTAATAAATATTTCGTTTGTAGTATTATTATCAATTTTTATTTTGGGATTAAATGTAAATTTATTTAGAGAAATGTTATGTCTTGTAATTTTCGTTTTTTATACAGTCTCTTATACATATTTTATAACGAACATAATAAATAATAAAAAAATATTAAGTTTGGTAATACCATTTTTATCAATTTTAATGATTGTATTTTGTCCGATATTTTTTGATTTTAGTAAAATTACATTTATTAAATTTATTTTTCCACCATCTTTATATCTAAAAGGTATCTTTTATAATAAATACATCATATATATGTTTTTACTTTCAATTTTAATTTTATCTTTTACAATAATTTATAAAAATTATTTCCTATGCCAACATGATTAATTTTTCTCTGATAAATTCGGACTTTTCTTTTAAGCCAATTTTACCAAGTTTTATGAACAATACATTTGGTAAAGCGGAATTCAATCTAATTGTTTGAGGATTGTCTTTAATAAGTTTTAAAATTTTATCAATAGACAATGTTGTAACAGAACCAAATTCAACTTTTACTTCACCTTGTCGTTCTTTTATTGATTTTATTCCAAGTTTTTTACAAATAATTCGTATTTCTGCCAATGCAAGTAAACTTGAAACTTCATCTGGAATTGGACCAAATCTATCTGATAATTCCGCAACTACATTTTCAAATTCTGCATCAGTAATTACACTTGCAATCTTTTTATAGATTTCCATTTTTACTTGAGGATTTTGAACATAAGTTTCTGGAATAAATCCTGTATATTCTAATTCCATTAATACATCGCTTTGTTCTTGATAATCTTTTTGCATTGTAAGACGATTTACAGCTTCGTTTAGAAGTTTTACGTATAAATCAAATCCTACTGCGTAAACATCACCACTTTGATCACGTCCCAAAAGATTTCCTGCTCCTCGAATTTCCATATCTTTCATCGCAATTTTAAATCCGCTACCAAGTTCTGTAAAATCACTGATTACTTGAAGACGTTTCATTGCAACTTCACTTAAAGCTTTATTTTTTGGATATAACAAATATGCGTATGCTTGTCTGTCGCTTCGGCCAACTCGTCCACGTAATTGATACAATTGAGAAACTCCGTACATATCAGCACGATCGATGATGATTGAATTTACGTTTGGAATATCAATTCCGTTTTCGATGATTGTTGTTGCTACCAAGACATGAAATCCACCCATTTTAAATCTACGGAAAATATCATCTAGCTGAGAACTTGTCATTTGTCCATGGGCTACATCAACCAAAACTTCAGGAACTAATTGTTCAATTTTTTTCCTAACTTCCAGCAATGTTTCTACTCTGTTGTGCAAATAAAAAACTTGCCCTTCTCGTTCTATTTCTCTTCTGATTGCTCGTGCAATTCGTTCATCCGAATATTCATCTATTACAGTTTCAATTGGTTGTCTATTTTGTGGTGGCGTTGTTAAAAGGCTCATATCACGAATTTTTAATAAACTCATGTGCAACGTTCTCGGAATTGGAGTTGCAGACATTGTTAAACAGTCAACGTTGTGTTTCATTTCTTTTAATTTTTCTTTGTCTTTTACACCAAAACGTTGTTCTTCATCAATAATCATCAAACCTAGATTTTTGAATTTTACATCTTTTTGAATTATTCTGTGCGTACCAATTAATATATCAACTTCGCCAAGTAATAATTTTGTTAAAATTTTCTTTTGTTCTGTCGGTGTAACAAATCTTGACATGTGCGCTATTTTTATTGGAAAAGATTTAAATCTTTCTACACAATTTTCATAATGCTGTTCTGCAAGAATTGTAGTTGGTGCCAAAAAAGCAACTTGTTTTCCACCCATTACTGCTTTAAAAGCCGCTCTCATTGCAATTTCTGTTTTTCCATAACCAACATCACCACAAACCAATCTGTCCATAGGAACTGGCTTTTCCATATCCGCTTTTATTTCTTCAGAAACTGTAACTTGGTCTGGTGTATCTTCATAAGGAAACGCAGCTTCAAATGCAGCTTGCCATTCTGTTTCGTGAGGAAATGCAAAACCAACAGCAGCTTGTCGCCTTGAATATAAATCAATCAATTTTTGAGCAATATCTTCTACTGTTTTTTGAACTTTGTTTTTTCTATTTTCCCAGGATTTACTACCAATTCTGTCTAATTTTGGTTTTTCTGCTTCACTTCCAATATAACGTTGGACTAAATTTACCTGTTCAATTGGAACAAACGCAAATTCTTGGTCTGCATATTCAAGTTTTATGTAATCGCGTTCGTTTCCTAAAGATTTTACACGTTCAATTCCATGAAATAATCCAATTCCCCAATTTACGTGAACTACATAATCGCCAGGATTTAATTCAACAAAAGTATCAATTGCTTTACTTTTTGCTCTATTTAATGATTTTGGAAGATATTTTCTTCGGCCAAAGATTTCGTTTTCTTGAATTACTAAAAGTTTAATTTCTGGAATAATAAATCCTGAAGAAATTGCATTTGGAATTAGATTTACAGGTTTTAAATGTTCATTTTCAGGATTTGTATATTTTTTTAAAATTTCATTAATTCGTAATTTTTGATTTTCGTTGTCTGTAAAAATATAAATATTCCAATCATCATTTTGTAATTTTTCTAATTCTTCTTTTAAAAAGTTAATATTTCCAAAAAAACTCCTGTTTGGTTCAATTTCAAGTTTAATAGAATCGCATTTAGTAGACAGAATCTGTTCGTTTTGCTCTTCTGTATCAAGATTGTCATCATTCTTTGAAGAAAGTGTCTTAAAATATAGACATTTTAATTCTTTTTCTAGCAATTTATCAAACTCAAACAAAACCATATCAGGAGGAAGAACTGGCAAAGAATCGCGAGTTTTTCTGTACATTCCATGATATTCACGATTTATAGATAGTTTTGCGTTAACAAGTCTGTCGTAATCAAAAAATAAAACAAATGAAGATGGATTTATATAATCAAGAATTGAATAACGTTCTTCCCAAAGTAATTGATAAAAAAGTTCCTCGCCTTCGCTTTCACCTTTTGTAGAAAGTTCTGTAATCATATTGTTCATATAATCAAGTGCGTTTTGTGTAAATGGCAAATGGACGTTATTTATTTTTAAAATATCAGTTTCAAAATCAGCGTCTTCTTTAATTGCAGTTGCCTGATATTCATCTAATTTTTCCATTAATTTTTGAATTAATTCTTCTGTCCAAATAACTTCTTTTAATGGTGAAATTAAAATTTCTTCTTTAGAATTGATTGTAACTTGTGTATCAGTTTCAAATTCTTTGATTGCTTGAATTGTATCAAAATCAAAAATAATTCTTGTTGCGTGTTCGTCTAGCGGCAAGAAAATATCCAAAACTTCACCACGAAGACTAAATTCTCCGCGTACACTCACCTTTGGAACTCTTGTATAACCCATTTCTGATAATTTATTTGCGATATTTGTTGTATTTATATCTTCATTTTTTTTAAGCTTAAAAGAAAAAGTTTTTAGATATTCAGGATTTGGAAGCGGAGTTAAAAATGCTCGTTGTGTTAAAATAAAAATTCTTGTTTTATTATTTAGATTAAAATTTGTATCTTTATGTAAAATTTTTGATAATACTCCAGCTCTTTTTCCAAAAACTGCAGACCCAACAGCTGCCGGTCTATAAGGAACAATTCCCCACCAAGGAAAAACGTAAATTTCTGCATCAGGATTAATTGTTTTAAAATCATTAAAAAGATTTGTTGCGTCATTTTCACTAGGAACTACAATAAAATAATCAGAAGAAAATTCTTTATATTCGGGAGTTTGCTTTGATGTATTTTTGTATTGAATTGCCTGAAGATTTTTTATATACGCAGTTTTACACAAATCGGAAACAAAATAAGAAAAGAAACTTCCATGTAAACCTTCAATGTTTATTGGTTCAAAAGTTTGATTATTTGTAATTTTTGACATTGCGTCTTTTATTTGAGGCCAATCATATATTAATTTGTCAATTGAAGATAATAATGTTTTCATGGTATAATTCCGATAATATAGAAAAAGAATTTATTTATAGGAGAATACATTGAAGCTACGCTATAAAATCTCACTAATTATATCAGTTTTACTTGTATTTGGACAGACATTATTTGCTTATGAGCAACCAGATTTTTCTAATGCTGATATTTCTATCAAATATTCAAACAGAACAATTTACTATGCAGGTGAAGATTCTGAATCTCAGCCTATAAACGTTCATGTAACTATAAAAAACAACGGTACAGAAACATTAAGATTTAAACTTGCTGATGATAGACGTTTTAGCATGGATTTTAATGTTTATACTGTAAAAAATAAAAAGTTGGAACAAACTCCACAAATTATCGAAAAACGAACAACAAATCAAACAGTTTATTTTAGAGAAATTGCCCTAGAAACTGGTGAAGAATATTCATTTATTGAAAACTTAAAAAATTACGTTGTGATTGATTCACCAAGTGTTTATTATTTAGATTTGAATTTTTATCCAGAACTTTATAAATCAAAATACATTTCTTTGCGTTCAAATAGACTTACTTTAGAAGTTAGACCTTCTGCTTCAATTGCGTCTTCTGTTGCTCTTCCAGTTGAAGAATTTAGTGATATTTTAAAACCTCAAAATATTTCTCCAGATAAAGTTGTTGAACAAACAATTATTGCAAGACAAAAATCACTTTGGGATCAATATTTCTTATACATCGATGTTGAATCAATGTTACAAAGAACACCTGCATTAAAAAGAAAATACAATTCAGTTTCTGTTTTGGAACGTCAAAAAATGCTTGAATCTTTTAAAGTAGATTTAATGCAATCTCGTATTGAAAACGATATTATTGCGATTCCTGAATCATTTCAAATTCAAAGAACTTCCTACACTCCAAACGAAGGTTTTGTTGAAGTAATTGAATGGTTCAGCTATCCAAACTATAAAGAGAAAAAAAGTTATACATACAAAGTTCGCCAAAGAGACGGAGTTTGGATGATATATGATTATTCAGTTGTAAACTTAGGAACAGAATAATAAAATGAAAGCATTATTAATTTCGGATAACGAAAACATAACTTCTCCTTTAGATTCTTTTTTAAAACAAAATGGATATGATACAATTATTTATACTTGGTTATTAAAAGCACTAGATAATGTTGAAGAAATTAAGCCAGATTTAATAATTCTAAGTGCAGAAGAATATCCTCGTCACTGGAAAACACTTATTCAGTTTTCTAAAAGTAGCATCGGAAGCCAAAACGTAAAAATCATTTTAATTATTTCAGATAAATTTAATAAAGATGATGAAGAAAAAGCTGTTTTACTTGGTGTTTCTGGTTTCTTAAAATCTGTTGAGCAAAACGAATTGCAAAATGTAATTCCAAAAGTTCAAAACAAAGAAATTTCATCTTCTTCTACTCCATCATCATTTGAAGATTCTGAAGAAATTTTATTCAATCATCCTTCAACAGATAAATTTATTTTTGGAAAAATTATTGAAGTAAAAGATGAAATGATTGTTTTTGAATTTGATTGCGATTCTGATTTGGACGATTTATTTGTTGGTGATTATATTAAATCCATAACCTTTTATCGCAATTCAGAATGTATTCATTATAGTGGATATGTAAATTCAATAAATCAAGATACAAAAAGTGTAATTTTAGAATTAGTTGATTTCAATGAAAAAAAATATTAATAACAAAAAGGCCAAATTTTATTGCGAAAACTGTGGCGAAATTGTAAGTCAAAATGCAAAAGTTTGTACAAAATGTGGTAGATTTTTCTCATCTGTTCGCTGTCCGCGTTGTGGGCGGGTTGGAACAAATGATGATTTTGTAAACGGTTGCAAAGATTGTGGCTACGCATTCACTCCAACAAAAAATATTAAACAAAAACAAACTGTAGAATTAAATAAACCATATTTTTATTCGCATTCTGCTTCAAAATCAGAACCAAAAGCTAAATCACAAGATTCATCGCTTCCATTATGGATTTATATTTTTACAATTTCAATCTTGATTTTAGTTTTTATATTAATTTTTACTTTGTAGATAAAATAACACTAATTGACTATAAGTTTTATTTTTGTTATGTTTTTTTAATCAAATTGCCCGGGTGGCGGAATTGGTAGACGCGCTTGGTTCAGGTCCAAGTGAGAAATCGTAGGAGTTCAAATCTCCTTCCGGGTATTTATTCTTTATATTCGTATTCAATAATTTCTTTTGTAATTGGATGAACGAATTTTAATTTTGTAGCAGAGAAGCAAATTTCTTTATTTTCATTCAAACTTTCTTTATTATAAACGCAGTCATTTATAATTGGTAAACCTATCCACGCTAAGTGACATCTTACTTGATGTTTAAATCCTTGTTTTATAGAACATTCAACTTTTACAGTATCACAGTCCCGTTGTAAAATCTGAACATTTGTTGAATATTCTTTTAATTTCCCCATTTTCTTTTTGGCAAACTTACTTGAATTTTCAATAACTGGCCGAACTTCTTTACCACCTTGTTTGTAAGTTCTAAAGAATGATGAAATTGTAAAAAAATCTTTGGATAAATCAAAATCAATTTTTGGAAATCCTTCTAAAATTTCAGAATTTTGTTTATTAATTTTACATTCAGCTGAATAAAATTTTATAAAATTTCCTATAGATTGTTGTTCAATAAAAAAATCGTAAGCTTGTTGTGTTGAAGTAATTACTAATAATCCGTCTGTAACTGTATCCAAACGATGAATCAAACCGTGTTCAATTTCTTTTTTACCGATAACAATGTCTAATTCAGGAAACTTCTGTGCAACTTGTGAATAAACATTGTTTGTGTCATCTAATGACAATGGCGCGCTTGGAATTCCTTTTGGCTTATAAACAATAACGTAAGGATTTTGAATTGAAGGTTCGCTAAGTATTTTTATTTGATTTATCATTTTTTTATTGCCAAAACATCCTTACAAAATTTTTCTTTTAATTTTTTTTGAATCAATTTAAAACGAACTGGAACTTTTGTCTGGAAAGTTGTGTTTTTATTTTGATCAGGTAATTTGATTTTTAATTGAAACGAATGAAGCATCAACGTCGCTTTTGGAAATAATGAATCTGGTTTATTGTAAATAGAATCTCCCAAAATTGGACAGCCTAAATATTTCATATGAACTCTGATTTGATGAGTTCGGCCCGTTTTAATTCTAACTCTCATCAACGAATAATTTCCGTAACAAGCAATACAATGATAAATTGTTCTTGCAAATTTTCCGTCATTTGTATCTGTAACAGCTTTAAATCTTTGTCGATTTTTAGGGTCACGAATAATTTGAGTTTTTATATCACCTGCTCCGTTTTTTGGTCGGCCCGTACAAATACAAATATATTCTTTTTGAATAGATTTTTTTTCCTTAAATTGATTTTGAAGCCATTCTTCGCTATCACGATTTTTTGCTGTAATAATTAATCCTGAAGTTTCTTTGTCTAATCTATGAACAATGCCTGGTCTTCTTTTTTCTAAAATTTCTGAATCTAAACCTTCTTTTAATTGTTTGATAGATTCTCTTCCCCAATGATATAAAAGTGCATTTACAAGCGTTCCGTCCCAATTTCCACAAGCAGGATGAGTTACCATTCCTTGTTTTTTATTAACAACCGTTACATTTTCATCTTCGTAAACAATATCTAAAGGAATATTTTCTGGAAAAATATCGTCAGGAATATTATCTTCCCATTGAATATCAATTTGATCATTAGGTTTTATTTTTTGAGATAATTTGGATTTTTTACCGTTGATTAAGATTTCACAAACACCACTTTTTAATTTGGAACGATTCATTCCATTTGGAAGAGATGCAATGTATTTGTCTAAACGTTCTTGTTTATTGTATTCTTTTGGAACTTTTACACTAAAAATCGCCATTTTTTCCTCAAAAATTATTCCAAAAATTCAATTTCATCTTCAATAAATTCAGTTCCAACTACTTCATTTTGTATATTTTGTGTTGAATCATTTTCTTGTGAATCTTGAAGTTGATTTTCTGTTTGTAAGTTTGTTTTTTCTTCAAGTTGAATTTTTACTGCGTCCGGATCTTCTTCTATAGGAATAATTTGAAGTCCACTTGCTGATTCTCTAGATGTTTTAGAGACTTTGTTACGTTTTACAATTTGTACGATTAAATCTGTAACAGCAATTCCAACGGAAATTCCAAGTGAAGTTAATAAAAGTTTTTTTTGTTCTTCTTTTGTGTAACCACCATCTGCGGCATTTGCAAACGGACTTATAAATTTATTAGTTTCAAAATATTTAATTCCAGAATAAACAAGCATTGTATCAAGTGTAACAAATGGCATTGAACCAAGTGTGATTATTTCGAACCGTCTGATGTCTTTTGCAACTTGTGAAAATTCTTCATCTGTGTAAGGTTTAGGAGTTGTGTCTTCACAAAATAAAGGTGAACAAAAATTAAAAATAAATGAGAAAAAAACAATTTTTAAGATAAATTTATTAATTTTCACTATTTTGAATAATCCCTTTTTCCAAAAATTGCAGTTCCAACTCGAACTAAAGTTGAACCTTCTTGAATTGCTATTTCAAAATCACCAGACATTCCCATCGACAATTCTGATAAGTCATATTGATTATATTTTGTTTGAAACTCAGTTGCAATATTTTTTAGTGTTGAAAAAGATTTTTTAATTTGCTCTTTGTCTTCTGTAAATGGCGCCATTGTCATAAATCCGCATGGTTTTATGTGTGGATATTTTCCACTTACAAATAATTCAAAGGCGTTTGTTAATTCGTCTATTGAAGTAAAACCAGATTTAGAATCTTCGGCTGTGTGAATTTCAAATAGAATTTTTATAACCTTGTCTATTTTTGTACACTGTTTTTCAATTTCATCTAATAATTTAATTGAATCTACAGATTGAATACAACTTGCAATTTGAACCGCTTTTTTGACTTTATTTGTTTGTAAATTTCCGATGATGTGTAATTCTATTTGCGGATATTTTTGTAATAAAATTTCAAATTTTTCGCAAGCTTCTTGAACTCTGTTTTCACCAAAAAGATTTTGACCTGCATTTATAGCAATTTCAATTTCTTCAACTGTATGAAATTTACTTACAGCCATCAATTTTACATTGCGATTTATATTAAATTGAGTTTTTACATCAGAAATTTTATTATTTATTTCTTTCAAATTCTCAGCAATATTCATAAAATAATTTATTCTCCCATAAAAATCAGTTTTAATTTAGGGGTTAATACAACCCCTAAAAACGGACGAGTCAAGGCCTTGAGCAAAGCGTGCCTTGACCGTACGTATTCATTTCAAAAATAACGTCACTTAAATGTAGCATTTCCTGCAAAGTCAGAACTTCTGCTCTTTTCATTGGGTCAATTTGAGCTTTTTCTAAAACTTGTAAACATTTGTCGTTACTTTGCAAAAATTTTTCCAAATTGTTTCTTACAGTTTTTCTTCTAGAAGTAAACAAACTTCGCTGCATTTTTACAAACAACTTTGGATCTTTACAATTTGGAAAATCTTCTTTTTTTGTCATTAAGACAGCGCGAGAAGCAACGTTTGGTTTTGGCCAAAAATTTGCACCTGATAAATCTAAAATATTTTTAACATCATAAGCCCACTGGCACAAAACTGAAAAAGATGAATAATCTTCAGTTCCAGGTTTTGCAGTCATTCTTTGAGCAACTTCTTTTTGAATTGTAAACACGCATTTTTCAAAACGAACATTGTTTTCAATTGTATCTGCAATAATTGTTGCGGCAATATTGTAAGGAAGGTTTCCAAAAAATCTATCTGGAAGTTGTGAATTTTCAAGATGTTTTTTCCAAGTTTTTAAAACATCTCCTTCAACAATTCTAAATTTATCTTTTTGTGAATAATCGTCAAAAAATTGATTTATTAAAGAAGCAAAACCTCTGTCAATTTCAAAAACAGTAAGATTTGCTCCTCTTTCTAAGATTTCGTTAGTCATTGCACCAAGACCTGGACCAACTTCCCAAACAACAGAATTTTCATCAATATCAAGGTTATCAATCAATTTTTTTCTGGCATCAGCATTTATTAAAAAATTCTGACCAAATTTTTTTTGCATCGAAAAACCGTTTACATCTAAAACTTGCTTTAATTCGTTAGGAGAATTGTAATCAGGATGTTGCATTAAATACCTCTATAAGTGGAAATTGTGAAAAAAACAACACAATTTTTGTGATTAAAGTATACAAAAAATTCATAAAAATTCCACTAGTTGAAATAAAAAGCGGAAAAATTAAACTTAATAAAAAGCAAATTAATCCTGAATAAATAAAAAATGTAACTAAAGGCGAAACTATAACAGTAGAAAAAATCCCTATTGGTGTAAAAGTTCCAAAAGTTTTTACAGAAATTGGAATTGTTAAAAATTGAGCGCCAACAGAAGATGACAAAGAATCTGACAAAAATTTTGGAAACATAAATGATATTCTTTTTTTTATAAATTCGCTTGTAAGTAAAATTCCAAATAACGCACCGTAAGAAAACATAAATCCTATATTAAATAAATCTGTTGGAGAAATCATTGCTTGAAATAAAAAAGAAAAACATAAAATTAAAACCATATCAAGTTTTTTTGCACCAGAAAGTACTTGAGCAATAATAAAAATATTACAAATAAATGCTCGTAAAAGTGATGGAGAAAGGCCTGCAAACCAAATAAAAAATGATAATAAAATAGTCTTAAAAATAATTTCAAAGTTTCTGTTTTTTAATTTTTTTCCAAAAAATGTTGCAATTCCGCCAAATAAAGATAAATGCATTCCTGATAATGCTAAAATGTGTGACAATCCGGAATTTTTAAACGCGTTTTGCACATCGATTGGAATATATTCTCTTGAACCACAAATCAAAGCAAGAAATAATCCGCCTGCACTTCCCCACGAAAATAACATTCTTTTTAATTCAAGGCGACACAACGCTCTAAAATAATTTAATTTTCCCCAAAATGTTTTTTTCCAAAATGAAGATTTACATTTTTCTACAAAAAAAATTCCATTCGTCATTTTTCCGCTAAATGAATAAAAACCACCTTTTTCGTAAAAAAATGCATTTTCTTTTTTTACATTGGAATACAATTTTCCAGGCATAAATACTTCTGCCATTTCAGTTGGAATAAAAATCTGTTGAATTCCACTTGAAGATGATTTTATTTTTTCTACAGATTGAACGTAATTCACTTTTAGCGACGCAATATAAAATCTTTGTGATGATGATTTTACAGGGGAACTAATCAATTCTCCGCTAATAAAATTTATTTTTTCTTGCGGAATAATTGTTTTTAGCGGATTTCGTGGCGGAATTTCAAAGAATCCGGAATAAAATACAAAGAGACAAATTAAAACTGAAATAAATAAAGTTTTTTTACAATAGTTTTCTGTTACCATTTAAGTTTAGCTAATGCATTGCGTGCAGCAGCTAAAACTGATTCAGGATAAGTAAGATAAGTTACAGAAAGCAAAGAATCAAATGCTGCTTTATCACCAATGGCACCTAGTGTATTTACAACAGCAAGAGCAATTTGTTCAGAATATTCCTGATTTTGTTCAACTCTGCTGTTTAATTCTACTAAGTAATTTGTCAATGGTTTTATAGCATCAAGCGGCGCTATTGATTCTAACGCTTTAATCACACTAATAAAATCAACTTCAGAAATTTTAGATGAATTGTATAATTCCTTAACACAACCAAAATAATTGATAAGGGATTTTGACGCTTTTGTCCAACTATTTGATTCAAGAATTTTTACACAATCCATTTGAATTTTTGTAATTGCATCTTCATTATCATTAGTAGAATTCTCTAATAATAATATAGATTCATTTAACACATTTTCTGCAATTTCTGACAAAGTTTTTTGAGAAATTTTATCATTTTTGTTAATTAATGTAAAAATTTTTTCAATATGAACAAAATTCTTACAATAAACAAGCTGCAAAACTTCGTTCATTGAAATTGGAATTAAATTTACAACTACAGATTCAATTTGTGGATAATATTGTGAAAGTTGTTTTTCAAATAAACAATTGTATAAAAACTTGAAGGAATTATTATCTCCAATTTGATTTAATGAATCTAAAACAACGTTAATTACATTAGTTTTGGAAGATTTATTTTTTAAATCTGAAATATATTCATTTATTACATTTACAAATGGTTGGATAGAAAGACAATCTTTTAATGTAGAGACTTTTGACAAAATTGAAATTTGAACAGTGTCAGAATAATCAAAATCTACAAAAAATTGTGATAATTGATTTATTAAAATATTTTTTTCTTCTTCATTCAAATTTGTAACATATTCATTTTGGATAGAAAGAACAGTTGCAACTGTAAATCCTTCAAAATCTCTATCATTTATTAAAATATTTTTATTTTCATTAATGAATTTTAAGGCATTTTGCGTAATCCACTTGCCTTCTGTTACAGTTGCTTCTCTAACAACTTTTGTTTTTTCTGCTAAACTTCCTTTTAAAAATTGAACTTTTAAATCCTGAGCATTTAGTAAAAAAAGAGTAAAAAACAAAATAAAAGAAATCAAATATTTTTTCATATCACGCCTCCAAATTTTTTATTAATTAAAAAATTGAAATTGTATCATCGATAATTTCAGAATCAGCAACAGGAACTTTACTTACTGATGTAGTAACTTCATTATCTATCATCTTTGGCAATTCTTCAACATTTTCTTCTTTATGAACTACTGTTTCATCATTTTGTTCATCTTCATCAGTCATGTCTAGCGCTTGTAAAACTTCTTTTTCATGTTCAGGAAGCATTTTGTAAACGTATCTTAAAATTTCGTTGCGCATTTCTTGTTCAATATGAATACATTCAAAGTGTAATAAAGATTGATTTGTTTCTTGATTGAATTCAACAGTTCTGACAATTCCAAACATCACAACTAACATGTTATTAATTGTAAACTGAATCTTTATCTGAATATTTTGAACACCTTTTCCACCAATTCTAATTAAGGCTCCTGCTTCAGAAATATCTTCCAAAACACATTTGTATCCATTTTGAGTTTCAATTATGCTGTAATCAATAACTTTTTCTTTAATGATGTATAATAAAGCATCAATTTGACATTGAGCTCTTACAGATTTTCTTTTTTGAGTTCTAACAAGATTGTACGAATGCTTTAAAAATAAAGCTGTTTGACCTAGAAAGATTCCATTTTTTAATACAAGTGTATCAAAAACGTAACGAGCATCACCTTTTCGCCACAAATAAACACTTATAACGCTACCAACCCATTGGTCAGCAGGAATTGTAATCATATCTTTTTGGCGAGGAACTTCAATAATTAATTCATGGCCATTGTTTAATAATTTTGAAGTAAAAACTCCATGACCGGGAAAAACGATTCTTAATTGTTGTTTTGTATCTAACGCAAGAGTTGATGTTAATCCTTTTTTAGAATCAGATTCGTTTTGAAGTTTTGTTCTATAATCAAAAAGTTTAGAAATTATTCGTTGATTTTTTTCGGTGTTATTTTCAGGATTTGCTTCAATATCTGAAGTAAGTTGCATCATACATTTTGTTAAAGACGGCATAGACCAGAATAAACTCACAGGTGTTTCTAAATCACAAATTTGAGAGACAGTCCACAAAAGCGACAAATCATTAAATGAAAATCCATTATCAAGCCCTGTAACATAAAATTTTATCTTTTGTTTAAAAATTGAGTAAATCAAGTACAATATAAATAAAATTACAACTGAAAAAAATATACTTACAAATATATACACAAAATCCTCTTTATTTCATATAATATCATAAATTAAATGAAAGTTCATTCATATTTACAAGAAATAATCATTTTTTCTTTAATAATATTATTTTGTATTATTCCTCCGTTTTTTGTAACATCAAAAAGTATTCCGCAAGATGCTTTTTCCGTTTGGAATTTTCCGGTACAAAAAACATTTTTCTTTGTATTTTCGCTTTCTCTATATTTTTACTACGATAACAAACAAATTTCAACTTTATCTAAAAAACAATTTTTCTTTACTTTTTTTATTACATTGATTTTATTATTTGCAAATTCATTTTTTACAGATTTTCTTGCAAAAATATTTATAAAAACACAAAAGGATTTTTTTCAAATTCAAAAACCTTCTGATTTTAGTTCAATTCTTTTTTGTGTTTTAAACTTTTTCTTTTCTGCTTTTTATGAAGAAACAATTTACAGATTTTATTTACCAAAAGCATTAAATAGATTTTGTGAAAAAATGCAAAACAATAAAACTAAATTTTTAATTTGCGAAGGAATTCCGTGTCTTTGTTTTGCATTTGCACATTTGTATTTAGGAATATTTAGCGTAATTAATGCTGTACTTGCTCACGTAATTTTGCGCGTATGTTACAAAAAAACTAATTCCATTTTTGTAAATACATTGGCTCATACTTTGTACAATATTACAGAACTTTTTCTTTTAACAATTATTTAATCACATTATTTAAAACAGAAATTCTTTTATCAGAAAAATTACTTGTTTTTACAAGTTCCAAAATATCATTTTCTGAAAATTCTAAATGTGGATATAATAAAATAATTGTTTTATCCCCTTTTTTAAGATAATTATGTTCTCCAAAATCAGTGTAACGAGTCGCTCCAATAGAAATAAAAATCATTTCTGGTTGATTAATTTGATTTAAATATGAATTAATATTTTCTGCTGGACCTTCGTCTTTTTGTTCGTTGAATTTTTCTATCATCCATAAAATCAGTTTTTCGTACATATAACTGTAATCTTTTACAAAACTGTTTTCTCCATATTCAATAATTTGATTTTCTCGGATGATGTAACTTGCAATTCTGTAATCATTTATTAAAGATTCTGGTGAAAATTCATCAATTGGAATTAAATTTTTGGAAATACCTTTTGAATTTTTTCCCCAGTTTTTCTTTTCGCTGATTTTTTTTGCTCCATCTTTACGAATAGAAAAATCGTTTGAAGCACAAAAATAAATTGGTTTAATTTGAGTTACACAATTATTTTCCCATTCTAATTTACAAATCAAACCGCATTCACTTTCCATTTGTAAGTTATCGTCTTTTTTGGGATAAAAAATTTTGTTACTTGAAAAAGGAAAAACTTTCAAATACGAAGGAATTAAATCATCTTTTTTACAAGGAAAAAAGGTTGGAAAAATTGCTTTGGGAGCAATTGCTTCTTTTGTTTTTATAGTCAAAAAATCTTTGTCTTCGCCAGCTTGCTCTAAATGTCCTGTAAAATTTCCAGCAACTCCAAAACACGGAATTTTTTTTAGTTTAATAGTCATAATCTTTTCCATTTAATAAAACTTGGCACAATTTATTATTTTTATAAACTAATTTTAGAGAGAAAAAAGGAATATTTTTTTGCATTAAATCTAAAAAGATTTCATCACCTTGCCATTGAGGTAATTCATTCATTTTTGATTTTGGAATCCATTCTAATTCTCCTTCATCGCAAGAAATAATTTGTCCAGAAAAATTATCGCTCCAAAACAAATGCATGAATTCATAAAAATTATCATCAGAAACAAATGTGACTATTCCTTTATAAACAAAATCGTTTAAAACAAGTCCACTTTCTTCTTTTACTTCCCGTTTCACACATTCTTCAGGACTTTCGCCATATTCAAATTTTCCGCCAAGACCAATCCATTTATCTTTGTTTACATCATTTTTCTTTTTTGTACGATGTAGCATCAAATAGCAATCATCTTTTTCTAAATAACAAAGCGTTGTGTTGTAGCAGGTGAAATTCATAATGTTTGTAACCATGTAAAAATATCATTTTCTACAGTTTCATTTATTTTTTCATTTAAAACTTCGTGGCGACAACCAATATATTCTTTCATTTGCATATCTTTTACGCCAAGTTTTTTATAAATGTTGTAGAGTTTTTTAATCAATTTTCCGTAGTTGCTTACAGGGTCTTCTGAACCAAACAGAATCAATAAAGGCAAATCTTTTTTTACTTTTTTTAGATTTTTTCTTGAATGAATTGTTTTTAAAGCACCAATCATATCGTTATAAAAAGATACAGTTAATGTTTTTCCACACCATTCATCATATTCGTACATTTGAACAGCAAATTCATTTGTAGTAAGCCATGCAAAATTAGATTTTTCATTTTTTGTACGATTATTGTAACTTCCAAAAATTATTTTATAAATAGCATTTGAAATATAATCGTTTCCTTTGATTTTTCTAACTAGTGAAGAAATTACATATCCAGGTTTTACAATTAGCTGATTTGGACCTGTACTTCCTAAAAATGCAATGCCTGCAACATTTGAAAATCGTGATTCAGAATCTGATTGTAAATATGATTGCAGAATAAAGGAACCAAAAGAATGCCCCATTAAAAAAATCTTTTTGCCTTCAAAATCTTTTTCTAACGAAATTTTTACTTCTTCAAAATCCTGTAAAGCTCTATTAAAACCGTTTTTATCAGCAAGTTTTCCATAAATTGCATTATTAAGTTCACAAGTTTTTCCGTGACCTCTCATATCATATACATTAAGAACATAGCCATTTTCTGCACAAATTGAACCAAATCTGTCGTATCTTAATGAATGTTCGGCTAATCCATGATGAAATAAAATTACACCTTTTATTTCAGTTTCAGCATCAGGCAGCCAACGATTTACATTCAATTTTACGTTGTCAGATGTAGTAAAAACATAGTTTTTAAGTTGCATAACAAACCTCAGAAAAAATAAATAGCCATTAACATAAAATATGTATTTTGTTAAAATGTATTGTTATGGAAACAATCACAGTAAACACAGAAAAGACAGTTTTTGGCGGCGATACAATTGCAAAGTTCGACTCAAAAACAATTTTTATTCCTTTTTCTATGCCTAACGAAACTTTAACAGTTAAAATATTACAACACAAAAAAGATTATGACAATGCAGAAATTGTAAAAATAGAAAGCAAATCTCCTTACCGAGTTGAACCAAAATGCAAATATTACACAAGTTGCGGCGGTTGTAATATGATGCATATCCAAAGTGATTATCAAAAACAACTAAAAATTCAAATGTTAGAAGATATTTTTCTTCAAAATAAAATTGATATAAAAGGAAATGTTTTATTAATTGATGGACCAGATTTTAATTATCGTTCTAGATTTCAATTGAATAACGGTGGATTATCTGAAAAAAAATCTAATACTATTATTCCAATCACTCAATGTGAATGTGCAGATGAACAAATCAATAAATATCTAAAAAACACAAAATTTGAAAATCGACCACAAGGAAGAATTCAAGTTTTTGGTTCAAACTGTATAAAAAGTGAAAAAAAAGTGTTTTTAAGTAATCCAACTGTCAAAAAAAATGAACAAGTTTATACAAAATCTAATAAAAAAAATAAACCTAAACAAAAAAATTATTTTGCAGGAACAATTCTTTCAGAAGAAAATAAAGTCACAGTTCAATTGTTAGATAAAGATATTTCTTTTGATGTTAGAGGATTTTTTCAATCTAATTTACATGTTTACCAAAAAGTAATTAATCTAATTGTTGATTTATTGCCTGGTGGTCAAAATATTTTGGATATGTACGCAGGTTGTGGTTCAATTTCTGCTTTTTTAGGAAAAAAATATCAAAATGTAACACTTGTAGAACATAACAGAGACGCGTTAGTTTTTGCAGAAGAAAATATGAAAGAAACTCCTCACGTAAGTTATGGATTAAGTGGCGAAAATTGGGTAAAAACTTGCGCTTCGTTTTGTCCTAAATTTGACGCAGTTGTGATTGACCCTCCTCGTTCAGGAATGGAAAAAGAAGTTAGAAATTATTTGTGTAAAAGTAAAATTCCTTATATTTGTTCACTTTCTTGTGATCCAACAACTCAAGCAAGAGATATAAAGGAACTTTTAGAAAATGGATACGAAATTCAAAAAACTTATTTATTGGATTTTTATCCAAATACAAGCCATATAGAAAGTTTAGTTTATTTAAAATTAAAAAATTAGGATTTTAGGATTTTTTATGAAAAAAGTGTTTTTGTTTTTTTTGATAGGATTGTTTTCTCTAAATATTTTTGCGCAAAATCCGTATGAATTAAATTCAATAAATGCCTCTTGGTCTTATGTAATTCCGGGGCAAGTAATTCAAGAACCACAAAAAACTTCATATGGATTTATTATTACTACCGACGCAAAAAATTTAATTGCATTATCAAACGAAGGCACTTTATTATGGGAGACATATTTTCATAAATTTTCAGAACCACTTTATTCAGTTTTAAAAGAAGATTTTGTTTGTGTTGCATCTGATAAAAGAACAAAAATTCATTTATTAAATCCAAGTGGTGGAGAAATCTGGAATAAAAAATTAGATTTTCAAATTACACAAAAACCAGTTAGTTCACCCGATGGAAGATTTTTTGTTCAAGGAAAAAATTGCGTTTTATGTTTTGGAATAAATGGAATTATAAAATGGAAGATTCAAACTGAAAATCAAAACGATTACAGAATTCAGCTTTTACCAGATGAAAGTTTTATTGTCTTTTTAGAAAAAACAGAAAATGGAAAATCTACCGCGTTACGAATTTCAAAATATGGTGAAATTTTGGAAGAAATAACATTTACAGGTTTTGTAAAAAATGCATATACAACAAAAGAAGGAATTTTACTTTGGTTTTCAGATGGAAATACGGGTCTTTTTTCTGTAGAAAAAAAACTTGCTGTAAATAAATGGGTTCATACAAAAAATCCTAATTGTATTTCAAATTTTGTAATTGTTGATTCTGAAAAAGATGATTTTATGTATATTGAAAAAAAATCCACAGATATTCAAGTTTTTTACATCAATCTAAAAACAGGTAATCCTTATAAAACATATTATTTAGATTCAAATCCAAAAATTAATTATTGTGATTCAAATGAAAATGGATTTTTTCTTGCAAACGACAGTACAATTCATTTTTATAATCATTATGGAAAAGAACTTATGTGCGGAAAATTTTCGCCACAAAATTCAAAAGATATTTATACCCTTTTTACACAAAACAATCATTTTATAATTTTTGAAAAAAACTGGACAATAAATGCATTCAAAACAGCACAATCAGTTCTCAAAAAAAATAATTTTGAAAAAGAAATAAATAAAAACAAATTTAAAACAACAGCTGATGAATATTCATATTTATTTATAGATTTTGAAAACAAAGATGAAAACGAACAAAAATTATTGCAATTACAAAATGGATTTTACGGAAAACAAGAATTGATTTGGGAAGATGAGATATTTTACACACTAGACGCATATTTTGACACAAAAACACAAAGTAATTTTGGAACAAGACTTCCCTATTCTGTTTTTGAAATAAATACTACAGGATTTCAATCAGTTTTGTCCCAAATTTCATATTTTGGAACAGCAAAATATAATGCACAAATCATTAAAATATTAAAAACTGAAAAAAATAAATCATTATTAAATACAATTCTAAAAGGAATTTCTCAAAACGGTTATGATCCAAATTTAGAAATATTAACGACTTTAAAAAATATGATTGAAAAAACACCATCTATGGATAGCTCAATTTTTATTCATTCTTGTGATGCAATTTATTCAATCTGCAATTATATGGGACGACAAGCGTTTTACCCAATGGGAAAAGAAATTTTGACTTCAATGTTATCTTCAAAATATGATTCAAAAACTCGTGATTACGCAAGAGAAACTTTAAAAAAACTTACAAAAATTCATTTATAAAATATATATTTATTAATTTTATACAAAATTTTTTCTCATTTTATATTGACATAAAACTAAATTACTGTCATATATAATAGATAAACTTTTATTTCAAATCTTTCATTTTGAAAATTAGAACACAAGTTTCAGGTTTGTGTTCTTTTTTTACAACAGTTTGTTGTATATAAAAATTTAATAAAGAGGGTTTTATGAAAAATTCACTTTTAAAACTTGCCGGATTATTTTCTATTGTTGCAAGTTTATTCCTAGTATCATGTAAAAATGAACCTATTCAAACAAGTTCAGCGACTGATACAGTTTTGACATTGGATAAGACAAAAGTAAAAGCAGAAGCTTATCCAGGAGTTAATTTCATTTCTTGGTCACCAGTTGCAAATGCAAATGGTTATGTTTTATTCATCTATGAAGGTGGAAACTTTGTAGATTCTTTTGAATTTGATTATGATGATGCATTATGTTTCATTGACACAGAAATCAAAGACGGTGTTGAATATAGTTATTATGTTGAATCAACAAGTAAATCTTCTACAGGAAGAACTGTTGTAACACAAAATTCTATGAGTGATAAAGTTACCGTAAAAGCTATTGTTCCTGCTTACAATGTAAATCCATTGGATTTGGTAAATTTTGAACAGAAAAATGGCGGTAATAAAGATTTTGTTGTAAATTCAGATAATATTAAAATAGCAAAAGACCTATACAATAAAATCAGTGTTTCATTACCAGCAAAAGCATACCTTGTTTATAATGTAATGCTTACAATTGATAATGAATTCGAAACAACTCAAGATGTTTATACATACGATGTATTAAATAATATTGCAAAAAATGATGTAACACTTTATACAGATTTTACTGTTACACAAGCTGGTACATATACAGCTAATGTAATAGTAGAAGCAATGAATGAGTTTTATGGAAGATCTGGATTAATAACATCTACAGAATCTGTAGTTGTTTCTGCATTAAATGGTTCAGGTGCACTTATTTCTTCTGCTGAATATAAAGACTTTGGCAAAACAGCAAGAATAGAATTTAGTAAATTTACATTAGAAAACGGAACAGATGCACCTATTGAATATTACAAACTTTATCGTTCAGAAAAAGCATCTAAACAATATACTTTAGTTGACAGTACTATTAAGGCTACAGATAGCACAAAATCTAAATTTTTTGTTGATGACGTAATTGAAGATAATACAAAAAATTATGTATATACTTTAGTTGTAACAGATGGAACTAACTACAAAGCAAACCCAAGCACAAAAGAACTTAATAAATTTGTATTAGCAACTTCGCAAACAGCTACTGTAATTGGTGCAGAAGATACATATGATGCAGATAATGTTGCAAACGATATTAAATGGACAATTACATTACCATCTGATAACGTAGCAATTACAGGTGTTTACAAACTTTCTAAACCAACAACAGACAATCAAACACCATTCTTTGCTGACTTTGATACAACAGAAAATTTGATGGCAAACTTAGTTACAGAAAATAACACAAATGGAGAAACATTCTATCTTTATACAAAAGATGAAGAAGTTGATACAAATGTTTATTTACTTGTAACTACAAAAGAAGATAACAAAGAAGAAGCCTATGTAATTTCAGCTCCTGTTAAAATGACATATGGAACATTTGTTGCTCCAACAATTTCTATTGAAAAATATGATAATAAATTAACATTCGCTTCTACTAATGAAGTTATTGCTATTGTTAATGATGTAATTATCAATGTAAATGATACAAACTCTGAAACAAATGCAGTTGGAAACTACGAATACAAATTGTATAAAGCAATTTCAAATGTTGAAACAGACGTAAGTTCAATTACATGGAAATTTGATACAGCAAATTGGAGAGAAGTAGCAACTCTTAACATGGAAAAAGACGATGTTAGCGAAGATGTAAACTACACAGCAATCTATAAAGAAGATGATTTAGCTGATGGAGTTTATGCTTACAAAGTTGTAAAAACTGACAAGGTAACTGGTAAATCTAAAGCAAAAATTGAATATGTACAAATTACTGCAACAGAAGATGTAAACGGAATTGAATATGAACCTTTTATTTCTGCTCAATGGGATGATGATGCTCTAGAAAGCGAAAAAGGATTAATTACAGTAACATTTAAGAAAGATACATCAAGTTTAATTCCTGTTTTAGGAAAATTAGAAGGATATGATTATGAAGTTCCTGTTCAATATGATGGTAGTGAAAAACCAGAAACTGGTGTAACATACACATTGTATATGAGAGAACAACATATCAACCAAAATTTAGCAGATGTTGTATGGACAAAAATAGATGTTTTCGGTACTCCAGCAAAAAATAAACCAGAAGCTGGCTGTTACATTAACTATTTAGATGACAATAAAGTTATGCAATCTAAAGATATAAAAGAAAGCTTAGTTGATTCATTAACTTACGAATATGAAGTTAAAGATCTTGATACAAGTGTTTCTTATAGATTCATGGTAGTTGCATCAAAAGACAAGGTTGAAGATTATTATTCAAACACTCCACGAGTAGATGGTAAATACTAATTTCTCTACTTAAAATGAATTAGTCTTTTTAATACGTCCGGTCAAGGGACACTTCGTTCAAGCCCTTGACTCGGCCGTTTTTAGGATTTGTAATAAACCCTAAATTAGACCTCAAGGCGTTTTTGCTTTGAGGTCTTTTTTTATAGAACATTAATAGAAAAAAAATAGCAAATATGAAAAACCTGTGTTATAATATTTTATTATATTAGGTGAAAATCACCATAATTTTTTTCTGAAGGTGTGAATTATGAAAAAATTATCTATTTTGTTTGTACTTTCATTGATTTTTTCATCAGCAGTTTTTGCAAATGAAGTTAATGAAAAAGAATTACAAATCACAGGAAATGAAACAATCGAATTTATCAACTACACTGGACCTCACAAAGTAATTGAAACAATTGATGCAATTAAAGGAATTGGTTCGGGGCTTGGTTCGTCAATTAAAAAAGAATCATTTTCTGATGTAGGAAATAAAAATAAATACTACGTTATTCACGCAGTTGATCCCGCTGAAAAAGGCAAACTAGATGCAGATATTCTTTTTATAGGAAAAGACGCAACAGTTGATCATATTAAAAACTTAAGAAGAATTATCAGTGCATATTTATCAAGTGCTTACGGATATTCAGAAAAAGATGCAGATACTCTTGCAGTATTTATCACAGTTTACAATGCAGTTTACAGAGGAAATCTTGATGTTTACAAATCAAAATATAAAGATGTTGTAACAAAAAATCTTTCTGCAGAAAACTGTGGTCTTTCTGTAACCTATAAAGATTGGCCTGGAAAATCAGAAATCGTAATTCCATTAAATGATGTAAACGGTGGACTTTCAACTGTAGATACTTCTGTTATTAGTGATTCAAAAGTTGTTGATTCAATGCAAGAAGATGATGATAAAAACGTTCAAAGTCGTAAAGATATGGTTGAAATAAAAGAACGCGAAGCAGAAAAAGCAGCTGAAAAAGCACAAGAATCACAGAAAAAAGCTGTTGAAGAACAAAAGAAATTAGACGAAGAAAAACAAAAAACCCAAGAAGTAAAAAAAGAAGCTGAAGAAGCACAAAAAAAAGCGGATGCAAATCCAAACGATAAACAAGCTCAACAAGAAGCAAAAGAAAAACAACAAGCTGTAAAAGAACAAGAACAAAAACAAGAAGAACAACAAACAAAAACTGATGAAGCAAAAAAAGATGCAGCTGTTCAACAAGCAATTGCCGATAAAAAACAAACAGAAGCACAAAATGAACGTAAAGAAATTGCAAAAGACCAGCAAGAAATTCAGCAAAAAGAAGCAGAAAATGCAAGAGTTCCATCAGAATTTGGTATTATTTTAAGTGATGAAAAAAATCTTCTCTCTCGTTTAGTAAAATTCAACACACAAAATGGTGAAATAATTAAATCCTCTCCTGTTTCTGTAATTCGTAACAGAACAATTTATGAAACTGGCGAAAACTATATTGCAATTGCTGGTGAAACAGAAGGAAACGCAACTGTAAAATTAGTTATAATTGACAACGTAAACATGGAAATTATAAAAGAAAGTCAAGAAACAATTGCGCAAGATTCTGTTTTAGTAAAAGATGGCGAAGATTATTACTGTGTAATTGATTCAAAAGGCAAATATTATCTTGG
>SUWN01000075.1 GCA_015061465.1 Treponema bryantii | reverse complement strand
TACGACGAAAATGATATTATGAGAGCGTTTTTGCAAGCCGAAGAAGTTATTTTTAATAAGTAAGCGGCAAATTTCGGTATTCGGTGGGGCTCATTCCCATTGTGTTTTTAAAACATCTAGAAAAATATAGTTGGTCATTCCAGCCAGTTTGATTTGCAATTTCAAAAATGGACAAAACTGTTGTTCGTAATAATTTGCACGCTTTTTCTATTCTAATTTTTTGGTGATAATGTTGCATAGAAATATTTTTTTCTTTTTTAAACGTTGCTGCTAAATGTTTGTAACTTAAGCAAAAATAATCTGAAACTTTTTGCGCATTAAATTCCTGATTATCTAAAGTTTCTAAATACAAGGCAATTTTTGTAGCCAATGATATTTTTTGAGGTTTTATTTCTTTTTTCCAAAAACAAAGTTCTTTTAATATTTCTAGCATTTTTATATTACAATTCCATTTTTCTTCTATATTCATAATTTCTTGAATTTTTTTCAAAAATTCATCAGGTTTTAATGCTCCATTATTTAAAATTTCTTTTTCTAAGTTACTTAAATTTTTATTTGCTTCTTGATTTTTTTCACCAAATAAATTATCTTTTTTTTGTAAGAACTCTTTTGACCGAGCTAACTGTAGTATGTTTTCAGTATGGTAATCTGAGAGTTCTTTTTCTTTCGAATTTTTATAAAATGATTGAATTAATTGCTCTAGTTTTGTTTCGATTATTGTTCCGTTCATTTCTACAATTTTTTTGGGAACTAGGATTTTTGTTTTAGATTGTACAGTTCCTTGTTCTAAATCAAAATGAACATAAAACCATTTTGTTCCTTTTTTTATTTCGTATTTTCCGTAATGATTTATGCCTGCTTTTAAAAATAGAATTTGTCCCGCTTTTATTTCGTAATCAGTTTTGTCTTCTGTAACATAAATACATCCTTCTGTTACAAAAATCATTACATGAAATTTTGCTGTTCTTCTTACGTGAAAAAATGGATTTGTGGTTGCTAAAAATCCACATTCTAAAACTTGCGGCAAAATCAAATTATTTATGATTACGTTATTCAAGATAATTCTCCATATAAAACCGTAAAAAATCTATTTAATTATAGCAAAAATCGGATAAAATTGAATATATAAAAATCATTTTCTTTTGTCTGGAGTTTTTTTATGAAAATTCAAAATCAAATCAACTTAAAATCTTTTTCTTCGCAAGATGGATTTATTTCTAATTATCAAAAATTGATTAAAGACGTTGTTCTTCCTTATCAATATCAAGTGCTTAATGACAATGCTGAAGGTGCGGAAAAAAGTCACGTTATAAAAAATTTTATTAATGCTGGAAAAGCGCTTTTGAATCTAGATGTGGACGATGGTTTTTATGGAATGGTTTTTCAAGATAGCGATGCTGCCAAATGGTTAGAAGCGGTTGCTTATTCGCTCGTTGTTTTTCCTGATAAAGAATTAGAAAAAATTGCAGATGATTTGATTTGTATTATAAAAAACGCGCAAGACAAAGATGGATATTTGAACACTTATTACACAATAAAAGATTCTGATAAACGTTGGACAAATCTTCACGAAGGACACGAACTTTATTGTGCCGGACACATGATGGAAGCCGCTTGTGCTTATTACGAAGCAACAGGAAAAGACACTTTATTAGAAGTTATGGAAAAAAACGCTGAACACATTTTTTCAGTTTTTATGAATAAAGATTCGTTTTTGTTTCAAGCTTATCCCGGTCATCCTGAAGTTGAATTGGCTTTGCTAAAAATGTACAAAACTACAAAAAATAAACATTTTTTAGAACTAGCTGAGCATTTTATAAACGTTCGTGGTGAAAATCCTCACTTTTTTGCAGATGAAAAAGCAAAACGAACTTGGTCTGTTTGGAATTCAATTCCTGATAACGGTGAATATGCGCAAAATGCAAAACCTGTTCGGGAACAATCTGATGCAACTGGGCATTCTGTTAGAGCAGTTTATTTGTATGATTCTATGGCTGATTTGGCAGGTTTGACTGATGATGAAGAATTAAAAAACGCTTGTAAAAGATTATGGCACAGCATTACACAAAAAAGAATGTATATAACAGGCGGAATTGGTTCTACAGTTCACGGGGAAGCTTTTAGCGTTGATTATGATTTACCAAACGACACTGCATATTGCGAAACTTGTGCCAGCATTGGTTTGATGTTTTTTGCTTCCAAAATGTTAGAAATGGACGTAAATAATGAATATGCAGATGTTATGGAAAAAGCATTTTATAACACGGTTCTTGCAGGAATGCAACTTGATGGAAAAAAATTCTTCTATGTAAATCCGTTAGAAATTATTCCAGGAATTGCTGGCGTTGCTCAAACTCATAAACACGATTTACCACAACGTCCACAATGGTATGCTTGTGCGTGTTGTCCACCAAATGTTGCAAGATTAATTTCTTCATTTGCTCAATACGCGTACGGTGAAAACGATAAAACTTCTTTTTGCCATTTGTACGCAGACGGAAAAATCAATTTTAATAACGGAAATCAAATTGTTTGTAAAACAAAATATCCTTATGAATTCGATGTTAAATTTGAAGTTTGCGATGTAAAAAATCAAAATAGCGAATTTGCAATTAGGATTCCAAGTTGGAGCAAAAAATTCACAATCACAAAAAATGGAAAAAAAGGAACTTATGAATTAAAAAATGGTTACGCTTACATTAGTATTTGTAAAGGCGATGAAATTTTATTGAAGTTGGATTCTAATCCTTATTTTGTTTACCCTTCTACAAAAATTCCAGACTTAAGTGGAAATGTTGCAATTTGCCGAGGTCCGTTAGTTTATTGTATGGAAAGCGTAGACAACTACGAGGATATTCTTTCTTTGTGCGTGAACACAAACGGAAAAATCAAGGTTTTACCTTTTGAACAAGATTTACTTAGCGGAACTACTCCACTTTTAATTGACGGTTACAAAATAATTCAAGATGAAGATTTATATTCCTTTGAAAAACCAAAATTCATTAAAACAAAAATAAAAGCTGTTCCTTATTACACTTGGGGCAATCGCGGAATAAATCAAATGAAAGTATGGTTCAGCTATAAGTAAGTAAAATTTTCTCGCAAGTTCAAAATCTATATTGTATAATGTTCTTATGAGAAGAGTCTTTATTTTATTTTTAATTTCTTTTTTTATGTTTTCAAGTTGCGAGATAATCGACATTCTTGATGATTTTATTTTTATTGTAGAAGAAGAACCTAAACAACCTGAAAAACCAAAAGAACCCGCTGACAAGGAAAATAAAGACGAAACACAAGACAAAGAATCTGCTGAAGACATTGAAAACCTCGATAAAAACACGCTCGAATATGTACGCTTAAAAGCACTTGAATATGCAAAAGAATATGTAAAAGCAAATGCAGAATACGGATATGGAAAACAAGATTTTATACGTTCTATAAAAGTTGATTGTTCTGGAATGGTTATAAATTGTTATAAAATTGGTGTTCAAAACACAAAATATAAATTACCATTTACAGATGCAACTGCGGCAACTTTGTATTCACAATACACAGAACGCACCTACTCTCCACAACCGGGAGATTTAATTTTCTTTAGTTATTCAAATGGCAAAATTGACCATGTTGGTATCTTTGAAAAGATTCAGGGCGACACAGTTTATTTTATTGACGCAATCGAAAGTGAAGGCGTTTCTCATCGTAGTTACGCAGCTTCAAACAAAAAAATTAAAGGCTACGGTGTAATGAAATTAAAACAAAAATAAGTTTCTCTTGACTTTTGTTTATTTTTATATAAAATTGAACGAACTATTTAGTTCATCACTTTTTTATAAGGAGATACTGTAAAATGAAAAAACTGTTTTTGAGTTTATTCGTTTGTTTTTGTTCAACGTTTATTTTTGCACAAAGTGACGAACCTGAATATGTTGACTTTCAAAATAGAGCAATTGGAATAAATGTACCTTTTTATCCAAGTGATATAGAAAATTTCATACACTACGGTGGTATAGAACCTTTTTTCATTTTATTAAAAAGTTCTATCAATTATCAAC
>SUWN01000027.1 GCA_015061465.1 Treponema bryantii | reverse complement strand
TTGGAGAAGAAAAACTGATTGATTTTATAAAATCGATTGGTTTGTATAAATCCAAGTCAAAACACATCATTGAATTAAGTAAAATTTTGGTGGCCGAATTTAATTCTACGGTGCCAGACAATCATCATGACTTACAAAAATTGCCAGGCGTTGGAAGAAAAACCGCAAATGTTGTTTTAAACGTAATTTTTAATAAACCAACAATGCCCGTAGATACTCATCTTTTGCGCGTTAGCCCCAAAATCGGTTTAGCAGAAGGAACAACTCCCGAAACTGTGGAAAAAAGTTTGTTACAAAGAATTCCAGAAGAATATCTAAAAGATGCACATCACTGGATTTTGTTACATGGCCGCTATGTTTGTACCGCCAAAAATCCAAAATGCGACGAATGTATTATCAACGATTTATGTAAGAAAAATCTAGGATTAAATTAAACAATAAAATCTAAGAGTAAAAAAACAATTTATAATTGCTCCCGCTTATGGCGTCGTAAAAATGTATTTGTTAATTATCATGTCTCGTACGACGCCCCTACACGCTGCTTGTGGTATAGAAACTATAGAACCAGCCACTTAGTGGCTGCCACAAGCAGAGTATTTTTGCCCCAACCTCCGTTCGCTCGCGCAAAATCTATTTTTTAATAAACTATTTATAAATGTTCAATTTATCTAAACAGGCGCGAAATATCTAAAAACAAACGTTGTTATATGTAAAATTCATTTAAAAATTCCGGGTAAATTCGATAAAGTAAACATATAAAAAATTGTCTGAAAAAGGCGGAGTGAATGTTCGTGCTTTGCGTAGCATTGAGCCCGATAAAACTGTTCGATATATTCACTCAAGCGAAGCGCGAGGGCTCTCGGCGGAGCATAAGTACGGTTATTCACGGGAGCCTTTTTCGCTCGATGTTTTTTCTTTATATGTTTAATTTATTCGTACAATTTTTACTCAAAAAATCAAATTTCATTTACAATTAAAGTGTATTCTCATATTAAGCTTGAATTGATTAAGGTAATCAATTTGTAACGACGTCGAAAAAATTACTGATGAGGTTTAAGAATGGATAATTTATCTTTTTTGATGAATTCGCTTTCTTTTATTGAGCAAAATTTGAATAACGAAATTAAAACTGAAGATATTGCAAAAAACTGTTTTGCGTCTAAATCATCTTTAGAAAAAACGTTTAAATATTTTACTCATTTTTCTGTGCATGATTACATTGTAAGACGCAGAATAATGAAAGCAAGTCAATTAATGATAACAAAACCTTCTTTGAGCCTTTTGGATGTTGCCGTGGAATACGGTTACTCAAGTCACGAAGCATTTACCAGAGCATTTTATAGTGTTTGGAATTGCACACCATCTGAATTTAAGGAAAAATACTCGGAAAGAAAAAAAATCCCGGAACTTTTTCCACAAATTACAGGTTTCTTTCAAAATCAAGGAGAATTATTTATGAGAAGAACAGTTGATATTTCACAATTTTATGATTTAATCATCCAGAGAAAAAAATGTTATTTTGTTTGTTGCGACATTAAAAGTTTAATTCCTATTAATGAAATTTCAAGAAAAGCAGGCGATTTGGCACTTTCTGAAACAATGAAACGCATGTTAGATTGCAGTAGCGATGAAGACATTGTTTTTAGATTTGGGGCAGATGAATTTGCTCTTTTGACAAATAGTGAAGACATTACATACGCAGAATCAATTGTAAACAAAATTCTTGCATTAAACGGAAAAACTTTTGTTTTTGAAGACAAAGAAATTCCTTTGAATCTGTACACATCAATTACAAAAGCTGACGAAGGAACAATGCACTACGACCAATTATTCACAAAACTCACTTCGTCTATAAGAAAATAAGCACAATAGCGCAAGAAAAATCTATCTTTTACCGAACGTTTCTCATCTTGCGCTTCTAGTTTTGCGAGTGCAAAACTAGTTCATTGCTTTTAGGGTTTACTTTTTTACCGGTAATTAGTTTTACTTGCGCTTCCAGTTTTGCGTTTGCAAAACTAGTTTGTCGTTTTTAGATTATTTTTTTGTGAAAAATTGATAATAAAACAAATTCATTTTTTTCTGCAAATGTGTTAAATTAAAAAAAAATATAACTATATAAAATTAATTTTGGAGAAAAAAATGGAAAACAAAACAGTTGTTGAAAAAACAGTCAAAACAGGTATTTCGTTTGGAACTTGTTTAGCAATGATAATAAGTTATACAACTTGGAAATCAATTGGTTGGGCAATTTTGCACGGATTGTTCAGTTGGTTCTACGTGATTTATTACATTATTAAATACTAAGAAAAATTGTTCTGGCGAAGCTGTTTGCAAAAAAGATTGCTTCGCCAGAATTTTTTTAAATTATTTTATTAACAACGCTTTACATGCATGTGGTTCAAGAGTGATTTCTATCGAAGTTCCCAAATCTTTTCTTTCCCACAAATCGCGAATAATTAATCCTGTGTCGCTTGTGTTCATTCTAACAGTTTTAGGTTCTTCGCTTGTATTAAAAATACATTCATAGTACGAATGAGTTTCATCTACATCGCCAACTTCATTCACCCAAAAAACTAAATCATCATTACAAGAATTGCTTACTTGATAGGCTCTATTTGGATTTTTGTTCATGGCGATAATTTCTTCGTTTGTTAAAAGGCTCAAACTAAATTCATCAAGTTGTGGTAAATCTGTTCCAATCATCAAAGGCGAACGGAAAATGCTCCACAAAGTAATCATTGTTCTTGTTTCTTCCGCAGTGAATTTTGACTTCCATCCTTTGTTGTTTTTGTCGTCCATTTTGCCCCACCCGTAGCCCAAAACATTGAGAGGAAGCATATCACAATCTGGCCAGTTTCCGTTGCCAACATGTTCTTGCCAAACTTCACAACGTTCAAACATTCCTTTAAGAAGTTTCCAATCATCCCAAAAATCGTCTGTGATGCGCCACATATTTGCGTGTGCTTTTAGATGATGAGCTTTTTCAATTACAGCAGGCCCTGGACTCAAACTTAAAACAATTGGACGTCCACAATCTTCAATGGCAGCCGAAATCATTTCAATTTCTTTTTCCGCAGAATATGGATTTGCAGGATACATATTTGTATTACAAATATCATCAATTTTTACAAAATCAACGCCCCATTGAGCATACAATTCAAAAATAGAATCATAATAATCTTGCGCATAAGGTTTTGTTGCATCAACGCCGTACATGTCAGGATTCCAGCGGCTTACAGAATAAGGATTTGCAATCATATCGGCAGTAATTTTTGTTCCATCGTGAGTTTTTATAGGAAGATGATTATGAGCCGCAAAACGAGGAATTCCGCGCATAATATGAATACCAAATTTTAAACCAAGCGAATGAATGTAATCTGCCAAAGGTTTAAAACCCGCTCCGTTTGCGCTAGAAGGAAATCTATTTGGAGCTGGAATTTGGCGTGAATATTCATCCAAACAAAAATGACTAAACGGAATGTATTGAATATTTTCGCTATTTCGGTTTCCGGCGTTGGAATCAGACCATTGAATATCAATTACAACATATTCCCAACCAAATTGTTTTAGATTTTTTGCCATATATTCTGCATTTGCCCGAACTTGTTCTTCGTTTACAGTTGTGTTGTAATAATCATAACTATTCCAGCCCATTGGAGGAACAGGCGCCACATCATTTTTGTTGTACATAAAATACCTCGATATAAAATTTTCGTTTAGCTTTAAAAAGCGTTGATTTTACATTTTTTATTTGCTTTCTGCAATCCAAACACCTTGCCAGTTTTCTGGTGGATTTTGGATGTAGAAATTGCATTTTTCCAAATAGATTTGACTTGGAACGTCTGTGGTTGCAGTTTTTTCAAAAATTGAATGGGCTATTTTAAAATCACCCTTTGTGAATAATTCCAAACCTTTTTCAAAATTTTCTATGATTTCTTTTTTCTGATTATATTCGTTTATTTCAAAAGGTTCGTATACAATTACTGGTTCGGATTTTCCAACAACAGCGACATTTGCGAGTTTTCGGAATTTTAAATTGTTGCTGAACCTTTTGTATTGTTCCATAGTTGCCGCTGAACACATTGTGTAAGTTCCAAATTGCTTGTTCAATCCTTCTAAGCGTGAAGCCAAATTTACTGAATCGCCAAGCATTGTGTAATCAAATCTACTTTGCGAACCCATATTTCCAACGACAGCAAAACCTGTATTCAAGCCAATTCGTTGATAGATTTTTTTTCCACACATTTGTTCCAGTTCATCACGAATTTCTTGTAATTTTTGCTGACAACGAATTGCGGCTGTTAAAGCGCGTTCTGCGTGATTTTCTTGAGATAAAGGCGCATTCCAAAAAGCGATGATGGCGTCACCTTCGTATTTGTCAATTGTTCCGCCAGTTTCCAAGATAATTTCTGTCATGCTAGACAAATATTTGTTCAAAACTTCCGACAGTTTTTCTGGAGTTTCTGCGAGTTTTTCGCTAATAGTTGTAAATCCTTGCACATCGGAAAAATAAATGCTGATTTCGCGTCGTTCACCACCAAGTTTTAGTTGATTTGGTTCGGAAATCAATGTTTCAATGACAGTTGGACTCAAATATTGGCTAAAAGCGGATTTTATAAATCGACGTTGTTTTCCTTCTATGGAATAATTGAATGCTAATGTAAAAATGAATGAAATAAAAAATCCGACTAGTGGAGCAACGCACGGAAGCCAAAATCCTGGAATAAAAACAAGATAAGGAACAAAAAATCCAAACGAAGCAAAAATAAGCAAACTTAAAATTACAAAAGTTAAATGTTGACTTTGTTTTTTGATTTTTTGTGCGATTGTTACAATAAAAGAACCTGCAAGCGCCAAAATCAAAAACCAAATTAAAGAAATGAATGTAGGAACTTTTTTTACAAAACAATCATTTAAATAATTATCCAAACTTGTAATATGAACACCAACTCCCGGATAAACTTGCGAAACTGAAGTTGAACAAATATCAAACAAACCTGGCGCATACAAAGCAAAAAAAACGTATCCATCTTCAAAATCTTCAGGAACAAGAACCGACTCTTTACCTTGTTTCCAATTATCGTAACTTTGAAGAATATCTTTCATGCTGTAAGGATGATAGTCATCTAGTGATTTTTTGTATCTTAACAAAACAGTTTCATCTTGTAACAAAGGCAAACTATATTTTTTAAAAGTTTCATTCCAAACAGGTAAAAATCCCAATGCCGGATATTCTGTACCATTAAATTTGTATGAAATTCTAGCGCGACGAATTATATCATCATCATCTTTACAACTTGTGATATTTCCTAATGCTGCGGCAGAATTTTTTATGGAATCTATTGGAAGAACTACTTTTTCTTTGCCATTTTCTGTATAAACAAAAATTGTTTGAAAAACGTTTTGCGCATTTTCCATCGCTCTAGCAAAAATCAAGTCATCTTTTTCGCCGTAAATGGAAGGTTCAGAATAAATCATATCAAAAGCAATTGATTTTACTTTGCCGGCACTTAAAAATTCCACCAATTGCGCATACGATTCTCTTGGCCACGGCCACGACCAACCTTTTTCTTGTTTTGCCCAATCCAAACTTTCCTGGTCGATTATTATAAAATAAATGTCCGAAGAAGAAGGGACGGTGTCTGCCGTGAGCAGCATTCGATTGTCGTACGTTTTACTTTCGGTAAAATCAAAAACATTACAAAAAAAAGAGATAATTGCTATCAAAAAAGATAAAAAACTTATCAGCCAAAATCTGTACCATTTGTTTCTTAATATCTCTTTTTTCATGAAGGAACTCCTAAATTTAATTAGAATAATTCAACGTAAGTTTGAAATCTTGAAATTCTTTCTTCTTGTGTTTTTGATTTTGAATAACTGTTTAATTCCTTTTCTATTTTTTTAATTCTTTTCTTTGGTTCTGGGTGAGTTTTTACAAATCCTCTTTTATGATTAGCCTGATTTTGTTCAAGAGTTTTTAGCATATTTACAATTGAATGAGGATTATAACCCGCATTGTTCAATAATTCCAAAGCATATGCGTCTGCTTCAAATTCTTGCTCTTGTGAAAATCCGTTTAAAACTAAAGAAGAAACAACATCATCTACAGAATCTCCAAAGACAGACATCATTTGTTTGGCTTCATCATTATCTGATTCATTTATAGCAAGAGAAGCAACATTTAAAGACAAATCTTTAAATCTGCTTGTTTTTATAGCAGAAATGCTGTGTTGCTTTTGAATATGTGCAATTTCATGAGCGATGACGCTAGCTAATTCTTCTTCATTGGAAGTACATTTTAACAACCCTCTTGTAATAAGAATATGTCCTCCGGGAGTTGCCATTGCATTTATTTCGTCCGAATCCAAAACAGCAACATAATATCCATTATACAAATCTGGTTTTTCAGAATTGATTGTTATAGCGCCGCAAATTTTGTTTAAATATTTTGTTAAATTTGGTTCGTTATATAAATCGTAATCATTTAAAATAATTGCGGCAGTCGCTCGTCCAATATAATATTCATTTTCTGGTGAAATTTGTTCTGTAACTTTGGAAACAGATTCTGTTGTAGAAACAATCAAATCTGCCGTTCTAGAATCCATATCACCAGTTGCAACTGCAATATTCATTGTGGTTGTTACTATCTGTTGAACAGTAGTACAAGCTGTTATAAAAAGTGTTGAAATTAAACAAAGTATATATATTTTTTTCATCTTACGTCCTTAATTATTTAGGTTGCCTTCTTCCAAAAAAGAGACAATTTCTTCTGTAGAAACTTTGTTTTCTTCTACCAAATCAACTTTTTGCAAAATTTCTGTAGAATCTTCAAAATATTTTGCTTCGATTGCTTTGTTAAATCCTTTTCCTGCCAATGCCAATTCTTCTGCATCAGCTGTTACAGTGGAATTTGGAATAAGTCTGCGTTTTGATAAAGAAGCAAGTGGAATCCAACCTTTGATTTCATCATCTGAAAAAGTACAAATATATGCCCAAGATTTTTTTTCTTCCAAAATTTTTACTTTTTCTGCGTAATTTAAAGTGAATTCTGTTCTAGCTGTTTTTTTATTAGAAGATTTTAATTCTGCTTTTTGAACAGCGACGTACATAGTTTCATTTTGTTTTGCGAATAAAGGAGAGGAACATAAAAAAATGAAAAATACAAAAAATGATTTAAAAAATAATTTTTCTCGTTTCATATTTGTATGTTATCATATCGTTTTTTTTGTTTCAAATAAAATTTATTATTTTTTCCAAAAAGCAGGCAAGAAAAATATAATCATTGTGTAAATTTCAAGACGACCGGCTAACATTGCAAAACAATACCATAATTTTACAAAATCAGGCAAAAATCCATAGTTACAAGTTGGTCCTAATTGTCCAAAAGCAGGCCCAACGTTTCCAACCATAGATAATGCGCCTGTAAATGAAGAAAATAAATCCAAATTTCCTGCGCATCCAATAAAAGTTGTAATCATAATTAAAACAAAATAAACAATCATAAATGATGCAACATTGAAAACAACAGATTTATGACCAACGTTATCATTAAGCCGAACAGTAAAAATTCCTTGTGGATGAAGCATTTTTTCTACTTCGTTGTTCGATTGTTTGAATAAAATAACCCAGCGAATTACTTTGATTCCACCACCAGTAGAGCCAGAACATCCTCCAATAAAAAAAGTAAGAAATAATAAAAATTGGGCAGCTTGTGGCCAGAGTGTATAATCGGCAGTTCCAAATCCAGTTGTTGTTAATAAAGCAATTATTTGGAAAGAGGAATATCTAAGCGCAGTTCCAAAATTTTTATAAACAGGAATAATACAAAGAGTTACACTTATAAGTAAGAAAATTACAATTCCAAGGTAAGCTTTTAATTCTGAATTTTTACGAATATCTGTAAATTGGCGAATAATTGCGTAATAAAATAAACTGAAATTTATTCCTGATAAGAACATAAAAATTGTACAAATTACTTCTATTGCAACAGAATTGTAACTTCCAATGCTAGAATTCATTGTAGAAAATCCGCCAGTTCCCAAAGTTGCAAATGCGTGAGAAAGAGCGTCTACAAAATCCATTCCAAAGCACATTAATAAAACTGTTTGCAAAATTGTAAAAAACAAATAAATGAGCCACAAAACTTTTGCTGTTGTTGTAATTCTGGCAGTAACTTTGCCCTTTTCTGGACCAGTTGTTTCGGCTTTAATAAGTTGAAATCCGCCTACGCCCAAAAGTGGTAAAAGTGCAACTGTAAGAGTAACGATTCCCATTCCGCCAAGCCAATGAGTTTGACAGCGCCAAAGATTTATACTTCTAGGAAGATTTTCAACTTGACTCAAAATTGTTGCGCCGGTCGTAGAAAATCCACTTACGCTTTCAAATAACGCATCTACAAAATTTGGAATTGCTCCACTAAAATAAAGCGGAATTGCTCCTAAAAGAGAAGCAAAAACCCAACAACTTGCAACAATCACAAAAGTCATTCGCATATTTAAATGAATTTTCTTTTTTCGCAAAGGAATATTTACAGCGAGCATGAACAAAATGCTTGCAATCATTGGAATTAAAAATGAAGAAATTACTTGTGTTTCAGAATAAAACAAGGCAACTGCAAGAGGAATAGAAAAAGTAAATCCAACAATGCCCACAAGTATAGAAATTATTCTTAATAAAGCCAAAATCTGCATACAAAATCCTATAAATTATTCTTCAGAAAAGAACGACAATGTTTTTTTTGTAAAATCTGCCTGAGTAATCAAAACAATTCTATCGCCTGAGTAAAGTTGAGAATTTCCGTCAGGAATTTCATACGAATTTGAACTTACTTTTTTATGAAGCAAAACCAAATATTTTCCCGGTGCAGAAATTTCTTTGAGCATTTTTCCAGAATTTTTAGAATTTGGTGAAATTTCACATTCAAGGATTTCCAACTCGCCATTTGTTACCGTGTGAATTTCTTTTACTGATTTTCCACGTAAATGGCTCATAATAGAATCGATAACGCAGTCTCGCAAAGGAATGGAAACGTCTATACCAAGTTTTTGCGAAATTGAACTGTACGCCGCACTTGTTACAAGACTTATAGATTGCTTTACGCCCAAAGATTCAAGGTATGAAGCAAGAACCATGTTTAATTCGTGATTATGAGTTGCACAAATCGCTAAATCAAAATTTGTAATTCCTTCTTCTTGCAAGAAATTTTCGTCCGTTGCGTCGGCATTAAAAACTTTTGCAGAAGGGAATTTTTCTGCTGCGTTTTTTGCAAGAATTTCATCGTTGTCAATAATAACGAATTTCTGGCTATGTTTTTTGGAATATTCAGCAAAAAATCCAGAAAAACTCAGTTTTTTGGAAGAAGAAATCAATCGTTCTGCAATCAAAGTTCCAATTCTTCCTGCCCCGATTAAAGCAACTTTTTTAAGTTCCTTTTGTTCCGAGCCACACAATTTAAGAACTTCTGAAATGTCGTTTTTATCTACAAGAATTCCGAGCGTACAATTTGCAGAAATAACAGTATCACCACTTGCGAGGGAAGTTTTTCCGTCTTGTTCAACGTAAGCAACAAGAAATTTTATTTGTGAAATTGAACGAATATTTTTAAGTTGAACTCCATCGAGGGAACTTTTTTCGCCAACAGAAATTCTTGCAATTTGCAAATCTGTATTTTCAAAATTAATTACATTTCCGATTGCGCCACTTTCTACCGCGTGAACAATTGCTTCAGCCGCTTCTACGTCTGGATGAACCATAAAATTTATTCCGTAAAGCGGGCGATGTTTTCCAGTAAAAAAATCCGCATGTTTTTTTTCAGCTTGTTCGGTGTTTACATAGTAAGCATAATTTCTAACACGCGCAATTTTTAAAATATTTGGATAAACTGCGTCCACTAAAGAACAAGTAATCATGTTTACTTCGTCAGAAGAAGTTACACAAACAAGAGCGTCGGCTTTTGCAATGCCCACTTTTTCCAAAGTTTCAAGGCTATTTCCATCGGCATTCACGATTGTACAATCTAACCGATTATCTTGATGACGAATTACTTCTTCGTTGTTATCAATGAGCGTAACTTGATTTTTTTCGTTAATAAGAATTTTAGCAAGTTGAATACCTGTAAAACCTGCTCCAACAATTACAATCTTCATATTTATAACAGTAGGATAAAAATAAAAAAATGTCCATAAATATATTTATGATGATTTTTAACAAATTTGCGTACAATTATAAATTGGATGATTAAAAAGCTGAATTTGAGTTTTAAACGTCTTTTCTAGATTTTCCGTGGTGATGATTTGGCTTGGTTCTCCAAAAATTACAGGCTGATTTTTTGGCAACAACATTATTTTGTCAGCAAAACGAATTGCAAGATTCACGTTATGAACTGAAATTAAAATTCCAATCTTTTTTGTGTGAGCTGCATTTTTTAGAAATTCCATCAATTCTGGTTCAAAAACAAAATCCAAGGAAGATGCTGGTTCATCCAACAAAATAAAACGTGGATTTTGAACTAACGCGCGAGCTATCCGAACTTTTTGAAATTCACCGCCGCTTAAAGAATTTACAAGTCTGTTTTCCAAATGCAAAATCTGTAAATCTTCTAAAATGCTTTTTATTAATTCATCATCTTTTTTTGTTTTAAAAAAATGTTTTTGATGGCAAAACAATCCACTTTCTACAATGTCTTTTACACTGAAATTCCAAGTGCTGAATTCATTTTGCGGCATATAAGAAATAAATTGCGCGCATTCTTTTCTAGAAAGTTTGGAAAGCTCGATGATTTTTTCGTCAGTTTTTATGCTTGGAAGAATTTTTGCGTTTGTGATTTTTAATGAATCGTTTTGAACATTTGCAAGGACGTTTAACAAAGTTGATTTTCCACAACCGTTTGTTCCGCAAAGACAAACAAATTCTCCTTGCAAAAGTTCAAAAGAAATATCGTTTAGAATTGGACAATTTTCGTATTCAGCAAATAGATTTTTAACTTGTAAAATCATAGTGCTATCATACAAAATAAAAGATTGCCGTATCAAGTACGGCAATGACTAAGTATCAAGTATGTCTTCTGTCTTCCTCGCACTTGATGCGAGGATCTATTAATAATACTTTTTTGCTAAAGCGACTGGGTCGTTTTCAATTCTGATTGTTGGTAATTTTGGAAGAACATTGTAGCAGTTTACCATCCAATCACCGTTTGGAGCGTCGTCGGCATTTCCTTTTTCTGGATAATTCATTCCGTCTTGTGGTGGAAGGAAGAATCTAAGTTTCATGTCTGTAGGTTTAGAAAGAGGTTTTTCAAAGAAAAGACTCATCATATCAACACATTTTGTGCCGGCTTTTTTGTAGAACCAATATCCACCAAGTTCAATCATCATAGTTAAATCTATAAGTTCTTCATCAAAGTACAATTCTGCAAAAGTAGGTGTTTTTTCAAAATGAAGAGGAACTTCTACACCTTCTGCGTCTTCTGCGCCGCCCCAACGCAATTTACAAGGAAGAGAAATTTCTTCACCGCTTTCCATTTTTGCACTAAAGAAAGGAGATTGAATTTTTTCTTTATACATTTGCATCATTGGTTGTTCAATTCCAACGTCGCTATTATTTGGGTCAGTGATTTCAAGACCAAGGCGACCATCATCACGGAACTGATAGAATGTGAAAGCCGAAAGCCATTTTTCATCATCCTGTTCCAAACGTTCCATAAAATGACGCATCATATTTGATTGTTCAAAAGCGCCTGTAACATCACCGTCTGCGTTTAATTCAGAAAGAACAAAAGGTTTGTCTTGACCAGTGATTTCTTTTAAGCGTTTGTATGTGTTTTTTGCTTTTTCGTAAATTTCGTCTACATCGTAACATGCGTGTGAATTTGTTTCTTTTGTACAAATATCAACTGGCCAACCCCAATGTAAAGCAAGATAATTATCGCCACTCCAATAATCAGCAACTTTGTGAGCTTCTAAGAAGATGTCTTCCATTTCAAGTTTGCCTGTGTGTTTTTCCCACATACCAGCACACAAAATTGTTTTTACGTTTGGAGCATATTCTTTTAAAATTTTATTAAAACGAACAAAGAAATCGGCAATTTCTGGATAAGTTGCACGTTTTGTATAACAGAACCAGTTTCCTGTACATTCGTGATTGATTCTTAATAAAACGCGTCCGTAAGAACGTAAATCTTTTGCAACAGAAACCAAATATTCATCTTCCAAATGAGGATTGATTGTCATTGTTAAAACAACATCCATTCCGTGTTGGCGAATTTCTTTCATAAAATTAAAAGGTTCATCTTCACGGTTTCCGTTTAATCCACCTTTGTATGGAAAATAATCTTCGTAAGGATAATCCCACGCACCAGAAACATTATGTTTGTGAACAACACTTGCTCTTCCTGGCCAACCTTCATCTGTTGGATAATAAGTGTACATTAAACTAATTCCACGATGAACTTTGCGTAATTTTTGCAAGATATAATCTTGATTTACATAAAGACCGCGTTCACTTCCGTCGCCCATATCGAGCGCACAATCTGCTGGTTTTAAATAAGTTTTTCTAATTTCTGCCATATACATACCTTAAAAGAAGTTTTTTAAATTATATAAGATAAAATGGCAGAATTAAATAGAAAAAATAGACACGATTATTGTAGAATTTGATTTTACAACGCTATTTCCAATAAACTTCGCATTCAAAACAAACTTGGTCTTGTTGTTTTCCGATGATGATAACTTTGTGTTCTTCATCTAGGAATTTTCCGTAAAGTTGAATTTCTTGGCCAACCATTGCTTCTTTGGAATAATTTATACGTAAATCTGTAAAATCTTTTTTCTGATATTCTGCAGGAAGTGCGTCAATTACAAAAGCTCCGTATCTTGCATTATTCATGTGACCATTTCCGTCAACATCGGAATACCAAATTGGACGACTGCACAAAAGAGTAATATCTTCTGGAACAGCAATTTTTCCTGTAGGAATACAATCAGGTTCTGTTTGAATTGTTGATTCTGGCCGAATAGTAAAATCACGCAATCTAAGAATTCTGTGTGTATTTGGATTAACAAGCAACCAATTTGAAGAACCTGTTACCAAAATTTCATCAGTTTCTGTATCAACAATTTGAAAATTTCTTACGAATTGCAAAGGCTGACATTTTTCTTCCCAAGTATTAATTGTGATTTTTTGATTTGCCATTGGCATTTTATGAAAACGAATTGACTGGCGACTTAAAAGAATTCCAAAATTATTTTCGTAAAGCATTTGCCAAGACATTCCACGCTGATTGTAATCTTCTACTGCTGCATCTGACAAAATTCTAAAAAGTTCAAAAAAACTTAATCTGTGCATAGCGTCGCACTGGCAAAAATAAATACAAGTTTGGCTGTGAAATTTGAGTTCTGTTTCTGTTCCGTCGTGATATTGTTTAAATTCTGTCATAAATAATTCCTACTTTCCTAAATTGATTGATTTTTTGTAAGCTGCTTCTACCGCTTGAATTACTGCGTTTCTAAAATTATTATTTTCTAACGCTGCAACACCATCGATTGTAGTTCCTCCCGGAGAACACACTGCGTCTTTTAATTCAGCAGGATGTCTAGAAGTTTGAAGAACAACATCGGCAGATCCTTTTACTGTTTGAGCCGCATAAATATACGCTTGTTGTCTAGGCATTCCACATTTTACTGCGGCATCAGCAAGAGCTTCTATAAACATAAAAACAAAAGCAGGACCAGAACCACTTACGCCTGTAACACAATCCATTAATTTTTCTTCAACTTGTTCAACTTTTCCAGCAGATTCAAGGATTGTTTTTGCGTTGTTTAATTCATCTTTAGAAATATTATCGTTGCAAGAAAGAGCAATCATTGCCTGACCAACAAGCGCAGGCATATTTGGCATAATTCTAATAAATCTTGCGTTTGGAGCAAAAGAATTTAATGATTGAATAGAAATTCCTGCTGCTATAGAAATAACAACAGTTTTTTCTGAAATATGATTTTGAATTTCTTTAAGAACAATAGAAATTACGTTTGGTTTTACAGCAAGAATTATAAAATCTGCGTTTTGGATTGCGTCAATGTTTGATTCTTTAAAATTACAATTGTTTTTTTGTGCAAAATTTTTTGCAGATTCAGTGTTTTTATCAGCAACTGTGATATTTTGTGGATTATATTTTTTACAAATAGAACTTAAAATTGCACCACCCATAGCGCCAGTTCCAATACAAGCAATTTTTAAATTTTCCATAAGTTCCTCTCATTTATATAATATAAATTAATTTTATTATAAATAAAAATGTTTTACAATAATGCAAAATAGGGGTTTTTTCCGTTTGCATTCTATGTGATAAGGATTTATAATTTATGAAAAACTAAATAGAGGTAAAATAAAATGAAAATTAATTCAGTTTTTAGCCATAAATTTGAAAAATATGGTCAAGTTCTTACAGGATACGATGTAAATGCACTTTTGGACAAACTTGAAAAAACAACAGAATGTCCAAGCGATTCAGTTATTTATGTTCCAAGCGATGCAGCTTTAGAAGAAATCAGCGGAAAGGATTTTTCTGAAAACGCTTACGGTGGAATGCCAATTCAAATTGGATACTGTAACGGAAATAATACAAAATTAAATTGTTTGGAATATCACAGAGGATCAGAAATCAATATTCCAACAGAAGACGTTGTTCTTTTGCTTGCACCACTTCAATCTGTAAAAAACGGAAAATTAAACACAAGTGCAGTAGAAGCTTTCTATGTTCCAAAAGGAACTGTTGTAATGATTTACGAAACAACATTGCACTATGCTCCATGTAACGGTGTTAAAGGTGGCGACGTAAATAAAAAAGGATTCCGTGTTATCATCGTTCTTCCAAAAGATACAAACACAGACAAACCTGCAATTACAGAGAAGAACTTAGAAGACAAACTTCTTTGGGCAAAAAACAAATGGTTGATTGCTCACCCAGACACAGCAGAAGCAAAACAAGGTGCTTGGGTTGGTCTTGTTGGAACAAACATCGATATTGCAAAAAATAAATAAAACTTAAGGAATACGTCCGTTCAAGGCACGCTTTGCTCAAGGCTTTGACTCGGCCGTTTTTAGTGTTTTATATAAACCCTAAATAAAAAAAGCGAACTAAGAGATTTTCTTAGTTCGCTTTTTTTTTCACTTCGCAGAAATTACGTTAATAATTTCAAATCCGCGTGGCAATTCTTTTCTAGCAAAACAATTTTTACAAAAAAACTCACTTTTTTCTCAAAAAATGGTCCGAAAAATCATTTTTTGTCCATATTACTTATAGGAAATAATTCAGAATTCAGAATTATTGAAAAAATATTATAAAAAAGGTGGATTAAAAATGAACACAATTAAACCAGTAGAAGAGTTAACCTTTACCGACGATTTTATGTTTACAACAATCATGAAAGACAAAGAAATCTGTAAAGAATTATTGGAACGATTATTAAAAATTAAGGTGTCGAATATCAACTATCCTGTTGCACAAAAAAGCTTAGCTCCATTTTTCGAGACAAAAGGCGTTCGCCTCGATGTTTATGTGGATGATGGGAAAAGAGTTTTTGACATCGAAATACAAACATATATTCCAGAAGCGATAGGAAAACGAATGCGATATTATCAATCAATATTAGATATGGATTCGTTACAAAAAGGAAGTGTTTATACAGAATTAAAAGAAACGTATATTTTATTTATTTGTACAAATGATCCGTTTGGAAGAGATTTGCCTGTGTATACATTTAAGAATCGATGTATAGAAGATGGAGAAGTTTCAAATGATGACAAATCAACTAAAGTGATTTATAATGCGACTAGTTACGCAAAAGAAAAAGATTCACAAATAAGAGCGTTTTTGCAGTATCTTTGTAATAGAAGTTCTACGGACGATTTTACAAATAAAATAGACCAACGAGTAGAACACTTCAAACTAAGTGAAAGATTCAAAGGTGATTATATGTTTGTAAAATTACATGAATGGGAAATGAAAGAAAAAGCCAAAAAAGAAGGATATGAAGAAGGCTTCGAAAGTGGAAGAGAAAAAGGTATCCAAGTTGGTATTCAACAAGGAATTTCCGAAGGCTCTGAACAAACTAAAATTGAAACTGCAAGAAATCTACTAAAATACGGCGATCCAATAGAAAAAATCTCCGTAATTACAGGACTTTCTTTGGAAAAAGTTCAACAATTGCAAGAAGAAATTAATAATCAAAATTAAAAAATTTTTATTCCAAAAAAAAAGAGGTTGCTGAAAAGCAACCTCTTTTACTAATCTAATTTGTTAGCAAAAATTATTCTTCGTCAATGAAGAGACCGTATGTTTTAGATTTGTCTGAAGAATATTTTACTTTAAGTTTTGTTCCTTCTGGACAGTTTGCATACATACCAATTCCACCAACAGCAAATTCTCCAACTTCAGCAAAAGTATTTTTGTCTTTTCCGTCGTTTCTTTCTACAGGTTCTGCATTAACAACAGTTCCGTTATAAGAACCAACTGTTTTTCCATTGATTAAAATATCATATGTTTTTGGTGTATTTTGTTCAATTTTTACTGTGAATTGTTTGTTACCATCTTTATCTTCTGTAAATGTGATAGGATTTGCAGCCCAACTACCACCTCCAACAATATATTCTTTATCTTTTTCTTCAGTTACTAAAGCACCGTCTGTTGTATCAAAACCATCGTCTGTTTCACCAGCATAAGCTTTTGCTTTTGCAACATTCTTATATCTTTCAACATAGAATTTTCCATCAACTGGTTTTACACCAACAACAACGAAGTCGTATACATCTTCTTCAGTCTTGTGAACGTCAAAAACAAGACCAACAACAGCATTTACTGCTTCATCTCTTTTTGTTGTTTTTGCAGTTTCGATACTATCTTCTTTATTGATTGTGATTGTTGTTTCAATAGCAGCAACTTCTTTTGATGTACTTAATTCAGAGAAATAACGACGATACAAAACAGCAGGTTTTTCATCAACTTCTGCTTTTTCTGCTTTTTCCATAAAAGTGTCTGTTGTAGCATTTACAATCATTGTTTTATTAAATTTTGTACCAGATTTGCTACCTTCACCCATATCACCTAAACATCCAGTGAATGCGAATACAGCAGCTAACATTGCTGCACCAATTAATAATTTTTTCATAAAAAATCTCCTTATTTCCTCAGTTTTGAGGGATTGAATTGTGTATAAAAATCTGCCCAGTGGCAGAGTGCATAGCATAACCGACGATTATGTTACGCGGTTACTTTTTTCATCAAAATTAATAGTATTACTTTATAACCAAATAGTAAGATTTGCAAGTATAAATTTATGTTTTATATAATATTTTTATTTTCCTACGCAGAAATTTGCAAAAATACTGCCTAAAACGTCGTCTGGTGTTACATCGCCAGTAACTTCTCCAAGGAAATCTAAGCTATCTTCCAAGTCTTGAACCACGGCGTCTAGTGTGTAATCGTCGGCGTTTTGTAGAGCGTGTTCTACGCATTCAAGAGCTTCTTGTACGGCTGCTTTTTGGCGTGCAGAACCAAGGCCTGCTTGTTCACGTTCTGCAGAAAGTCCTTCTGTAAGGATTTTTGTGATTTGGGCGAATAAATCTTTGAGGCCGCTGCCTGTTTTTGCTGAGATGTAGATTGGGGATTGTGATGAAGACTCAGAGGGGGTAGCGAAAAAGACCGGAGCCAGATTTTCTGGCGAGGACTTTGGAGCGAGGGGGACTCGCAACGAGAGCGTTTGCTCGAAGTTTCCAGCGAGACTTCCCCCACCTTGATTTTTATCTGCTTTGTTGTACACAACGATTAGCGGTTCGGTGCAATTTTGGATGAATTTTTTGTCGTCGTCGTTTGGGCCAACTGTGGAATCGATGAGGTAAAGAACAACGTCGGCGTCTGTGGCAAGATTTTTTGTAAGTTCCACGCCACGAGCTTCAATTACGTCATCTGTTTGGCGAAGGCCTGCTGTGTCAAAAAGACGAACTGGAATTCCGTTGATGCTTGCCCAACTTTCTAGCCAGTCGCGAGTTGTTCCTTCGATGTCGCTAACAATTGCTCGTTCTTCTTTTAAAATTGCGTTAAAAAGGGAAGATTTTCCTGCGTTTGTGCGGCCTGCCAAAACTACGCGGGCGCCATCTTGGTATAATTTTTCACTTTTCCATGAATCTACAAGAGATTTTAGACGTTTTTGTGCTAATTCTAAGTCTGAACGGTCAAAACTGTCGGCAATTGTTTCTTCGTCTTCGGGATATTCAATTTCTACTTCAATTGCGGCAAGGGTGTCTATGATTAATTTTTTGATTGAATCGATTTCTTCAAAAAGACTTCCGGCAAGGCGGCCAACTGCGTGGGAACGAGAAGCGTCTGTGTGGGAATCTATAATTTCTTTTACAGCCTCAGCTTTTGTAAGGTCGGTTTTTCCGTTTATGAAGGCGCGGAATGTATATTCCCCACGGTTTGCGGCTCGGAATCCGCTTTTTAGCATTAAATTTTGAATTGCTGTTACAACGGCAGGGCCTCCGTGGCAAAAAATTTCTACCATGTCTTCGCCTGTAAAACTTTTTGGGGCTTTGTAAACAGCAAGCATTACTTCGTCAATACGTGAGTCGCCATCTTTAATCCATCCGTAAACTAAAGTGTTTCCTTGGGCTTGCAAAAGTGCCTTTGGACGTGAAAATACTTTGCTTAATAATTGGATGCAATCTTTTCCGGATGTTCTAACAATGCCTAAAGCGGCTGGTGCTAAGGCTGTTGCAATTGATGAAATGGATTCTTCTGGTGTGTATTGAGAAGCGTTCATACATAAACCTCTTTTTTGTTACCGTGAAACAAATTTTTATTTCCACGGTATTTGTAAAAATGGAGTATATCTTACTTCGCCTGTAGTGTCATCATCTTGTTTTAAAATACTGTCCAAAACTGAAACGTCGGAATTTACATATAAAGGCTTCATTTTTGTTCCGATTGCAGGTTTTTTAAATTCCAATGATGATTCTGGCGCGGTTCCTATAAAAGCTTCGTCGTCCAAAATATCTGGTGGAGTTGTTCCGTATTCTCCAGAATTGTTCCAGCACATATATCCGCGGTTGATTGAATCACGAACGCCAAAAAATTGTTTTTTTACGTAATCAGAATTGTAGTATTTCCTGTCGTAGCTTACATTTAGGTAGAATGATTGAACCCAAGGTCTGATGATGGCTCTGTTTCTACACATGATTGTATTTCTGAATGAACCGTAATAATAAATTCTGTAAGTTCTATCTTCTGGCGGAATATAATTTAAGAAACTTTGTTCAAAGTGACTTGGATAAAACATCGGTCCAATTACGTCTACATATTCAGCAAGAAGTTCGGAATCTTGTCCAGTGCGAGTTCCACTTCTGTACCAACCGTTTGCTCCGTAAATATCAATTCCGATTGGTGCGTTAATATTTTGGCGTGCGTACGAAAGGAATGAAATTAACGCGCTTTCCATATCCATTCCTTGATTGCGCCATCTATATTGTGCGTTGCGCAAATTTTTTCCGTCAGTTGGGAAGCGAATATAGTCGAATTGAATTTCGTCAAATCCTCGATTAATTAATTCTTGCGCAACTTTTATGTTATATTCCCAAACTTCTTCGGAATATGGGTCTACCCAATGTTCATCGTAGTAAAGAGTTTCTTTTCCTGTAACATTGCCTTCTTCATCTTTTGTTTCTTCGTAGCCTTTTATTCCAAGCCAAGGTTTGTTTGTAACTTTATCCCAAACTGCGTATTTTCCGCCAGCATATTTTGATAAAGTTCTGTCTTTAAAAGTTACGATTCTGGCAATTAAATAAATATTTTCTTTTTTGAATTCTTCTATAAAGTGATCCAAATCTACCGCGTATTGTGAAATTTTACCTTTTTCCAAAACAAGCGGGTCTTTAGAATCATAACGCAAAAGTCCGTAATCATCTTTCATATCAATTACAAGACTATTCATATTTCTGTCTTTGATGATTTTTTTGAATTTATCAATTCCTTCTTGTTTTCTACATTGATATGCAGAAACGTAAATGCTTTTTTTCCCGTTTGCAATTTCGGCGTAAGGTGTGTTGATTGTTCCTGGATACAAAAGCCACAATTCATTTAATAAAACGCCTTTAGAAAATCCACTTCTACTTGAAGGAATCCAAGCTGTGTTTATCATTCCCGGAACTGCTGCAAAGGCTTTGTTCCAATCTGCAAATGCTGTTGGAACTCCTGGTGAATGAAGTGAATCTATATCCAAAGAACCAAATCCTTCTATTTTAGAATAAACCAAAACGTTATCGATTGTTGTTAATCCGTCGTAACAATCAATAGGTTCTTTATCTTTGTAAATTAATTCTGCCTTTTTTTCTTGCCAATTAAATTTGTACAAGCGAGGAAGATAACTTTGAGAAACATAAATTTCTGTGTAATTTGTTCCTTCAGCATTTGTTCTTACAACTGGCAAAATATCTGCAATTTCATCAGGAGAAGAAAGGGTAGGCATCATTTCAAATCCAGAAGTTACATCTATCCATGCTGAATTTTTTCTATTTGGATAGCAATACGAAAATCCAAAAATTGGATGGCTCATAAAAATAACAGTTTCATCTTGAATTGTAGCAACTGCAACCGCTTTTATTCCCGCTGTGTTTTTGCTCATAGAGCCAACGCTCTTCCAATTTAAACCGCCGTCTCTAGAAAAATAAACGTTGTCTTTTGTGGCAGTTACAATTTCTAAATTATTCTGCGGATTTACACACAAATCTTTTAATTCATGAATCTGTTTGTGAAGCGAAGTTTCTTTTTCTATATATTTTTTGATTGTTAAAAAAGGCAAACCGTTTGTGCGTTCTTCAAAATTTACCAAATCTTCTGTGTAGAAAATTCCTTTAGAAGTTCTCATAAGCCACGCGGAATTTTCCAACTGAATTAATTGATCTACGCGGCCTTCTTCCCACAAAGGAAAAACATTATTATTTGAAGTTATTTTATATAATCCGTTATCTGAACCAACAAGAAAAACAGAAGACAAAGTTGTATCATCTTCGGCAATTACAGAAGTTTGAGGTAATTGATAAAGAGGATTAACTTCCGATTTTTCTTGTGCAAATGCAAAATTCACATTTATAAATAAACAAAGTACAATAAGTAGAATAGTCATAATTTGAATATCGGAAATTTTTTTTAACTTTTAAAGATAATTTTATTCAGAAATTAATTTTGCGCATCCAAAAGGCGTGTCTTTGTAAGAAAGAAAATCGTCGATAATTTTTTTCGCTTTTTCAGAAACGTCGTAAACTCTTTTAATTCCGTCCGCAGTTTTTACCAAAGGATTTATGTAGCGTTGTTTTACTTCTAGATTTACACAAAAATGATTTTCCAAAGGTTCGTTTGTATGTTCAATTTTTGTCATTGTTCTAAAAGTTTTGTAATATTTAATCAATTTTTGGTTTTCGGGGCGATTTTTTGTACAAGCATCTTCTAATTTATCGATAATTTGTTTTTCAGATAAAGTCAAAAAATCTTCTTCCTGCAAAATTCCTTGATTTACACCTTCTGTCATTATTTGGCCGAGCAAATGCAATGTAACTTTATTTTCGTTCAATTGAAGAAGATGACCTATCATGCAAAAACGAAAACAATATTGTTCTGCCAATTCCAGCGTTTTAAATCCTAATTCGTCCGTGTTATCTTCATTTTTTAGAATAACTAAGTCGTTGTAAATGTCGCGAATTTGTTCCATTGTCCAACTTCCGTCCAAAGCCATTCCAGAAGGAAACATATATTCCAATCTGTCGGCGCTTAATCTAGGAATTTCGTTGTCTGCAATAGGATAAAAGTGATAATCAATAATTTCTTCTATATTGATGTTATCTTTTTGCAATAAAAGTTGAAGTTCTTCATCATCTCTTAAAATTTGGGCAGTTGGTTCTTCGGTGGAAGTTTGTGTTAAAGCATCGCCTTTTCTAAAATCTGACGCGTGACTAAAAACTGTTGTTGCAATATCGTGAAATAATCCTGCCAAAGTTTGCGCTTTATCTTTTGTAAAATTCCAAATGATTAATGCAACTGCCAAACTGTGTTGGTAACGTGAATAATAAAATCTGTTTTTATAAATATTTGTCCAATCTGTTCCGCACAAAAGACCCACGCCCTTTAAACGTTGCATAATTTTTAGATTCGTGTATTTTTCCAAAAATTCAGGCATTTCTGGCGATAAAATTCTAAAATATTCGTCTATATCGTATTCGCGTGGAGGATACAAAGTTAAGATTTTTTCCCAAGTGAATTCATCAAAAATATTCATATTATATTTATAGCACATTATTATTTTATTTTCTCTGTAAATTCCGTATAATCAACTTATGAAATTTACTTTTCTTGGAACTGGAACAAGTCACGGAGTTCCTGTAATTGGTTGTGAATGTAAAGTTTGTAAATCTCGGAATAAAAAAGACAAGCGTTTTAGATGTAGCGCGCATATTTTGTCTCAAAACGGAACTTCTGTCATAATTGATTTATCTCCAGAATTCAGGCTTCAAGCTGTCAGAAGCAAAATTAAAGAAGTGGACGCAATTTTAATTACACACAGTCACGCTGACCATTTACATGGAATTGATGATATTCGAATTTTCAGTTGTGAACCTTCACCTTTTGTAAGAAATCCAAACGCAAATGAATATGTAAAACCACCTTTACCACTTTTTACAAATCAAAACACAGCGGACGATTTAAAATATAAATTTTCATACTTTTTTAAACCAGTAAAACAAGGTTCGGGGCGTGCAAAAATCGATTTGCAAGTTGCGACACAAACTTTTACGCTCAAAGATTTACAAATTACGCCAGTTCCACTTAAACACGGAATGTTAGAAACTTGCGGATGGATTATTACCGAAAACAAAAAATCTATCGCGTATTTAACAGATTGTAATTTTATCAGCGAAGAATCCTACAAAATCATTCAGGAATTTTCGCCAGAATATTTAGTGATTGACGGCTTGCAAGAAAGAGAACATTCAACTCATTTTAATTTTATTCAAGCAATGCAAGCCGCCGACAGAATTGGTGCAAAATTCACATATTTTACACATTTGACGCACAAACATTCACACAAAGAAGTTCAACAATTTATGAACAAACATCTTTGTGAATTCCAAAATTTGACGCAAATTGTAAAAAACGGCGGATTTATAAAACCAGCGTATGATAATTTAACTATATCATTTTAAAAATAGTTGTGTTATCATAGAAATATGAAGAAGGTTTTAATTATAGATAGTCATCCTCTTTTTAGGGAATTTTTAAAACAAAAACTTTATGATGACCAAATCGAAGTTGTTCTTTCGCAAGTTGGTAGAGACGCATATACAAGAACAATTTCAATTTTACCAAATTTAATCATTTTGGATATGTCTGAAGACAGACTTGATGAAATGGAATTTTTGGAAAAAAAAGCTGCTGATATAAATACATCGCGCATTCCAATCATCGTAATTGGTCCGGACATCGATAAAACAAATATTGCGGCATTGGCAAAATACGGCGTAATCAAATATTTTGCAAAACCAATTCAATTCGATATCTTTTTTGAAGCAATAGGTGAAGTTTTACATAATCAACTTTCTTTGGATACAACTCCTTGTGTTTTAGATTTGCACCGAAATGGAAACATCATTTTTATTGAAATTGCGCAAGGTCTTAATCGTGAAAAAATTGCTTTATTGCAATACAAACTTTCAGAACTTATAGAAAGAGAAGAAATTGATTCTCCAAAAATCGTAATTATGCTCACAAATTTGGAGCTTACTTTTGTTGATGGTTACAACTTGGAATTTTTGATAGAAAACGTAATTGCGTGTCCAAAAATTCATAATAAAAACGTAAAAATTCTTTCGTTGAGTTCATTTGTTCAAGCTTTCTTAGATGGACATCCTGCTTATAGCGGAATTGAAATGTCAAACAATCTTCCAAAAGTTTTAAATTCTTTGGTAGACACAACAATTACATCGAGCGTTTCAGATTTAATCACAGAAAAAATCATTACACCGTCAAATATGGCAGAAGAAGATTTTAGTTCTGTAGAAACACGTTTTTATGCTGATGCTTCCACTGAGTCTGCAAAAAAAGACGACGGTTCTGTTTTGAGTATTGCGATTATTGATGAAATGCCACAATTTTTGGAACAAACTGCCGAAGCTTTTACTTCTATAAGTGCAAAAGTAACAAAATATTCTTCGGGAGTTGAATTCTTGAACGATTATTCACCAGAAAAATTCAACTTGATTATTTTGGATGTTACAATTTCTGATTCATCTGGATTTACAATTTTGCACAGATTAAGAAATCAATATGATGCGCCACCTGTGATTGTTTATTCACAAAGTTTGCAAAAGGAATTTGTAATCAAAGTTTTAAGTTCCGGTGCAAAAAGTTATTTAGTTAAACCTCAAAAAACAGAAACTCTTCTTCAAAAATCACTAGATGTTTTAAAAGGCGACTAAAAAATGATGAACACAAAAATCAATTTTCATACTCACACTGTTTTTAGCGATGGGGCAAATACTCCCGAAGAAATGGTTTTATCTGCTATTCAAAAAGGAATTTCTATTCTTGGTTTTTCTGACCACAGTATGTTTCCTTTTGGTGGAAAGTGGCACATTGGTCCAAAAGAAATTCCTCTTTACGTAAAAACAATTCGTGAACTTGCGCAAAAATATAAAGATAAAATCACAATAAAATGTGGATTTGAAGCTGATTATTACCCAACTCTTACAATTCCGAGCAAAGATTTATACAAAGAATTTGCGCCTGATTTTTTAATTGGTTCTGTTCATTATATTGCAACTTCAAACGGACATTACACAATGGACCACAAACCTGAGCGCGTAAAACGTGGCGTAGATATTTTATACAACGGGGATGGAAAACAAGCGGTTTGTGATTATTTTGAAGCACAACGTTTTATGCTCGAACACGGAGATTTTGATATTTGGGGACATCCAGATTTATTTAGAAAACGTAACGCCGACTTAAAACTTTTTGACGAAAACGAAAGTTGGTACAAAGAAGAACTTGTAAAAACTGCAAAAGTTGCCGCAAAAGCAGGAATTATTGCCGAAATTAATACAGGCGCAATTGGACGTGGAGCAATGCAAAGTTTTTATCCTTCAGAACAGTTTTTGCAAATTATTCACGACAACGGAATTCCTGTAATGATAAATTCTGATTCACACAATGTAGATACAATTGATTGCGCTTTTGACCAAGCTGTTGAGTACATAAAAAAAGCCGGCTATCAAGAAATTCACTATCCTGATTCCGGCTCTTTTGTAAGTATAAAAATCTAATTAATTAACGATGACGTCTTTCTTCCTCTGTTGTACATTGAATGCACATCAATGCGTAAGGTAAAGCTCTAAGTCTTTCTTCTGGAATTTCTCTTCCACATTTTAGACAACGACCATATTTTCCTTGAATGATTCTATCAAGTGCGTTGTTGATAAGTTGCAATCTTTTTGAATCTTGTGCGCCAAGAGCGTCTAATAAAGTTCCTTCGATTGCATCAGAAGCGATATCAACTTCATCTCCAGATTCAACTGTTTTTATAAGATTTTTCATATCGTCGTTTTGAGTTGCAAGTGATTTTAAAATTTCACTACGCTGAGTTTTTAAAGCTTCTTTCATTTCATCAATAAATGACTGTTCCATAATAATCCCCTCAACACCAAAAATACAATCCATTGAATAATCATGGTGTTTTGTATATACTAATACCCTATAATATAAATGCAAAACATTAAAAAGACAACTTTTTTTATTGTTTTAATTAAACATTCTGCAAATTGCAGACGGAGGCACTGTGGCTAAAGAAGAAGCTATTGAAGTTGAAGGAATCGTAAAGGAAGCATTACCTAATACAACATTCCGCGTTGAATTACAAAACGGTCATATTATTATGGCACACCTTTCTGGAAAAATGCGCAAACATTATATTAAAATCGTTCCTGGCGATAGCGTAAAGGTTGCTCTTTCACCTTATGATTTAAACAAAGGTAGAATTATTTTTAGACAACGCTAATCTTTTTTATTTTCTTTCTACAGTATTATTTTTTTTCATTAGTGTTTCATTTTAAAGCTTGCATTCGCAGGCTTTAAAAAATAAATTTTAGAGGTGATTTTATGACATTGTTTGAAGACTTAAAATGGCGTGGACTTATTAAAGACATTGCTGGCGAAGAATCAGAATTGCAAAAAGTTCTTGACGGAACTCCATTCACATTTTATTGGGGAACAGACCCAACTGCAGATTCTTTACACATTGGTCATTATTCATCTCTTTGTATGGCAAAACGTTTGGCTAATGCTGGCCATCATCCAATTTTACTTTGTGGTGGAGCAACAGGAAGAATTGGTGACCCACGTCCAACTGCTGAACGCGAAATTATTTCTGAAGAAACTGTAAACAAAAATATCAAAGGAATTCATGACCAAATTGATCGTCTTTTAGACAATCGTGCAGAACTTGTAGACAACTACGATTGGATGAAAGATTACACTTTCTTAAATTTCTTGCGCGACATTGGTAAATACATCAACGTAAACTACATGTTAGACAAAGATATTATTCGTCGTCGTTTGGAAACAGGAATTACTTTTGCAGAATTTTCTTACATGCTTTTGCAAGGTTATGATTTCTTACACTTATTCCAAGAAAAAAATTGTATTATGCAAGTTGCCGGAAGTGACCAATGGGGAAACATTACAACTGGTGTAGATTTGATTCGTAAAGTTTTGGAAAAACCAGCTTACGCATTCACAATGCCTTTAATTTTAGACTCAACTGGTAAAAAATTCGGAAAATCTGAAGGAAACGCTCTTTGGTTAAACAAAGAAAAAACTTCGGCTTACGAAATTTACCAATACCTCATAAATTCAGATGATTCAAAAGTTCTTGAATATTTGAAAGTTTTCACTTTCCTTTCTAAAGAACAAATAGAAGAAGTTTACGCAAAACAATTGGAAGCTCCAGAAACTCGTATTGCTCAAAAGACACTTGCTTGGGAAGTTGTAAAAGACATTCACGGCAAAGAAGAAGCAGACAACGCAGTTTTGGTAAGCGAAAAATTGTTCAAAGGTGATTTCAACGGTCTTTCTGTAAAAGACATCAAATCTGGAATGAGGAGTGTTCCTTCATTTGATTTGACAGAAGAAGGAAACATTGTTGATGTTCTTGTAAACAACAAAATTGCAAGTTCAAAACGTGAAGCTCGCGAATTCATCAAAGGAAACGCAATCAGCGTAAACGGAAACATCATCAACGATGAAACTGCTACAATTACAAAAGACATGGCAATTGAAGGCGAAATCATCATCTTTAGACGTGGTAAAAAGAAATATTTTATTGGAAATGTAAAATAATTTTTTGAATAAAACGTCGTAGCGCAAAAAACTTTCCTTTTTCATGATTTGTTACTATTTTTTTTATTGAGATTTTTCTCATATTTAAAAAATTAATAGGAGCAAATTATGAAAAGTATTACAGAATTAGACCTGCAATATGCACACAGGTTTTATGGTTTTAAAGGAGAGGCTCAATTTCTGCACGGGCACACAGGAATCCTAACAATTGAAGTTGAAGATTCTATTAATCCGGGCGTGAACATGGTTTTTCCTTGCAACGAAATTAAAAAGACAGCTTGGGAAGTTTTACAAAACTTTGATCACGCCTTAGTTTTAAGAGAAGACGATCCACTTTTACCTGCAATTCTAGACGTTTACGAAAAACAAGGAATTCGTAACGGAGCCCCAACAAACACAATGAAAGGACCTTCATTCAAAACAGAACTTGCAACTGCATATCCAGAATGTAGACTTGTTGTAACAAAAGAAACAATGACAGTTGAAGGATTTATAAAAATCGTTTACGACCTTTTAAAAGACAAACTAAATATTTCAAAATTGAGTTTTACAAGTGGCGTAAATGCGGCTAGTTGCGATTTTACCACAAAAAATAAAATAGACCGATGTCCGCTTTGTGGAATTGCATTAGCAGAAGACGGCACATGTCCAAAATGTGGATATAAAGGACAAGGTTTCTAAAAAAACTGAACGCACCGAAACGTCCTAAATACGTCTGGTCAAGGCACACTGCGTTCGAGGCCTTGACTCAGCCGTTTTTAGGGTTCGTATTAAACCCTAAATAAAAAAATCCCTTGCTTCCACAAAAGAAAACAAGGGATTTACAAACAACGATTTCTATTGTCTATTGATTAGCGTAGTTGCTAAAGTAATTTTGAATTAAAATAACAGGAGTTCCTTTGTCTCCAGAACCAGAAGTAAGGTCGCTTAAAGAACCAAGAAGGTCTGTTAATTGGCGTGGAGTTGTTCCTTGAGTTTCCATTCTTCCTTTAAGGTCAGAATCTTTTTCTTTAATTCTCTTAATCATAGCTTCTTTAAGTTCATCGCCAGTTAAATCTTTAAATTCGTTATCAGAAAGATATTTAAGTTTTAATTCATTTGGAGTTCCAACCAAGCCACTTGTGTAAGCAGGAGAAACAACTGGGTCAGCCAATTCCCAAATTTGTCCTTGAGGGTCTTTAAATGCACCATCACCGTAAACCATAACTTCAACATTTTTGCCATATTTAGCTTTAATGCGAGCTTGAACATCATCAACTAATGGCTGACAATTTCTTGGGAACAATTTTACAGAATTTTCTGTTGCAAGATTTGAACCAAGCAATCCGTATTTTTCATTGTAACCAGAACCGTCAACAGACGAAGTTAACAATTCGTCCAAACAGAATACTTTTTTTACACCAGCTTGCTGCAAGATTTTTTTATCACGAGCACGTTTGTGAATAGAAGCAACAATTACGTTGTCTGCATATTTTAAAATTGCTTTTGGGTCATTTGCAAGAATAATTTCGCAAGGACATTCACAAGTTTTTTTGTAAAAATCAATGTAATCTACACCTGTAAATTGGTGAACAGTATTTGGGAAGATTTTGTAAAATTCTTCAGCAGTGTAAACATCAGAATAAGGATTTACACCAGAATCAAAAAGTGCATCTTCAGAAATTAAGTGGTTTCCAACTTCGTCACCTGGGTAAGAAAGCTGAATAACAAGTTTTTTACAACCGCGAGAAATTCCTTTTAAAAGCATAGAAAAACGGTTGCGGCTCATAATTGGGAAAATTAAACCAACAGTTTCATCGCCAAATTTAGAAGAAACATCTTTTGCAATTTGGTCTGCAGTTGCGTAGTTTCCTTGTGAAATCCCAACAACAGCTTCTGTAATTGCAATAACGTCTTTGTCTTGCAATTCAATTCCAGCTTCTTCAACACATTTTCCAACTGAATCTACAACAATAGTTGCTAAATCATCACCTTTTTTAATAATTGGAGTTCTAACTCCTCTAGAAATTGTTCCACTATATTTCATATTAATCCTCACCATTTACGGTTTATTTTTTTTGTAGTTGTATAATATCAAAAAAAGTTATATAAGTAAAATATATATTAATTATGTTTAATATAATTAAGAATTATGAATGAAGAATTAAGAATTGTGAAAGAGGGGCAAGGAGAGGGATATTAAAATTCAGAATTCAGAATTCAGAATTCGGAATTCAGAAGAAAACAGGAAGTATATCGAACAAAAACTGTTTTTCTTAAATTTAGTTCGATACAGCCGTACAAGTTGACATTCTTGTAGTTGAATAGAGAACATTTGTCATTCCCGTACTTGATGCGGGAATTTGTGTATTGGATTGTTATATGTTTGGTTAATAAAATACGTACGGTCAAGGCACGCTTCGCTCAAGGCCTTGACTCGTCCGTTTTTAGGGTTTGTATTAAACCCTAAATAAAAGCGAAGGACGTTAGTCCTGAGCAAATCCGGGTGGAAACTTTAGGAGTTTTATATGATAACAGACTTAAACCTACTGCGCGTGTTTTTTTACGTGGCAAAAACTGAAAAAATTTCAAAGGCGGCAGAAGTTTTAAATGTTTCGCAGCCGGCAATTAGTCAGCACATAAAAACGTTAGAAGAACAAGCGGGATTTAAACTTTTTACGCGTTCAAAAAAAGGCGTAAAACTTACAAACGAAGCTCAGGAAATTTTTTCGTATTGTAAATCAATTTTTGCACAAGTTGAATCAATAAATCACACCTTGCAAAATATTACATCGTTGGACACAGGAACTTTAAGAATTGGTGCTTCGGATACAATTTGTAAATATTATTTGATTGATAAATTAAAGGATTTTGAGCAACTTTATCCAAATATTCGTTATCGCGTAACAAATTGTACAACGTCAGAATCTCTTTCTTTGCTCAAAAATAACGACGTAGATATTGCCTTTGTTCATTCGCCTGTTAAAAATGATTTTTTTACTTTCCATGATTGTTTAACTTTGGAAGATTTTTTTGTTTGCAGTTATGATTTTGATTGTTCCAAAATTCAAACGCTGGAAGATTTAACAAAATACAGAACACTTTTATTGGAAAAATCGAGTTATTCACGAAAAGTGTTGGATGCAAATCTTTTAAAATATAACATAGAACTTCATCCAAAGTTCGAACTTGCTTCACTTGATTTGCTGATTGAATTTGCCAAAAAAAACATGGGAATTATTTGCGTTTCCAAACAATACATAAAAAAAGAACTTGAAAACAAGGAACTCAAAATCATCAATCTAAAAGAAAAATTAGATTTACGAGCAATCAGTTTAGCTTACGATAAAGAAAATATTTCCAACGCAGCAAAGAGATTTGTAGAATTTATATAGATGTTTTTTATTTGCGTGTAGTCAAAGTATAATTTATAATGGATAAATCACAATACAAATTTTATAGGATTTTTTATGAGTAATAAAAATGATTTTAAACCTTATATTTCTGCAGATAAGGTTTTGCCAGAATTAACAATTACTTCCATTATTACAGGTTTAATTTTGGCTGTTGTTTTTGGTGCAGCAAATGCGTACTTGGGCCTTAGAGTTGGTATGACAATTTCGGCTTCAATTCCTGCTGCTGTAATTTCTATGGGAATTATTCGCGTTATTATGCGAAGAAATTCTATCTTAGAAAATAATATGGTTCAAACAATTGGTTCCGCTGGTGAATCTTTGGCCGCTGGTGCAATTTTTA
>SUWN01000074.1 GCA_015061465.1 Treponema bryantii | reverse complement strand
CTTTATCATTTTGATTAGAATAAGTTCCTGCAAAACCAGTTGTATATTCGCCGTTTAATCTACCTTCATCAATAATTTGGCTTGAAGATAAAGTAGATTTATCAACATTTTCAGATTTATTTTGCAAACGATTTAATAATTCACTAAACTTGGCTCCATCGCTATTCATTTTTGCTGACTGTAAAGCCCCGTATCCACTTGTTATATTAGAAAAACCACTTAAACCTACTTGCATATTTTACCCCACCACATCACAACGTTATTATCGTTTTAAGTTTACTGCTGTACTCAACATATTATCTGAAGTTTGAATTGTTTTACTATTGAATTCATACGCACGTTGAGCAGTAATCATTTGAACCATTTCGTTTACAACAGAAACATTTGACATTTCCAAAAATTTATGGCGAACATCACCAAAACCTTCGTAACCTGGACGACCTGCGATTGCATCTCCACTTGCATTTGTAACAATAAATAAGTTGTCACCTTCTGCTTGAAGACCAACAGCGTTTGGAAATCTGTAAAGTTCTAATTGACCAACTTCAACAGGATCGTTTGCGCCATTAACTTTTACACTTACAACACCAGATTGAGTTACATTTAATGTAGAAACATCGTAACCTTCTGGCAAAATGATTTCAGGCATAACGCGTAAACCGTTAGAAGTAACGAGTTGTCCATTTGAATCAATTTTGAATGAACCATCGCGAGTATATGCATAACTTCCATCGTATTGTTGAACTCTAAAGAAACCTTGTCCAACAATAGCAACGTCAGTATCTACGCCTGTATTTTGCAACGAACCTTGATTCATAATGCGTTGGGTTGCACCAATTTTTACACCAGTTCCTTGTTGAATTCCAACTGGAGTAACAGTATCTTCTGTAGCTGGAGTTCCAGCCAATTTGATATTTTGATAAACTAAATCTTCAAATTCTACACGCTGTTGTTTATAACCAGTTGTGTTTACGTTTGAAAGATTGTTTGAAATTGCATCGATATTTGCTTGCTGACCGTTCATACCAGTAGCAGCTGTCCACAAACTTCTTACCATTTTTTATCCCCCATTTTACAAATTTTTAACTATTGCAAAACTGCAACTTTTTGCCACAAAGTTCCCATCATAGAATCTTCGCTTGTAATTGTTTTTTGATTTGCTTCATAAGCACGATTTACTTCAATCATTTGAACCATTTCATTAACAACATTTACATTTGAAGTTTCAGTGTAACCTTGCATAAATGTAGGTCTTTCATTCCCTTCAGCAATATAAGCGGGACCTGCAATATCGTTTGTAGAATATAAACTATTTCCCATCTTTTTTAAGTAACGTTCATTATCAAAACGAACAACTTTAAAGCGGTCAATTTCTGTCATATCATCTTTTGTATAAAGAATTCCGTCTTCGTTTACAACAAATTGGTCATCATCAACATGAATAATCCCATTTTCCCCTAAAACAGGATAACCTTCTTTAGTTTGAAGAATTCCTTCTTTTCCAACAAAAAAGTTGCCATTTCTGGTATAACGTTCCCCAACTGGAGTTTGAACAACATAAAACCCCTTACCATTAAACGCAACATCGGTATTTGTATTTGTGATTTTAAAAGAACCTTGACTAAAATCCGTATAATTCTCGTTTGTTTCAACACCAAGTCCCAACTTTCCAATTATCGGTGCAGCATCGGCAGACCCCACTGATGTTTTGTAAACACCATCTGCGTTTGTACGTCTAATTAAAAGTTCAGGAAAAGATTTACTAACAGTTACATCCCTTTTGTAACCGGCAGTATCAACATTGGCAAGATTATTGGAAATAGCATCAAGTCTATTTTGCTGGGCATTCATACCAGAAGCACCAGTGTACCAACCTCGAATCATTTTTCCCCCAAAAAATTTGTTACATATATGACATTTTTAAACGTCATACTTAACTTATCGGAGAATGAAAATTTTAGTTTAGATTTATTTTATTTCTTCCAAGAATTCTAAAACAGCGATGTTATTTGGATAAATTTCTAACGCTTTTTTGTACCAGAAAATTGATTCTTCTTTTTTATCTTGTGCAAAATAACAATATGCTTTTGCCGAAAGTGCATTAAAAATGTCTGGTTTTTCCATATTGTATTTATTTGAATTTAAAAGTTCATCAACAATTTGCATTCCTTCTTTGTAATTACAAACAGGAGAAGGAGTAAAAATATTTTGACTATTATAAAGATTCATTGCAGTTCCATTTTTTGGGTCAATTTTTAGCGCTTTTTTTGCGTTTGAACGAATCTTTGTTCCTTGTGAAAATCCGTATGATTTGGGTTTGATAGAACAATTTTGCGAAATTGAATCTGCCAAAATTAAATATGCGTCCACAATTTCTGTTGATTTTAATATACTTTGGCATAATTCAATTGCTTTATCAAAATAAATTATTGCTTTTTCATTTTGCTTAAAATATCTATATGAACGTCCAAGAATATAATCGCAACTCGCAATTAAAAGTGATTTTTCTGTTCCTGATTTTGTATTGTTTATTTCTTGAATTAAATTGTCGTATTCTTTTTCTAGTTGTTCAATTGTATTTGAGTGACTATTGTACATATTGTCTCTAAAAACAAAATATGAATCTGGATAAATTATTTTTTCTTGAGCAAAAACTGAATTAAAAAGAATCCCAAACACAAAAAAAACTGACAAAAAAGAAACACGAATCTTCATAAACAACCTTTGATGAAAAAAAAAGGCTGCTCACAAAGAACAGCCTTTTGATACTTGAGGGAGTCGAACCCCCGACCTATTGCTTAGAAGGCAATTGCTCTATCCAGCTGAGCTAAAGTACCAATGAACAATATAATACTACAAATCAATATTTGTATCAAGTGGATTTTATAAAACTTTTTTGCAAAGGCGTGGAGCTACTTGCCGACCGCAAACGTAGTGAGGACGGTGAACGTTAGTGAATAGCGAAAGGCCGTTTCTTAAAGCGATTTTGCCCATAATTTTTTATTAAAACAAATCAAGCATTGCGTCTAAATAGATTTCTTCACGAACAATCAATTGATATTCTGGCTTGACCATGTAATAAAGCAAAAACTCCAGCAACATCGCACTTCCTAAGCCGCGACCTTCAATTTTAAAGTTTGAAAATCCAGCGGGAAGATATTTTTTTTGAATGTCGTCAATTCCTATAAATGCAGGATTTTTTTTTGCGCTAGAAAATCGGTAGCCTTTTTGTGAATCTGGCGCTGTACATTTGTGGCTTACAACATCAAGGCCTAAGTTCTTTCGGCTTACATTTTGATAACAAATTTTACGTTCTGAACAAGAAAAATTGCAACATTCATTACATAAAAATTCAACTTTGTCTTTTTGATTTTGAGAAAGTGGGTTTAATTTTTCAAAAGATTTATTAAGTCTAAAATCTGGCACAACGTAAGAAAAATCTTCGCGATTTAATTCTTTTTGAAAATCTGCAAAATCTGTTAAAACTTTTGTTGTGGAAGAAATAAAATAAAAGTTGGAATAATTTTTTTTAAGATAATCTAAAAGCAAATCCGAATGAATTATGATTCCTGTAGGAACTCTTGAGTTTTTAAATAAATTACAAAGTAAATTGCATTTTTTATCAGTAAGATGAATTTCTTGCAACAAAGAATTGCTAAAAGTAAGACGAGGAGAAATTTTATATTCGTTCATTAAAGCAAAAACGTCTTTTGAATCAGAAGTTCCAGAGCCAGTTCTTCCTCCGCCCCAAAGACAATCTTCTGGCGAGCCATAAATCGAAGTAATTTGACACCAATCGTAAAAATATTCTGGGTGTTTGCGGTAAAGAGGAAGAAATTCAGAGTAAAAATCGTAAAATTCAAAAAGCCCGGGAAGATGATAGTGGGCTAAAATTTGAGTTCCCATTGAATTTCCTTATAAATCACTTTAATTTCAACACAAATTGATTTTTTGATTATATAGATATTTTCTATTTTAAACCATATTCGTTCATATCGTTTTTTAAATTTATGAGTTATAATTAGTTTTAGCATAAAAATATGCGGTTTTGAAAATCATTTTTTACAAGGAAAAGACTATGGGTTTTAAGAAAGGATTTTTATGGGGAGCGGCAAC
>SUWN01000073.1 GCA_015061465.1 Treponema bryantii | reverse complement strand
CGATGGATACAAAGCGGAAATTGAAACTTTAAAAAATCAATTCCGAGGATAATTTACAAATCACTGTTACTTTTTTTATTTCAAATTCTGTTTTTAATCCTAAATCAAGTACAGATTTTGTAAGTTCTTTTTGCTTTGTGTAAAAACTTACACTGTTTGTACTTGTAATTGGATATTTTTTCGAAATCAAAAAATTCAAATTATTTTTTATTAATAAAGATTCTTTTTGTGGTTCATAATCCAAAGTTAGATTTATTGTTGGTTTGACGTTTTTTATCCAAAAGGAATTTTTGAATTGTAAATTGTAACTTTCAATTTCAATAAATTCTTTTTTTATTCCTTCCACTAAAAAAACAACTGAACCATTGTAAGATGAAGTTGTTAATTTTATTCCCGTTGAAATTTTTGTTGAAAATTCATCTTTTGTAAAATCGCTCTTAAAATATGAATTAATTCCTGCGTTAAAAAATAGCGGTTTTATTCCTTTTACAACAAATCTGTACTGCGCCCCAAATTTTGCTTGAAAACATTCGGTCATCTTTTTTTGTGAACTCGTGGTGAATTCATCATTTGTGTTAATAAAAAAATCTGTATTTATAAAAATACGGTTTAATTTAAAAAGATTATCGCTCCTAAAAGTCCATGCAAATTCATTTTGTGATTTTTGATAAAGATTTAAGTTTATGCACGAATCAATTTTTTTAGTAACAATTCCACTTTGAAAAATCCCTGCAAAATGATTTTGTGTTTTTTTTTCAAATAATCCTGCAAGTAAAGAAAAATTTAGTGTGATTTTGTTCGCCAGTGGAATTTTTGTAAAAAGGGATGAATAAAAAGTGTTTGTATCAATCATAAAAAAGTTTAGTTTTGCATCGTTTATAAAAAAATCTTTATTTTTGTAATCAACTTGCGCAAAATACGAAAATGGTTTTGAAAATGATGACGTCGTCGGTAGCGATGCATTCAAATATTTGGGTTTGTTTGTAGCGGCCGAAAATGGCGAAATTGATGTGGAAAGAGAGGGGCTGTTCAAAGAAGAAATGTTCCCCGATGGATTCAACTTCCCGATTTTTACTTGAACAGGAACTAAAAATAAATCGTTGCTACAAAATGCAAAACCGTAATTTTTTTTGTCGTTTTTTTGATAATAATTTACATTAAAATACGGAAGATAAAGCTTTGTACCAAAAATTTTGTTTTTTAGCTCAAATGGATTTTCTGTTCTAAAGTCGCTTTTTGCTTCTAAATCTAACAGAAAATCCACGCTGAAATATTTTGCAAACAGATTTTCGTCTGCAAAAACAACTACGTTAAAAAATAAAACAGCAATTAAAAATATATTCTTCATATATAGTTAATTGCTGTTTTTTGATAAATTTAGGCAATGATTTGCTAATTATAACAAAAAATTATTAATTATCAGTTGTTGTTGTTACATAACATTTTGAATTCTTAAAGAAATCAATTTGTTCAATGCGAGCTTTCCAATATTCAGCTTCACTTTTTGTAGTATAAGGTCCAATTCTAACTCTGTAGAACAAATTATTTTTTGTATCTGTGTAAGTAAAAATGTCAGAAGGAATTTTATTTTCGTCCAAAATACTTCTTGCATTTTCTGCACCTTTTTTGTTGCTGTAAGCTGCAACTTGAACCCAGTATCTTGTAATTGCTTTTTCTTGAGGAACAGATTCTTTTTCAACTTTTTTAGAAGTTTGTTTTGAAGCAACTTTTACAGGTTCTGTTTTTTCTACAACTTTTCTAGCTCTTTGTTTTTCTTCTTTTTCAACTTTTTTTACATCAACTTTTGTTGAATCAATTTGTGTTTCATTAATTTTATTTTCAACATAATAGTTTGATGTTATATAAATTGATTCTGCATCTGAAGTTTGTGTTGAAGTTCTATCTTCTTTTAAAACTTGTTCAGGAATATTTACTGTAATATTGATATTTGGAGTATTATTCACTGGTTCAGTCTTAATTTCTGTAGTTGTTGTATTCAAATGCAAAGTAGTTCCAGTTGGATTTTTTGCGATATCTTGTTTTTCAACTTCAGCAACACTTGTGTTATTTGGAAGAACAACTTCATCTTCTGCTTTTGTAACATTTAAAGTTGTTGCATTATTTGGTTGATTTGTATTTGCAGAATTTGTCCAACCATTTGTATTAGGATTTTCAACCGCCATATTTACAGGTTGAACATTAATATTATCAGCTGGTTTGTAAAAAATTAAAGCGGCTCCTAATACTGCTAATAAGAACGCTCCCACCGAAACAATAATCCATAATGTTTTTTTCTGTTCCATATTTTCCTCTTTTCTGGGCAATTTTCCCAGCACCCTTACTGAAAATATCGGAATCTTAAAAAAATAGTTTAGAAAAAAAATAAATGGTTTTATAGAAAAATAGTTAAATCATTAAATGCGGTTGCCATTTGTTTATAACCATTTGCACTTGGATGTAAACCGTCAGAACAATCAAATGGGGTGGCAAGAAGTTTTTTATTATTTTTGTCTGCTGTCAGTTTTTCAAAATCAATTATTTCATCAAATCCACCCTGACTTGCACTTGTATTTCGAATCCAATAGTTCACTTCTTCTCGAATAGAATTTTTTTCTTCTGTATAATCTCCAAAATTTCCAAATGGAAGAATTGTGCATCCATAAATTTTAAGATTATTTTCTCTAGCTTTGATGATTAGTTTTTTATAAACGTCTATAACAACATCTGCTTTGGAATTCATGTAAATTATATCATTAATTCCATAAAGCATAATAATATGAGAAATTCCTTTTTGATTTAATACATCATCCTGAAATCGTCTTATACCATGATATCCAACACATGTTCCGCCAATTCCTTGATTAATTACTGCAAAGTTTCCTTTTCCAAGTGTTGCAAGATGATCTGTCCATCTATCCTGCTTATCATCTGTAGAACCTCGTCCATCTGTAATTGAATCACCAAAACAAACAATCACATTTCGTTCTTTATCCGTCATTATTTCTATTGCCGCAATTGTGTACCAATGTGCTACTTTGTTTTCTGAAGAAAATTGTTCTTTTTCTAGTGCATTTCCTTCTTCAAAAAAAGTGTTTGTTCTAGAACCTGGATGGCCTGTTATTAAAAGTTTTTGTTCTTCCTCTTTTTTATCAGTAGAAAAACATCTTGATCCGTAAAATAACGTAATTGATAATTCTGTTAAAGGTTCAAAGTAAAAATCAAAAAAGTCAGAATAAACTTCTTCTCCAGCCGGAATTGAAATAGAGTCTTTATTGTTAAAAGTGATTTTTTTTGTAGTATTAATTTTTATTTTTCCAGAACCTTGGCTATCACTAATTGCGATACTTGCCCCATTAATTTGAAGCGGTACGTCGCCACATTTATTTGAAAGTTTTATTCTAATTTTTTCTGTTTTATTTGCACCAATTGATGTGCGTATGATTTGCCTAATTGAGTTATTAAAAAGCGGCACAGAAGGAAGATTAAACTCTTCAGTTAGATATTGAGAACATGCCCAAGTTGTTAATATTTTTTTTTCTGTATTCATAAATTCCTCCCATAAATAGTTTGTGACTTTACTAAATTATAACACTATTAAAGAAATAATATAATCATTAAAAATTTACTTTTATTTTGCTGCCTACATTTGTTTTTTCTACAAGGATTTTTGACGGAATTGTATTTTTGAAGGCTTCTACGTGAGAAATTATTCCTATCATTTTTGTTTCCTGTAATTCTGTCAAAATTTCCATCGCTTTATCTAAAGTTTCTGTGTCTAGTGTTCCAAAACCTTCGTCTATAAAAAGTGAATCCAACTGAATTCCGCCACTTTGATTTTGAACTGCGTCTGTTAATCCTAATGCTAAACTTATAGAAGCCATAAAAGTTTCGCCACCGCTTAACGTCGAAGAATCCCGTTCTGTTCCGTTAAAACTGTCTAAAACCGACAAATCCAAACCTTTGTAACCTTTGTTTGAAGTTCCGCTTCCCAATTTGAATAAATAACGTCCGTTTGAAATGCTCTTAAATCTTTTGTTTGCAAAGTTGATTACGTTTTCAAAATACATTGCTAAAATCCACGTGTCGAACGGTGTTTTTATTGCATTTTTACCAAAAAGTTCGTCGTTTAGTTTTGTAAGAGGAATTCCTT
>SUWN01000072.1 GCA_015061465.1 Treponema bryantii | reverse complement strand
TGTTCAGTAAAAAAGCTATTGTCGTTTCAACTGCGGCAGGTCTTGGAGCAAAATCAGCGGTAAAAGATGTAACAACTGCATTATTCTATTGGGGAATTCCATATATTTTGACTTATGGAATTAGCGTGCAAGCAATGAATTGGAATGGAGTTAAAGAAAAAATAAAACAAAAGATTAAAAAAGACACTTCAAAAATTGCAAAAAGAGTTTTAAACAAAAAAAATGTAAAAATTGGAATAAAAACAAAAGTAATGTTTATGATGATGCGAATGATGCAAAAAGCGAATTTTGGTTCAGGTGAAGCAGACAAAAAATATTGGGAAGATAAAGGTTTGCTAGGCAAAAACAGACCGTGGAAGTAGAAGGAATTTTATTCTTAACTATTAGAATTCTAACAAATAAATAGCAAGGAACTCATTATGTTTTACAACGCAAAAAATCACAGAGTGACAATTGACGGAGACACAACAGATTTTATTAGTTTTGGAAAAGGCAAAAAAAATCTTGTGATAATTCCCGGTGTGGGGGACGGACTTAAAACTGCAAAAGGCCTGGCAATTCCCTTTGCTTTTATGTATAGGCTTTTTGCAAAGGATTTTACCGTTTATGTAATGAGCCGAAAAAATAATGTTCCTGAAAATTACAACACACGGCAAATGGCTTTTGATATGCACAAGGTTTTGCAATCTGTCGGCGTTGAAAAAACTTCTGTGGTGGGAGTTTCTATGGGCGGAATGATTGCTCAATATTTAGCAATAGATTTTCCAGAATTTGTGGAAAGGCTTGTTTTAACCGTAACACTTTCTCGTCCAAATGATGTTGTAAAAGAACGATGCGATGTTTGGATAAAATCTGCCGAACAAAAAGATTATGCCGCCATTATGAATGATTCCGCCCTTCATTCTTACAGCGACCAATATTTACGTAAAAACAAATTGATGCTGAACATGATTTCAAAAATCGGTTCTCCAAAAAACTTTGACAGATTTATCACTTTTTCAAAAGCTTGTACAACTCACAACGCTTACAAAGAACTAGAAAAAATCACTTGCCCAACTTTGGTAATCGGAGGAAAACAAGACAAAATTGTAACTTACGGGGCAAGTGAAGAAATCGTTTCAAAAATCCCAAATGCAAAACTAAAAACTTACGAAGAATACGGTCACGCCCTTTACGAAGAAGCCAAAGATTTTAACAATGTGGTGTATGAGTTTTGTTGTGGGGTTAGTGGTAAATTATAATGAAATGTGATATAAACTGTACACAAATCAACAAGAAGAGGCTAATATGAAAAAATACATTTTTTTGATTTGCGTATTTTTAATGACTTCATTAAACATTTTTTCGCAAGACTATACTTTAGAAAAAAGCGAGTTTATAAATAAATATCAAGGTACATATATAGATAAAACCAAACAAACTGATTACAAAATTATTTTAAAATATTACAAAGATGATATTTGTATAGTTTATTCTGAAAATTTATTCTTATCCCAAACGATTAATTTTATTAAAATTTCCAAATTGTTAAAATCTGGTCCCAATTTTCCAGCTATTATGGGTGGTGCAGATAAAGGTAGTGGTGGAATAGAAACCAAGATATTTTTTATTGGCGATAAATTGTATTCAAACGTAACCCGTACAGAATCGAAATTTAATAATATGTTAAATGAGTTTGATGAAACAATCATCCGTTCAAAAACTATTTTCTTTGAAAAGATTTCAGATTCAACAATAAATAATGGTGTTGATATAAACCTTCAAAGTGTTATAAACGAATTTGTTGTTGTTGAAAATTTACGATTAAGATTAAACGAAGAAAAAAATAGTGAAATATTGGCAACAATGCCTAAAGGAACAATAGTAAAAGTAAAATCTATTGGAAAACTAGAAATTGTAGATGATATAGAATCAAATTGGATTCAAATAGAAATAATGAATGATACTAAAGATTCTGAAGGAAAACTAATTCCAAAAGGTTTAACAGGCTGGTGCTTTGGTGGATATGTGAGATAAAACATACTTTACCAACAAAAAAAAGTTCATAGTCTATAAAATAACCCAGCGACTAATCTAAAATCCCACTTTAGATTTGTCGCTGAAAGTTGACCCTACAAATCTTACAAAATTCTTCCTTTCCCAAACTCATTTTTTTCTTTTTCAATAAAATCAATTAAAAAAGTGTAAAACTTCCTAGTTTTTTGGTCGTCGGTTTTGTTGTTTTTGTATGTTACCAAAATGTCTCTTGTGCAGTTTGTATTTGCAATTTTTAGAAGTTTTACATTTTTGGTATCAATTTGTTCCCATGAAAATGATGGCCAAAAGCCAATTCCAATATTTGCCGAAATCATATTTTTTACAGCAATTGGACTATCACTTTCAAAAACGATATTTGGATGAATATGTTCTTTTTTGCAAAATTTATCGCAAATTGCTCTAAAATGTTTTGCTCCAGAAAGTGATATAAAATCTTCGTCTTTTACTTCTTCCAGCGATATTTCATTTATGTTTTGAAATCTTTCATTATTTGGCACAATCAAAAAAATCTCTTCATTGCAGACAAAAATTTCATCTTGGTTTTGTAAAGATTGATTGTAGAAAAGTTTTGTAGTAACAACAATATCACACAAATCATCTGTTTCATTTTGGCTCACTTGAAAATGCACTTCATCATCAATTTTTTTATATTCGATAATTGCCCGAGTAACCAAACTAGAAGCGGCTAAAACATTTAAATGAATTGTGGAATTTTCCATTTTTGCCATGGTTTGAAGTTGTTCTGGCAAATCAAAAATCCCAGTTAAAAGCGGTTTTAGCTTTTCGTAAAAATACCTTCCATATTCTGTTAAAACAATATTCCTGCCTTTCATCCCAAAAAGTGGAACTTCCAATTCTTTTTCTAATCTGTGAATAGTCTGAGTTAGTGCAGGTTGAGCAATGTGCAATTCTTCTGAAGCCCGAGTGATGTGTTGAAGTTCTGCAACTTTTAAAAAATATCTTAATTGTGTTAATTCCATAATATTAAAGTTATAAATCCTCTTTTAATATATAAGATAAAATGTATTAAAACTATTGTAATAATATATTATACATTATTTATTATTTTGTATATAGTTTTCTCAATAAAACAAGAACAAGAGGAAGAACTATGAACAACTTTTTAGAAGCAACAATGCTAGTTTGCTTTGGATTATCTTGGCCAATATCCTTAATAAAAAACATAAAAGCCCATTCAGCCAAAAATATGAGTTTTAGATTTACAGCTTTAATTATTTTGGGATATTTAGCTGGAATAAGTGCAAAATTGATGAGCGGAACAATAAATTATGTGTTGGTAATTTATATTATCAATTTAGTTGTGGTGTGTATGAATTTAGTTGTTTACTTTGTAAATAAAAGTTATGACAAAAAATTAAAGTTAGTTTAAACGCTGTGCTTTTGAGCAGATCTATTTTTGAAAAAAAATTGGAGGAAACATGAAAGAGATTAAAGAAATTAAAGAATCAAAACAAAATCTCAAATTGGGACAAATTGTATTTTTGGGTTCTACAAAACTTGCAAATATGGATTTGTATGATTATTTGAGAGATACAACTTCATTTTCAATTTATAATGAAAGTGTGCAAAAATTAAAAATTGAAGATGTGGAAAAATGTGTAGAAATGATTTCCAATTTACAGCCTTCAAAACTTTTTATTTCTATAGGTGAAGAAGAAATTAAAAATGAAAAATTAGATATTGATGATTTTATTTCCAAATATGAATGGTTTTTATATAAAATAAATCAAAATTGCAAAAATTGTACTTTGTATATCATTTCGTTAAATGAAGAAAATGATATTGCAAAAAAAGTAAATAAACGATTACATAAACTTTCTGAAGAATGTGGTTGTCGATTTATTAAATTGATAGGAAATTCAATATGTGATTTTATTTCAACAATAAAAGTATATTTAAGAAAGTTTCCAATCAATTTTGTAGAAGCAATGATGTATAGTTAGGTTGTATCACCTCCCGAAAACGGGAGGAGGTGGTGCTGATTCTAATTTTTCAGGGCTAGTTTTTCGTAAGTGATCCAAATACGCAAAATATTATATAGTATAAACTTAAAACAATTCCAAAAATCACATAGGTTTCTATGCCAATGATTTGTGCAACATGCATCAAGGGGATTACTGGAAGACC
>SUWN01000026.1:11204-32289 GCA_015061465.1 Treponema bryantii | reverse complement strand
ATTAGATTGGATTCGTAATCTTTCTTCTGCAGTTTTATCCGTTTTTACAGGAAGACAATATTTGTTTAATCAATCAGGCGTTGATGTAAAAATAAATCCATTTTCTGTTGGAATTACAAAAGATGGTATAAAAAATCCTGTTACTTTTATTGAAGATACTGGTTATAACATTGCAGTATTAAAATCATTACTTTATGTGCTTGCTGCAACTGAACCAGGTACTTTTTATTTTGGTGCAATTCGTGAAACTGATAAAACTGTGATTCCAGAAATAAAAGTATTTAATCAGAACGTGGTTTTTATGCCATATTTTAATTCTGATGGTTCTTTTAATTGCTATGTATTTATGAATGGAAGGGAATTAACACTAGAAGATTTTTGTATGATTTATGGTAGCGATTTTGTTTATCTTACAAAAGTAAAATCTTCAAGAGAGTTTTTTCCTCAGTGATTTGGATTAAATTATGAAATTAAAATTATTTATTATTCTTTCGCTTTTTAGTTGCAACTTATTTGCGTCGGATTTTTTTAATGAAGAATTAAAATTGTATAATGAATTAACAAGTGCTTTTGACACAGGATTTTATCCCGGTTGTGTAGAAAAAACTGAAATCCTAGAACAAAAATACCCTGAATCTACTTTTTTAATTTCTTCACGCTTAAAAAAAGGTGAATCTTTATTAAAACTTGGGCGTTTTAATCACGCAAAAGAAGTTCTATTAAATTCAATTCCGTTGATGTATTCAGGAACTGAAGAACTTTCAAATTGTTATTTTTTGCTTGGACAAACTTTTTATTTTCAAAATGATTATGAACAAAGCTTAAATTATTTTTATAAAGTTTGCGAAAATTCATTGTTGAATAAAAAAATGGATTTTTATAATCCGTCGGTTTTGTATTCGGCAAGAATTTATTTTTTACAAAATGAATTTGAAAAATCAATTCCACTTTTGGAATATGTTTTGCAAAATGGAAAAAATTATACCATGAATGAATATGAAGAAGTTTTGCAAAAATATTTTATTTCTTGCGTAAAAAGTAATCAGAATTCAAAAGTAATTGATTTATTTCAAAAAATTGATTTAGCCAAATTTAGTAGCGATGTTGTTTTGAATTTGACTTTTTACGCAGCAAATGCTTACGAAGAAAATAAAGATTTTGAAAATGCATTCAATTTGTACAAAAAAATAATTGACAGTCGTGATTCTTCATTACTTTCTGCAACAATTGCTAGATTAGAAAAAATGATAAAATCGAACAAATTAAGTTTTGATTTGGCAGACATTTTTTCTGAACTAAAAAGCGATAATTCTTACAATGAAATTTTAAGCGGATATTGGCTTAGACTTGGAATTGATTGTTATAATGCAAAAGATTATAAAAATGCGCTTACATATTTTTCAAATGCTTACGAAAGTGCAAAATCAAGTGATGTTGCAATCATTTTATTTTACGAAGCAAAAATCTTTTTTGACGATGGAAAGGAACTTGATTTAGCGTTAGACAAATTAAATTCAATCGATTTATCAGAATTAATAATGCCTGTAGAATTTTTAGATTCATATTATTCGTTTTTAATCAGAATTTATTTTACAAAAAATGATTACAACGCAATTTTGCCTTTGTTTGAAAAAATAAAAAATCCAAATGATGATGATGTTTATTTTACTTCTTACGCAATGATTCAACTTAAGCAAAGTCAAAATGCAAATGAATTATTAAAATCTTATGTGAATAAAAATAAAAATGCGAATCAAAACGTTTTTCTGTTGTTTGCAAAATCACTTTTTCAAAATAATCAAGCAAACGAAAGTCGTGAAATCTACAATTTTTTGGATAATAAAAATCAACTTACTCCAGAAGGGCGCCTTGATTATGCAAAAGTTTTGTATTTCTTAAAAAATTATAAAAAATCTTATGAACAAAGTATAAAAACAAATCTTCCTCATTCATCTTACATGGCAGGAATTTCTTGTGTGAATATGGGGGATTGGAAAAATGCAATTCTTCATTTAAATGAATATGTAAAAAATTATGCCGATGAACACGGTTTTAGATGTGAGTCGTTGTATTATTTGGCTTATAGTTTTTACCGACTGAACGATTTTAAGAGCGCAAATATTTATTTTGCGCAAGTTGCTTTACAAAATCAAAATCCAATTTATGTTTCTAAAGCGTATGGATTTGCGGCGCTTTCTTCCATGCTTTTGAACGAATCTCAAAAAGCTGTGGAATATGCAAATCTTTATGTAAAAAATGCAATAAATGATGAACAAAAATTAGACGCGTTGATTTTGGCTTCGAATATTTATGCAGATTTAAATGATTTTGATAATGCGCAAAATATTTTGTTGAGTTATGTTTCTCAAAAAAATGAAATGGGCTTAAAACTTTCTATTCAATGTGCAGAAATCAACGAAAAAAAAGGTGATTTAATAAAAGCAAGCGAATTTTATAAATCGGTTTACACAAATTTTCCTCAATCTGAATATGCAGAATCGAGTATGTATAAATGTGCAGAAATGTTTTATGTAAACGCTCAATATTCCAAAGCAATCGAAAATTTTAATACTTACATTTACAATTACGTTAATGGAAAATATTGTGAACGTGCGTTATTTTTGTGTGGCGATGCGTACTTAAAAAATAAAGATTTTAATTCTTGTATTATGTTCAGTAAAAATCTTTTGCAAACTTATCCACAAAGTATTTATTCTTATGGCGCAAATAAAAATATAATGAATGCATATTTCTTTGCAGAAGATTACAAAAATTCTTATGAAATTGCAAAAAATCTGATGAAAAATCATAATGAACAAGCTCTTCAAGATGGAATTGCAAGACAAATTACAGTTTTAGAAAAACTTCTTGAAGGACGCGATAAAGAAATTGTTTTAAAAGAAAGTGAATACGAAGAACTTGGAAAAGAAAAAACTGTTGAAGGTAGAAAAATTGGTTCTGAATTAGTTCAAATTTATTTAAAACACGATGAAGAAAAGCAGTCACTTTTGCTTGCTGAAACTTTGATTAAATTTCAAAAAACTGATGAAGAAAAAATCCTTCTTGCAGAAAATTCCAAAGTGATTGCAAATATTTATAGAAAAGAAAATAAAAACAAAGATTCAGCTCTATATTATTTGCAAGCCGCAGAAAATTTTAGAAGTAATAAAGATTTTTCTACACAAGCAGCCGAATGTTTGTATAGCGCGGTAGAAGCGTTTGTTGCAAATGGTGATTTGGGCGATGCAAAAGCGACGGCTCAATTATTGATTGAATTATATCCACAAACTCGTCAAGCAAAACGAGTAAATGCGTTAATAAAATAAAACCTAAAAGGAAGTAAGAAAATATGAAAAAAATAAAATTATGTTTGATTATTTCAATTTGTGCTTTTTCATCATTGTTTGCACAAACTGAACCTGAATTAAAATTGCCAGATTTAACAACAGTTATAGATTCAAGTTCTGTTATTTCAGAAGAATTGCCGCTTCCAGAATTTGACAATGTTTTAGTTCAAGTTCAAGATTCTACACAAATTGTTCCGCAACTTCCAGAAGATGTGGTTTTGCAAAATGATGATTTTGTTTTAGAAAAAGAAGATGAACTTCAAAAAACTGTTTATGTTGAAGGGCAGGTTGGTGGTGGATATCCTACATCATTTATTGGTGATTTTGCTCTTTCAAGTTTGTATGGTGTAAATCCATTTAAAGTAACTTTTAATCATAAATCTACAAATGGTTATACAAATCATCCTTTTTCAACAGGATTTAATGATTCAAACACAAATATTTCTGTTGATAAAACCCTTGTTCATAATAAAATGATTTGGAATTTTGGTGGAAATTACGAAAATTTACAAAACGGTTTACAGCAGCAAGTTGAAAATTTGAATTCTGTAAATCAGAATTTTGTAAATGGTTTTGCAAATCTGAATTGGCTTTTACCAAAAGGTTTTGAAATCGGCTCAAAAGTTTATTCAAATTTTTATCACAGATTTATGGATATTACAAAAACTTCTAATGCAGATTTTTCTTGTCCAAAATGGATTGAATATAATCCTGTTTTTTATATCCAACCAAATATTTTTGCAAAATGGAAAAACAATTCTTTTGAAGTGAATTTTAATGCAACTTACGAAGCTGAACGACTTTTCCGCACAGAAAATTCTGTAAAACAAAATAATCGTGGTGAATTTGATTTTGATTTTGCTTGGAAAAATGATTATATAACAACAAAAATGAATCTTGGAATTGTTGTTGGAAATCTGATTGGAAAAAATGCAATTCTTGTTCCTTTTGCAGCAGAAGTGAATGCAAATCTTCCTGTTTATTTTTCTAACAGAAAACTATTTTTTGCAATAAAAGGTGGTTTGGAATCTAATAATAATTCAATTTATGAACTAGAAAAATTATACAATTTTACAGCCATAAGCAAAATGCCTAGCGAAACAACAGATTGGTTTGGTAATTTAAACATTTCTATTCCAATTAAAAATACATTTACAGCAAATGTCGCTTTGGATTTTAAAAAGACAGCGTTTGGAAATTCTTCTTACGTTCCAATGTTCGATTCAGAATTGCCAAATTGGGGATTATTTGATTTTACAACTTTTGACAGAACGATTTTTGCTTCCAATTTAAATATTATTTATCATTATAAGTTGTTTACTTTTTCAGGTTCATGGAAAGCAAACTGGCTTGATGTAATGCCTCTTGAAAATAAACAATTATTGATGTTTAATGTGAGTTTCCAAAACAAAACTTCACGTTATGGATTTGATTCATCTTGTGCGTTATTTTTGGATGGAAACGACAGAACTCCTTTTGTAGATTTTTCTGTTTTTGTTCAAACAACAAATTCTGTAAGAGTAACTCTTGCTACAAAAGATTTGCTGAAATTAATAAGTGCTGAATCTAGAACGTACGCAGCGCCTTATATTTCACAAGGCGGAAATGTAACGTTATTAATAAAATTTATGTTTTAATTAAAAAGGAAGGTGAACTATGTTTGAAACTATAAAATCTGGCGGATTAATTATGATTCCACTTTTTATTTGTGGAATTATTGCAACTTATATTATTATTGAACGTTGTATTTATTTTTATAAAATTAAAAAAAGCGATGTTCAATTAATGAATTCAGTAAATGCGTCTTTAGCAAATCGTGATTATGAAAGTTGTAGCAGCGCATGTGTAATGGCTGGAACTCCTCTAGCTCAAGTTATAAAAAAAGCCCTTGATTATCGTCGCTATGATGAAGCTGATGTAAAAGAATTGGTAGAAGCAGAAATGGATTTTGTAATTCCAAAGTTGGAACATTTGATTACTCCACTTGGTACAATCGCAAATATCGCAACATTGTTGGGACTTTTAGGAACTGTAACAGGAAATATCAAAGCTTTTGGTGTTTTGGGTGCTGGTGGAACAATGGGCGATCCTGCGTTATTAGCTGGAGCAATTGCAGAAGCGCTTGTTACTACTGTTGCCGGTTTGTCTATTTCTATTCCGTCGTTGATTTTTCATAATTATTTTGTTTCAAAAGTAAATCGTTGCATTGTAGAAATGGAAGCTCACGTAACTTCGATGATGTTAAAACTTTCTGGCCGAATTATCTAAAAGGAATTTTTTATGAGATTTAAATATAAACGAAGAGATAACAAATCAAACGTTGATATGACACCAATGATTGATATTGTTTTTCAGTTGATTTTATTTTTCCTTGTTTCTACAACTTTTGCGATTTTACCAGGAATTAAATTAAATTTACCACAAAGTTCTACAGCAGAAGGAACTTCAATGCAAGGAATTACAATTACAGTTGATAAAAACGGACTTATTTTTTTTAACGATAAAGAAGTTTTAATAAATGAACTTTCAACTGAATTAATTTCTTTTGATACAAAAGATGTTCCAAAAACAGAATTTCCAATTTCTTTAGAAGCAGACGAAAACGTAACAAATGGTGTTATTGTAAAACTCTTTGATGTAATTAGAGAAAGTGGATTTTCTGCCATAAATTTAAGGACTACAACAAAAAAATGATTCGTTTACCTTTGTTTGGAAAAGATAGTTTGCCTCAACACACAAGTTCATTTTTGAGTTTGATTATTACTTTTGTAATATGGGTGATTCTTCTTGTTGTTTTTGCGTTTATAAAATTTCCAGAAAAAGAAGAAAAATATAAACCAATTCAAATTGTTTTTGAGCAACCAAAAGTTCAATCGGTAAAAGAAAAAACTGTAACAGAAAAAAAAGAAGTTCAAACTCATAAACAAGAAATTATTGAACAAAAGACAGAAGAAAAACCTCAAATTCAGCAACCAAAGCAGGAAGTCGTTGAGCAAAAGAAAGAAACAAAAGTTGAACAAAAAACTCAAACATCAAAAAAACAACCACAACAAAAACAAAATGTACAAACTTCAAAAACAACTTCTGCTCCAAAACAAAGTTCGCAAAAAGCTGCAACTACAAAAAAAGAAACTCCTGCAAATAAAAAAGTTCCTGAATTTACATACGCAAAATCTGTAGAAGATTTGATGAACGAACAATTTGAAACTCAAAAATCTACCGATGTTTCTGATTTTGATTGGGACAGCATGTTTGAAGAAACATCAACTTCTTCATCTTCAAATAATTCTAAAAAGATTGTAAAAACTGAATCAAGTGATTTTGGACAAGCTGGAAGTTTAAGTTATAACGAAAATACTAATCAAACAAGCAAAGAAGTAAAAGCTTCTTCTAATTCCGCTTTATCTTCATCAACAAAAAGTCAGTTAGATAATATTGCAGAAGCAAAACAAAGTTCATCTTCTTCAAAACAAACGTCTTCAAATCAATCTCTTTCTAAAATTGACGATTTTGACTGGATTCAAGGTTCAATGCGCGAATTACAAATTCCAAAAGATCCAAAAATCATTATTTCAGAAGAAAGTGGAAAATCGTTAGATTCAACTAGAGAAGTAATAATCAGTTTTACTGTTTTGGAAGATGGGAGTGTAATCAATATCAAAATTACACCAAGTTCAGTTTTATCTCCTCAAATTCAATCTGAAATAAAAGAACAATTATATAATTGGCATTTTGAATCTTCTAGTTCAATTTCGTTAGCATCGTTTAGATGTATTTTACAAAAAAAATAGATTTTTTAGTTTGAAAATTTAAGTGGAAAAAAAAGAAAATATACTTCATAATGTATTGTATGGCTGAAAAAACAGATTTTATTGATATTTTATACGATTCTTTGAATAACAAACAAGAATGGTTCAATAAAGAACGCTTGCCACAAATGTTGGAAGCCTATCGTCTTGTTTTTACTTGTGTAAAAAATTTGAACGAATTGTTTGTAGAAAAGTCATTGATTGAAGCAGACCCATATAAATTAGATAGACGTATTTCTGACATTGTAGTTCCTGATACAAATATTTTTCCAGAACCAGAAACTTCTGTAGTTTTAGGAACTCGTCTTTCTGAATATGAAACAATGTTGGACTTTATTTGTACATATCTTGTTTTTTCTGTAGAAAATATTTCATTTTCTAGAATCAAATTGTTATTAGAATTTAATGCTGTTTTTTCTTGGGAAAACCTTGTTGCAAATTCAACAAGTCCAAATACACGAGCGCTTGCAACAATTGTAATGAATGCAAAAAATTCTTCAAACAATGTTGCTATCAGCATGATAAATGATAGTGTAGAAAAATGTGCAAGTGCTTTAGCAAGTATTAATTCAATGTTGAGAGAACTTGCTGATTTTCAAAAAGAATTATACAAGGGAAAATTACGTAAAGATATTTTAGCTCATCCAGAATTTAATGCACAAAATGCATTGACTTCTCCAGAAAATGAACTTTCAGAAATTAAGCGGGTTTATGTAAAAGTTTTTGGTAAAAAGAATTTTGTTAGTGAATATATTGCAGAAATAATTTCAGAAGACCAAGGTGCGCAAAAAGATAAACGCAGAGAAATGTTGCTAAAAAAACTTGCAATAGTTTCTAAAGTTTCTAAAAAAGAAACAAAGCAAATTGATGTTCATGAAATGTTAATGTCGGCTGTGTATTCTTTAGGTGCTATTTCTCCAATTTTGGAACAACTTCATTCTAAATTAGCAGAAAATTTTGATTTGCTTTTTGCTAAGAAAAAATCTTTCTTTAATTCGTTGGGTGCTTTATTAAAACGAATGTTCGGTTTGCCAGAAAAAGAAAGAACTTGTTTAGTAACTATAAAAAATGCAAAAACTGGAATTTCTGAACAGACAAAAATAAATGTAAATTCAGTTTTAGGTGATATAGAAAGAAAATCTCATTTATATTTGTTGATTTCTTCAAAAGGTTCTGAATATAAAAAAATTGAATCAGCTTCGGAAGATACAGCTCTTATTTTCTTGAATAAACAAGTTTCTGAATGTCAGCAATTTTATTCTTTGATAAATGCGTTGGACGAACATTTTAAGAAATATGTTGATATTATGTACAGAAATAAAATTAAAGGCTTAAAAATCGATTTAACTTCACTAAGAAATGCAATTATCAACGTAAATAAAAAACGTGGTGATTATGTTTCAAATAAAGAAGAAATTGAACAAATGAAAAAATTAGGAATAAAAGACGATGTATAAAAAAATTGTTTTTGTTTTAGTTTGTTCTTTGTTTTTTCAAAGTGTTTTTGCACAACAAGAAAATCAATCTTCTCATAATGACGAAAATCCTGTAGAAATTATTGATTCTTCTTTACAAAAAAATTTTGTGATGATTGAATCAATTCATCCTCACGAATTAAATCCTCAAGTTACAAGTTACGCTTCTGATTCCCAACTTTTGTCTGGTTTGTTTGAAGGGCTTTTTAGTTATAATCCAGTTACTTTAGAACCACAGTTTGCCATCGCTACAAATATAAAAGTTTCTCGTGATAAAATGCGAATGATTTTTACAATTAGAGATGACGCAAAATTTAGTAACGGTGAAAAAATTACGGCGCAAGATGTTCGTTATTCGTGGCTTCATCTTTTGGCAACTCCAGAAGCGCCTTATGCTTCACTTTTAGATGTAATTGAAGGCGTAAGTGATTTTAGAATAGGAAAAATTAGTGAAGATGAAGTCGGAATTTATGCAACAAGCGATACAACTCTTTTAATTCATCTTGCAAAACCTGCAAATTATTTACCAAAAGTTTTGTGTCATTCTGCGTTTTCTGTAATTCATAGAACTCCAACTGTTTATAGCGGCGCGTTTTATTTGGACGATTGCGATGAAACAACTTATATTTTGAAAAAAAATCCATATTATTGGGATAGCGCAAATACTCATTTAGAACAAATTTCTATTTATCAAAGCGATAATTCAGAAGAAAACGCTTTTTTGTTTAATTCTGGCCTTGCAGATTGGGTTACAGCGCCAATTTCTGTAGAAAAAGTGTTGAATAAAAAATCAATGCAATTAAATGCAGAATTTGCCACAAATTATATTTTCTTTAAAACATCACAAGGTAAACCTTCCAAACAAACTTCAGTTTGGGATAAACCTTCTTTTAGAAAAGCGTTGCTCGAAGCACTTCCTTGGGATGAATTAAGAAGTGGATATTATGTTCCTGCAACAACTTTTGTTTATCCACTTGCCGGTTATTCTGGTGTAAATGGATATGATTTTACTGATGTGGAACAAGCAAAAAAATTGATGAAACAAGCAAGAGAAAATGAAGGAATAAGTGAAGAAGAAAAAATTCCTCTAGTTTTGGAAATTTCTGAAAATTCACTTTCTGATAATCAGCTTGTTTTGTTTAAAAATACTTGTGATATTTTGAATATTGATTTACAAGTAAAAGTTTTGCCTTCTTACGCATATTTATCAAGTGTAAAAACTTCTGAATCTGATTTATTTGTGTATGTTTGGATTGGCGATTTTGCCGATCCTTTGGCATTCCTTGAACTTTTTAGAAGTGAATCGTCGCTGAATGATTCGGGTTGGAAAAATGTAGAATTTGATAATTTATTGCAAAAAGCAGCTTTGTCAGATGAATTTGAACGTTATAATCTTTTGGCACAAGCCGAAAATATATTATTAGATGAATGTATGATAATTCCAATACAACATCCTGTTACTTTTAATGTAATTGATTTAGAATGTGTTGGAGGTTGGGCAGCGAATGCTTTTGATATTCATCCGCTGAAATATCTTTATAAAAAGCCTTTTGTTTCAAAGGTACAAAACGTAGTAAAAAATAAGAATTAATATGAATGGAACTGTAATAGCTGGAACGAATAATCTTTTTACAGTGGAATGTGAAGATGGTGTCACACGTAACTGTACAATTAAAGGAAAAGTTTTAAAATCTGAAAAAACATTTTATAATCCACTTGCTCCCGGTGACCAAGTACAAATTGAAATTGACCCTATTAACGATGAAAAAGGGCAAGTTTTAAGTCTTTCTCCAAGGAAAAATACTTTTTTAAGATGGAATGTAAAAGGAAGATGTCCTCAATTGTTGGCGAGTAATTTGGATTATTTAATTTTAGTTACAACGCCCGACGAGCCACCTTTTAGACCTCGTTTTATAGACAGAGCGTTATGTCAGGCAGAACATCAAGGAATTACTCCGATTGTTGTTTGTAATAAATTTGATTTGGCAGAACAAATGCAAACTGACGGACGATTGAGCGAATATGAAGAAATTGAAAAGCGTTTAAATATCTGGCAAGATTTGGGATATAAAGTTTTAAAAATTTCTGCAAAAACTGGTGAAGGAATGCCTGAATTCGCAAATCTTTTGGAAGGAAAGTTAAGCGCCTTTGTAGGACAATCTGGAGTAGGAAAATCTAGTTTGATAAATGTGCTGGATAATACTTGTGTTTTAAAAACAGGAAGCCTTTCTAAAAAATACGGAAGAGGAAGTCACACAACTACAAAAGGAACTTTGATTCATCTTTCAATAAACGAAGCTTTGACAGATGGAATAAAAGGTGTAAAAGCAAATATCATCGATACACCAGGAATCAGACGTTTTGTTTTGGATGATATAGAAGCTGATGATTTGGCACTTTATTTTAGAGAATTTGAAAATCTTGTAGGAAAGTGCAATTTTGGAATGAGTTGTACACATATTACAGAGCCAGGTTGTCGCATAAAAGAAGCTGTAGAAAATGGCGAAATCACACCAGAACGTTATGATAGCTGGAAAAGAATTAGGAACGAAATTAAGACAGGTTCTTGGGAAGATTAATTTAAAATGAACGTAAAGACATTAGAAGAAATAGACTTTTTTAGAATTAGAGAAGTTGTTGCTGATTATTGTATTACAACTGAAGGAAAAAATAACTTTTTACAAAAATTACCAATTTCTGATTCAGAACAAATTGATTTTTTAAAAAAATGTGGAATTGAATGGACTCGTTATTTGAATGTTTTACACGCAACGCCATTAAAATATTGGGAGCCAATAAAAAATCTTCTTCCAATTATAAGAATGAATGGCGCAAGTTTAACATTGGAGCAAGTTCATGCTTTATCTCAATTTTGTGTTTCAGTAAGAACAATAAAAGAAAGTATTGAAAAACACAAAATTGAATTGGAATTAAATATTCTAAGCGCTGAATGTGAAAAATTACTTGATTTAAGCGAAACAGAAAAAAAAATTTTTAGAATAATTACGCCAGATGGTCAAATGAAAGATTTACCTGAAATTGCGGCTATCAGACAAAAAATTGCAGCATTGAATTCTAAAATCAAAGTGATAATGCATAAATACACATCCGATTCCAAATATTCAGGAATTTTGGAGTCTACAGTTCCTGTGTTGCGTGGTGGAAGGCAAGTTTTAGCGGTAAAAGCTAATATGCAAAACAGAATTCCGGGCCTTATTTACGAAGTTTCTGCTTCGGCTCAAACTGTTTATATCGAGCCTGACGAAGCTGTTAGATGTAGTAACGAACTTGTACAAAAAGAACACGAGTTGGAAATGGAAATTAAAAAGGTTTTGACAAATCTTACAACAGAATTACAACCTTCTATTCCGTTATTCAAAAATAATCTTCAGATAATGCTTTTGTTTGATACAACTTTGGCTGGAGCGAGATGGGGCAAAGAAAATAATTGTACTTATGCCGAAACTTGTAAGTATTTTGTAGAAATACAAGAATTTGAACCTCCAATTTTAGCACAGGCGCGTCATCCTCTTTTAAAAGATAAAGCGGTACCAATCGATATTCGGTTTTTACCAAACAAAAGAGTTTTAATTATCACAGGGCCAAATACGGGCGGAAAAACTGTCAGTTTAAAAACTTTTGCGTTATTTGCAATGTTGAATCAAATCGGTTTGCCTGTTTTGGCTTCTTACGAAACTCGTTTACCAATTTTTACAAACGTTTTTGCAGACATCGGTGATGACCAATCTTTAGATAATTCACTTTCTACATTTAGTGGTCACATGAAAAATATTGCGCGCGCTGTTCAAAATGCAAATGATACAACTCTTATTTTGCTTGACGAACTTGGAAGTGGAACTGATCCCCAAGAAGGAACTGCAATTTCAATGGCTGTTTTGGACACATTGATAGAAAAAAAATCATTTGTTCTTGTAACAACTCATCAAGGAATCTTAAAAAATTATGGATACACAAATCCTTGTTGTATAAATGCGTCGGTTGAATTTAATCAAAGTACCTTGTCGCCTTCTTACAGATTGATTATGGGAATTCCCGGTGAAAGTCACGCTCTTGATATTGCTCAAAAAAGTGGATTACCTGGATTTATTTGTAAAAAAGCTAGAAATTATATTTCTACAGAACAAGCTGATGTTAGTTCATTGATAAAAGGTTTGAACAAAAAACACATTGAATTAGACAGATTGCAAAGTGAATTCCGCAAAAAAAATGATGTTGCAGAAAAAGAACAACAAAAACTAAAAGAAAAAGAACTTGAATTAAAACAAAAAGAAATGGAATTAAAGCAAGGAATTTCTAGAGAAGCGAGTGAATTTTTAATTCAAAGCAGAAAAACTTTGGAAAATCTGATTCGTAGTATAAAAGAGGGTGAAATTACAAGAGAAAAAACTCTTGCGGCAAAACAATTTATTTCCCAAACAGAAAAATCAGTTTATGAATTTGATGAATCTGTGGAAAAAGAAAACGAATCTTTAAATCAAGAAATTATTGAATTCCAAAAACAGAAAAAAAATCATCCTGCTTCAAATAAAAAAACAAAAAAACGAATGAAAAATTCTGAAGCCTTAAAAAATGCAACTTCAACTTTTGTTCCAAATTCAGTTTCAGAAAAAACAGAAGAACTTTCTTTTGTAGAAGGCGCGATTGTGCAAGCTGGACAAAGTCAAAACGAAGGGGTTTTAATTTGTCAGGAAAGAAAAGGTGTTTGGTCTGTTCAATTTGGTAGTATAAAAATGAGTATGAAAGAAAAAGATTTGCGACTAGTTGGTAAAAAAACTTCGCTAAATCCAAGTATTTCTATAGATTTGGTTTCGGAAAACGGAATTACTCAAAAAGAAAAAGAACATCCTGTTTTTGAGTTGCGATTACTCGGAATGTACGCGCAGGACGCAATAAAAGCGCTTGAACATCAAATTGATTTGTGTACTTTGCAGAATTTTTCGTATTTTAGCGTAATTCACGGAAAAGGCAACGGAATCTTGCAGCAAGCAGTTCACGATTATTTGTCTCATTGTCCGTCTGTAAAAGAATTTACTTTTGCAACAGCAGAAGACGGCGGAACTGGTAAAACTTACGTTACATTAAAATAAATTTCAATATTATTGAAAATTTCTTGTAAAATTCCTAAAATATAGCAAATGAAAAAACTTGTTATTTTTGATATGGATGGAACAATCCTAAATACTCTTGATGATATGACAGATTCTTGCAATTTTATTTTGCAAAAATATGGTTTTCCGTTACACACAATTGATGAAGTAAAATATTTTGTTGGTAACGGAATTCCAAAACTTATAGAACGTGCGTTGCCTTCTGACGTTGATAAAGAAACTTTTGATAAAGTTCTTGCAGATTTTATTCAATATTATGAACTTCATTCCGCAGACAAAACAAGACCTTATGATGGCGTAATTGATTTGATTCAAAGCTTAAAAAATCATGGATATATGATTGCTGTAAATACAAACAAAGTTGAAAGTGCTGCAATTGAATTGTGTAAAACTTATTTTCCAAATCTTTTTGATATAATCAGCGGAAGTAGAAAAGGAATGCCTCCAAAACCGGCTCCTGATGGTGTTTATGAAATTTTGGAACGGGCAAACGTAACAAAAGAAGAAGCTGTTTTTATTGGTGATTCGGACGTAGATTTACAAACTGGAATTAATGCCGGTACAGATGTTATCGGAGTAGATTGGGGATTTAGAGGCGCTGATTTTCTTAAATCACAAGGTGCAACTAATATTGCAATGCAGCCAAAGGATGTAGAAGAAATTGTTTTACGATTATTATGATGTCGCTGTAGTAGGCGCTGGCCACGCAGGTATAGAAGCCGCTCTTGCTTGTGCAAAAATGGGTTTAAGAACTGTTTTAATTACGCAAAGTCCAGATGCAATTGCAAGATTAAGTTGTAATCCTTCAATCGGTGGAATTGCAAAAGGAAATATTGTTCGCGAGATTGACGCACTAGGCGGTCACATGGCAAAAATTATTGACCGTTCAATGATTCAGTTCCGTTTGCTTAATAGAAGCCGTGGCCCAGCTGTTCAAGCGCCAAGAAGTCAGGCTGACAAAATTACTTATTCACAACTTGCAAGAAAAATTGTAGAAACAACACCAAATCTTTCTACATTAATGGACACAGTTATAGATATTCTTACAACCGCAAGTACAACTCCGCTTCCACCAAATTCAGACAGTGCGGCAGAGAAAGGTTCTATTCCCGGAGAAACACGTGGTTTTTCATCTTCCAACGTTGAAAGTAGCGATTATGCTTCTGCTGCGGCAAGAAGTGGAATGCGTCAAAAAGTAACTGGCGTTGTAACAGAAAGAGGCCGAATCATTCCTGTACGTTCAGTTGTTTTGACAACAGGAACATTTTTGGGTGGAAGAATCTTTATTGGTGAATATGATGCGCCTTGCGGTCGTGTCGGAGAAAGTGCAGCTTTTGGTCTTACAGAAAGTTTACACAGATTGGGATTTACAACAGGACGATTAAAAACAGGAACTCCACCTCGCATTCTAAAAAGAACAATTGATTTTTCCAAATTAGAAGAACAAGATGGTGATGAAGATGTAATTCCTTTTTCTTTTGATGATGAAACTATTGAACGACCAATGGTTCCTTGCCACATTGTTTATACAAACGAAAATACACACAAAATTATTCGTGATAATATTGGTCGTTCTCCGTTGTATTCAGGAAAAATCAGCGGAATTGGCCCTCGTTATTGTCCTTCAATAGAAGATAAAGTAATGCGTTTTGCAGAACGAGACAGACATCAAATTTTTGTTGAACCAGAAGGTCTTGAAACTGACGAAATGTATTTAAATGGATTTTCTTCATCATTACCAGAATGTGTTCAAGATGCTTTTATGCGAACAATGCCTGGTTTTGAAAATGCTGTACAAAGTAGACCTGGTTACGCAGTTGAATACGATTATGTTGAACCAACACAATTATATCCATCGTTAGAAACAAAACGCGTTGCAGGGCTTTTTAACGCTGGGCAAATAAACGGAACTAGTGGATACGAAGAAGCTGCGGGACAAGGTTTGATTGCAGGAATGAATGCGGGTTTGTATGCAAAAGAACATATAAAAACTTGTGGACCTTTGTTTTCACTTTCTGATTCAATAAATGGCGTTCCTTCTTCGATGCAAAGTGGTGCGTTCTGTCCAAAATATAATATGAGCGCCGATGAGTTAAGAACGTTTGCAGAAATTTCTGAACGCGAAACTGTTGAATTAAACAATTTTATTCAAGCAAAACAAAAAGAAGCTGGATTTGACAAATTTGATGTAATTCCAGAATATAATCCAATAATTTTAGGAAGAGATGAAGCTTATATCGGTGTTTTAATTGATGATTTAGTGACTTTGGGAACAAAAGAACCTTACAGAATGTTTACAGCACGCGCAGAATATAGATTAAAACTTCGTCACGATACAGCAGATAAACGACTTTCCAAATATGCCTACGAAGCAGGCTTAAAAACACAAGCGCAATTTGAAAAAGTTCAAGAAAAATACGCTCGTCTTGCAGAAATTGAAGCGTTATTATTAAAAAAGCCAAATGCACAAAATCCTGGTTACGACGAAAAAGAATGGCAAGAAGCTCAAATCGAAGTAAAATATAAATATTACATCGAAAAACAAGATAAACGTGTAGAAAAAATGCACAAAATGGAAAATGCCCGAATTCCTGCTGATTTTGATTACGGTTCAATTCCTTCATTGTCAAGCGAATCTAGAATTAAACTTGAACAAGTTAGACCAATGACTTTGGGACAAGCAAACAGAATTAGTGGAATCAGAAATAGCGATATAATGCTTTTGATGGTTTACTTGAGAAAATAGGGAAGTGCGATGAAAGATTATAATTGTATTGTTGTTTTGGGTCCAACTGCTGTAGGAAAAACAAGTATTGGTGTTGCTTTGGCAAATCATTTTGACGGAGAAGTTATTTCTGCAGATTCAAGACAAACTTATTGCAAATTAGATATCGGTTCTGGAAAAGATATTTGCGAATATCAAATTGATGGAAAAAAAATTCCGTATCATTTAATCGATATAGTTTCTCTTCCCACAGAATACAATGTTTATAATTATCAACAGGATTTTTACAAAGTTTTTAAAGATGTAATTTCTCGAGGAAAAATGCCTGTCATTGTTGGCGGAACAGGAATGTATTTGGATGCAATTATTCGTGATTACCAACTTGTGATTTTGCCAGAAAATGAAAAACTTCATCAAGAATTGTTAAACACTCCACTAGAAGAACTTGCCGCAAGATTATTAAAAGAACAACCTGAATTGCACACAAAATGCGATTTGTTAGAAAAAGACAGAGTTATAAAAGCGCTAGAAATTATAGAAGCTAAAAAAAATGGTGTAGATTCAACTTCTGTAGATAGACCAGAAATAAAACCTTTAATTATTGGAACAACTTTAGAACGTCCTCAAATTTGGGAACATATTTCTATCAGACTTCAAGAGCGACTTGATAATGGAATGTTAGAAGAGGTTCAATCTATTCACGATTCTGGAATTACGTGGGAACGTTTGGAAAAACTCGGTTTGGAATATAGATATTGTTCACTTTTCTTACAGGGAAAAATCCAGTCTAAACAGGAACTTTTTGAAAAATTATTTATCGCGATTCGTCAATTTGCCAAACGTCAAGAAACTTGGTTTAGAATGATGGAAAAAAACGGTGTAAAAATCAACTGGCTTGAAAAAATCACAGATAAACAATCCCGAATAAATCAAGCGATAGAGTTGGTAAATCAAAACTAATTCAACTGTGTATCTTATTTTTTATTTATTTGTTATAATAATATTATGAATAAAAAATTTTCTATCTTAATCTATATTCAGCTTGTTGCTGCTGTTTTATTTTCGGTTTTTAGTTTAAGTTTTAATGCAGATATTTCTTTACTTGCGTTTCCAATTTCGGTAATTTATTCTGCGATTGTTGTATGGTTTACATTTTTTAAAATGTTTAAGCCTTTAGATGGTAAAAAAATCGCAGTTGTAAATAAACTTTTACAATACATTCCATACGTATTTTTAGTTGCATTTATTATCAGAAGAGCAGGGAACGAAGGAACTTATCTTTGGTACGATATAATCACTGTTCTTTTGTGGTGTGTAATTTTTGTAACTTCTTTGATGATAACTCATTATTTTCATCCAAAACGTGTTGCAAAACTTACAGAAACTTGGAATGTAAAAGCTCCAGAACCAAAAAAATTAAAAGGAATCAGAAAAGTTGGTTTTGAAGCTGTAGATTGGATTGATTCTTTTGTTCAGGCAGTTTGTCTTGTTTTGATTGTTCAGATTTTTACATTTCAGCTTTATCTTATTCCGTCAGAATCGATGGTTCCTACTTTTCTTGTAAAAGACAGAGTTGTTGTTTCAAAAATTACATCTGGACCAAAATTCCCTTTGACAGAAGTTGGGCTTCCTACAATTTCTAAATACAAACGCGGTGATATTGTTGTTCTTAGAAATCCAAATTATTCTTTAGATAGAAAATCAGAAGTGAAATCTGTTGTTTCACAATTAATTTATATGCTTACTTTTATGACTGTAAATCTAAACACAGATGAAAACGGTGAATTAAAAGCTGACCCACTTGTAAAACGAATTGTTGGTGTTGAAGGGGAGCAATTAGTTATGCAAGATGGAATTTTATACGCACGAACTAAAGCTAGTGATGAATTTAAACCTGTTGTTCAAGATGAAGAATATGCTGCTTGGAATTTAAATACATTACCTGCAAAAATCAAACGAAGAGTTCAAACAATTCCATTATCGCAAAATGAATATCAAGAAATGTTGAATTTTGAAGCAGAAAGACGTCAATTTGACTTAAATGTTGCTCAAATTCAAGCAGAACAACTTGTTCAGAAATTTAATAAACTTGCATTTGATTCTTCACTTGCTGGAACTTTTGCAAAACCAACTTCTTTAAGCGAATTTGCTTTATTTAAGGATGTTCAAAATCTAACTCGACAACTTATGAATCAAAGTGGCGGAGCAAAATGGTTTAGTGATTTTATGACTTCATGGATTCCTGCAAAAAATAATGTTCGTGACGTTTATTCAGAAGCTAATTACAAAATGAATGTTATGACAAAAATCACTTTGGGAAATTTGATTGTTCGTTATGCAGAACTTTTCCGTACAGGAGTAAGCGCAAGTTTGTGGCAAAGTGATGAAATCTTAAAACAAAATATGCAACAAGCCGAAATCTTAAATTGGTATATCCAACGTTTGTTAGATTCTAGAAATATGCCTGTTTATCCTGCAAATGATTCAGATGGAAATCCACAGTATCTTCCAAAGAATTGTTTCTTTATGATGGGAGACAATCGTTTTAATTCTTTGGATATGCGTCACAGTTATGATTCAAAATTAGTTCCATTAACAGATCAAGACGATATGTCTGTAGAATATCATTCGATTATGGAACAAAAATATATTCCAAGAAACAGAATCGTCGGAAAACCTTTCTTTAGATTCTGGCCGTTAGATAGAACTAGTTTACTAAATTAGTTTGATTCTGCTTCAGCTGCTTCTTGATATAATTTATTTGCAGCGTCAATAAATCCAAATGGATCGGAAGATTGATTTTCTTGTCGTTCTTTTTCACGCAAAAGGAATACATCTTCCGGAATCCATGGATATTTAAATCTCATTTGATGAGCGGTTTTTAACACATCATAATCATTTTGGACAATCAAATTAAAATAAGTGTTTTTAAATTCCTGAGTGTTAATTTCTACAGGAGTTGATTTTGTTTGAATTTCTGTGATTACCCAGCGATTTTTCTTAAAAACTAGTTTTATGATTTCTTCAATGTAATCAATAATTATATCGTTTTCTTCACCTTCCGAATGCAATAAATAATACTCAACTTTATGAACAGATTCCATTCCGTCTTTTAATTCAATGTTTTTATCGTGAGTTAGCGCTTTGTCTTTTTCTTTTCGCATATAAAGTGTTGGATTTAATTCCGAAAGTTTTCCGTCTATATAAACATTTGAGATTCCGTACAAACCAGCAAGTTTTTCTTTTTCTCTATTTGTAGACCACAAAATCCATTCTTCTGGAGTTAAAAAACCTTTGTCTTTGTTGAAGGCAAGTCGTTGTTTGTGAATTACAAAAATATTGCTGATTGTGTCTACTTGGTGTTGTTTTGTTCCTTTTGCCAACATATTCGACATTAAAACAGAATCTTTGTCATTCATCCCTTTATAAAATGCTTGTACTGTTTGTTCTGAAGTAAGGCCGATTGATGTAAATTCTTCAAGATTAGATTTAATAACGTTTGCAATTAATAATCCTACAACCGCTGCTATTCCTAATGAAACAAAAATTGTTGTTGCATTTCGTTTGAGTTTTCTTTTTGTTCCGATTTTTGCATTTTGTGATTTTACATAAAGTGAAGCTTTTTCGGATAGCGTTGTGTTTATAACAATTGGTTCATTTATCTGGTTTGACAATTCTTCAACAGGAAAATCTGGAGTCGGTGTTAAATCTTCATTTGATTTTCCTCGTTTCTTTTTTCCAGGAATGTCTACGATATTTGCGTTGATTTTTAAACCTTTGTTTATTGCTTTTTCAAGTTTGGAATCAATTTTATCAAATAAAAATTGGATTGGTAAAAATTTTCTATCCAAAATATCAAGGTTTCGTTTTTCTACATCGGTTTCTGTAAATGGATATGAATTTGTAATCATTTTGTACGCTATAACAGCTCTTGTAAAACAAATTGATGGTAAACCGCTAAGAGAAGGATTAATGAAATATCCTTGCAAAATAGAAAAATCGTTGTTATTAAGGCCGCCCACAGAATATTTGTATAAATCTTGTGGTAAAAATAAGAATGTTACATCTTTGTTTTCTTTAAAATCAACAATAATTCCGCCTGGCCCTAAAAGAGGAATGTCAATTTTTTCTTCAGCAGCTTTTGTCAAAAAACAAATGAGTGCAAAACAAACTTCGCGCATTTGTTTAATTTCTTCTTGTGTTGCAGAAGAAGTTGATGCGTTTTCAAAAAAATCTGATAAGCATTTTGTTTTGTTTGTAATAAAATCTGCGTTTCCACAGTAAAAAACAAAACGTTTGTCAGAATCTTCTGTCTGAAAAGATTTTACATCAGAAAAATTCCATGAAGATAAAGAAAAATCATATTTGTTATTTAAAAAACGTCCCGAAGCAATAATTCCTTGTTGTGTAATTATAGAATCATAATTTGTTTTTCCAAAGCTCACTTCATCCATCAAAGAATTTAATCTGATTTCGTTATCGTTAATTAATACAATATTTTTCATCTTTATTTCCATTATTTTGTTTTATTTAGATTTGTGTATAAGATACTCTCATCAAGTGCGAGTATGACAATGTTGTAGTTGGCTGATTAAAAATG
>SUWN01000026.1:0-10560 GCA_015061465.1 Treponema bryantii | reverse complement strand
GTTTTGTGTAATTACAGTTCTTGTTGAAGAATCAATAATATCACTTAATTTGTTATAAGCGCTGTTTAAATCTTTAAAACTTTGATAGAATTTTTCTGGGTCAGAAATTCTCCATCTTGAAGTTGTATCTACAATAATAAATTGATTTTCTTTTGTAGGAATACGTTGTGCATCTCCGTCCAAAGAAAGAACTAATTTGGGATATGTAGTTACTTTGTCCAAGAAAGGAATCTTGATATGCAAACCAGCATCTGTGTGAGTTTTTACAATACTACCAAAACGTGTTACAACAACTTGATTTCCTTCGTTTACAATGTAAAGAGGTCCCATCATAATAAATATGATAACTAAGGCTAAAATGATTATTAGACCAGTTAAGAATTTTTTCATTGATTTAGTCATTAGTTTTTACCTCCGTCAAGATTTTTGATAGGTAATACGTTTTTAAGTTCGCCATCAATAAGTGTAGGTTTAATTTCAGAACCAAAGATTTCGTTCATAGTTTCCAAATAAATACGTTCTCTTGTTACTTTTGGAGAGCGTTTGTATTCTTGATAAACAGCATTAAATCTTGCAACATCACCTTTTGCCATGTTGATACGTTCTGCAGCATAACCTTCTGCAATTTGAATTTGGCGTTCAGCTTCACCTTGTGCTTTTGGAATTTCTGCGTTGTATGCTTCTTTTCCTTCGTTGATAAAGCGATTCATATCTTGTGTAGCTTTGTTTACGTCTTCAAATGCGTCTTGAACTCCGCTTGGTGGAACAATATTTTGTAATTTAACAGCGATTACATTGATTCCTAATCCTAATTGGTCAAAGTTTTGGTTCATCATATCTTGTGCAAGAGATTCAATAGATGAACGTTCAGAACCCATTACATTTAAGATTGCTCTATCTCCTACAAGTGTATTTATTACAGAACGAGAAATATCACGAATAGTTTGTGTTTTTTCTAAAACACCAAAAAGCCATTGTTTTGGGTCAACAATTCTGTACTGAATAATCCATTCTACATCAACAATATTTAAATCCCCTGTGAGCATTGTTGATTCATCAGAAATGTTGTTACGATATTCATTTTCTCTTCCTGCTTTTATTGTTTTAAAACCGAATTGTTCTGTTTGTACAACTTTTACAGGAACGTTGTAATTTTTATCAATTCCAAAAGGAAGTTTGAAATGAAGCCCTGAGCCAACTGTCTGTGTATATTTTCCAAGTCTTGTGATTACCGCTTGTTCAGTTTCATCTACAACGTAAAAACTTGAAAAACCAGCAATAATTGCAACAAAAAGTACAATTAACCAAATAAATGTTGAAGGTCTAAAAAGTTTTGCTTTTTTAGCCTGTCTTACATTTTCTTCCATTACTAAAAAACTCCTATGATTTATTTTTTTTACACTTTTTTTAATAAAATTTTTCAATAATGAAAAAATATTACTATAAAGATATAAAAAAGATTGTAAAAAAACAAGCAAAATCCAAATAATGTGTTATTATATTTAGTATGGAAAAAGATACAAATATAGAAGAAAAAACGAATCAAAAATTAAAAAAGCCTAGAACTAAAAAAAGAGAACGCCCTTCAAGAAATCGTACGAACAACTTTGCTTCAAAACTTCTTACAAAAGCGCTTATATTTATCATTTTAGTTTTGATTGCTTTATTTGCAGCGTATGTTGGGTGGACAAAAATTTCCAAACCAACAGTAGAAAACAAATATTTGATAGTAGACCAGCAACTTTCTTTTTGTCAGGAATTGGTCACACTAAAATATCGCTACAGTGATATTGTTTCTATAAAAAAATCAGCAGCGTTTTCTTCAAGTCATAGTATTGTAAAATACAGTGGAATTATTAGAGCAGGAATTGCAGACATTACATACGTCGATTTTGATATTTCGCCAAATGGAAAAAACTTACGCATAACTTTGCCAGACGCAGAAATCCTTGGTAACGAAATTGTTTCTCAAGAAGTTTTTGATGAAAAACAAAGCATTTTTGTTCCAATTACTTTTCAAGAAGTTATGGATGAAATTGAAAATTCTAAAAAAGAAGCTTTAGAAGAAATAATTGCAGATGGTGTTTTGGATGATGCAAAAGAATATGCTAAAAAGATTGTAAAACAAATAATGCTTGCAGCAGGATTTGAAGAAGTTTTAGTTTACTAATTTTGAGGTTTTTATGAAAAGAAGTTTTAGCATTTTTTGCCACGAAAAATCAAAAGAAAAAAATATTGAGCGTTTTTTATCACAAGTAAAAACTAATACAACAAAAGTTCCAACGTTAATTTTGTTTTCTTCTGATTCTGACAATTTTTCTTTTTATTCAACTATTTTGCATAATCTTTTTCCTTCAGCGCAAATAATTGGTTCAACTTCTTACGTTATGTTTTGTGATGATGGAAACGATTATTCTGGATTAAGCGTTTTTTGTGTAACAGAAGGTGTGGAATGTACTAGCGGAGTTATCTTGAATATTCAGCGTAATCCCATGAAATTCAAAAAAGTAATTCAAGATGCTGTTGATTCGTTGTCTGAAAAAACAAATACTTGTTGTTTTGAAGTAACAACTGCTTTTTCAAATAGTGAAGAACTTGTTTTAGATACTTTTGAAAGTGTTCTTGGAAAAAACTACATTCCTTTGTTAGGAACCTCTGCTGGTGGTAATTACGAAAATCCTAACACGATGGTCAGCCTAAACGGAAAAGTTTTTGACGAAGCTTGTGTTTTTGTTTTAATTCATAACTTAAAAGGAAAAATCACTTTATATAAAGAAAATCTCTACAAACCGATGAATCAATTTTTTACAGCAACAGACGTTGATTGTGATAAAAGAATTGTTTATGAATATGACTCAATTCCTGCTGCGGATTTTTTATCAAATAAATATGATATTCCCAAAAATAAACTTTTTGATTTCTTAAAGGAACATCCGCTTGGAAAAATATTGGGCGATGAAGTTCATGTAACAGAAATTGATAAAATTAATGAAAATGGTTCAATTGCTTATTTTTCAAAAATATTTAAAATGACAAAACTTTCGTTATTGGAACAAGGTGATTTGTTTAAAGTGTGGCGACAAACTACTCTTGCGATAAAATCAAAAGTTCCTGAGCCATCTTTTAATATAATTGTAAATTGTTGTTCTAGAATAAATTTTTATTCGAAAAAAAATGAACTTGATTCATTTTTTAATTTATTAAAGAATGAATATGGAACTTATATTGGTTTTTCAGGTTTTGGAGAGCAATTTAATTACACTCATCTAAATCAAACAATGGTTTTAGCAGCTTTTGAATAAGTTGCTAATGGAGGTTCTTATCAACAGATTTAATAAAGGTATTTTATATACAAATCAAAATTGTGTAGCATGTAATAAATGTATCATGGATTGTTGTGTTCCTGGTGCAAATATTGCAATAAACAAAAATGGTAAATCTCGTGTAGAAGTTTCTTCGTCTAAATGTATCTCTTGTGGATATTGTTTGGATAGTTGTTCTCATAATGCAAGACAATATAAAGATGATACAGAAAGATTCTTTGATGATTTAAAAAATGGACAAAAAATCTCTTTAATTGTTTCTCCTGTCTTTCTTGTTTTGCACGAAAAAATTGCAAATAAAGTTTTTGGTTATCTAAAAAGTATTGGAGTGAACAGAATTTATGATGGATCTTTTGGTGCAGAAATTTCAGTTTGGGCTCATGTAAAATATATCAATTCAGCACGTAAAAATAATTCAAACAAAAAATTTATTGCCCAACATTGTCCCGCCGTTGTAAATTTTGCTCAACAAGTTTGTCCAGATTTATTAGATTGTATGATTCCTATTCATACTCCTACAATGTGTTCTGCAATTCATATAAAAGATTACTTAAAAGATGATTCTAAACTTGCAGTTTTAAGTCCTTGTGTTACACAAATTGACGAAGTAAGAGAATTTAGTGATTATTTGTCATATAATATTACATTTGAAAAATTGCTAGATTATTTATCTGACGTTGATTTTTCTTCTTTTAATGAAGTTCCAGAATTGACTTCTGTTGGATTTGGAAAGTTTGTTTTTATGTCAGGTGGAATAAAAGATTGTGCAAGAATGTTTTTGCCACCACAAGGGCTTTTGTTAAATTACGAATCATTAAATCTTCATGTAAATAAATTGTTTTCATCTATAAACTCAATGTCGCAAAATAATTTTCAACCATTGTTGCTAGATTCTGTTGCTTGCAATTTTGGATGTTATTATGGTTCTGGTGTAAATAAGAAAAAAAATGATTTTGTAAAAATATTTGCAAAATTGCAAAACCACTCTAAAGAACTTCATTCAGAGATATATTATTCAACTGATTATGAAAGCAATTTTAAAAAGCTTGACGAAAAACTTAAAAATATTGAATTCAACTCATTTTTGCGCGAATACACAGATTTATATAATCAACCTGCAAAAATTCCGGAACAACTTTATGATGATATCTTCAACTTAATGCACAAAACAACAGCTGAAAAAAAGAATCTAAATTGTCGTTCTTGCGGGTATGAATCATGTAAATCTTTTGTAGAATCGGTTGCATACGGATATAACAGAATAGAAAATTGTATTCATTATTTGAATGCAGAAATGCAACAACGTTTATATACCGACTTGCAAACTGGAATTCCAAACAGAATGTTCTTTGAGCGCAAGTTAAAAACACTTTTGTCTGACCATCCAGAAATTGAATATGTTGCCGTTGTTGGTGATATAAACAGACTTGGAAATATAAACGATTTGTACGGTTTTGAAAAAGGTTCAAAAGTTATAAAACTTGTTGCAAAAAAACTTTGTGAATTGGCAAAAGACGGTGGAATTTGTGCAAGATTTGGTGGCGGAACATTTGCGTTATGTATTCCTTATACAGTTGAACGTTTGAACGAATTACATTCAATTAGGTATTTTGATTTTTCAAATTTAGGAATTGAATTTCCTGTAACAATGCGTTTTGGACTTTGCTCATTTGATGTTGATAGAGAAGATTACGTAAAATGTGTAAATTTAGCTGTTTTTGTTATGAACAAAATAAAAGACAGAATGAGAAACGTTTACAGATTTTATACAGAAGAAATTGAAGATAATTTAAAGCAAGAATCAGAAATCACTTTATCAATGAGAAAAGCAATGGAAGAAGATGAATTTTCGTTATTCTTCCAGCCTCAGTGTGAATTGCATAATAAAAAATTAGTTGGCGCGGAAGTTTTGAGTCGTTGGATAAAAAAAGACGGTTCTTTGATTTCGCCAGCAATTTTTATTCCAATTTTTGAAAAAAACGGATTTATTTGTGAATTTGATAAATTTGTTTGGGAAAATACATTTAAAATCATTCGAAAATGGTTAGACGAAAATAGAACAATTGTTCCAATTTCTGTAAATGTTTCAAGAATGAGTTTGGAATCAGATGCAATTATAGGAATTTTAACAAATCTTCAAAAAAAATATAACGTTCCCAATGAATATATCCATTTTGAAATTACAGAAAGTGCTGTTATGGATGATAAAACTCAATTAATTCAAAGAGTTTCTAAAATTCGCGAATTGGGTTTTGATATTGCAATGGACGATTTTGGAAGTGGATATTCTTCATTAAATACTCTAAAAGATATTCCAATTGATGTTTTAAAACTTGATATGGACTTTTTGTCAGGAAATCTAAAAAACAGAAAATCGGATAATATTTTAACTTCTGTTATCAGAATGGCTCAAAGTTTAAATCTTTATACAATTGCAGAAGGAGTAGAAACTGAAGAACAAGCAAATTATCTAAAAAATATTGGTTGTAATATTATTCAAGGTTTTTACTATTCTAAACCAATTTGCCAAAAAGAATTTGAACACTTTATGGAAGTAAATCAAAAATCTGTAATGAAGCGTCAAGAAAGTGTTTCAAAAATCTATCTTACAGAAAGTGAATATAAACTAACAAAGCAACTAAAATTATTGGTAGAAAAATCACCAGTAAGTATTTGTCTTTTTAGATTAAAATTTTCTAAAGGAAAACTTGATGCTGCTCTTGTAAAAACAAATGAACAATTTTTAACTTTTTCAGGCTATTCTAGAGAAGAAGTAATGAATTGGTCGTTTAAAGATTGGATTGCTGTAATTCATCCTCTTGATATTCCTGGATTTTGTATGAAATTTGTTAAAGCTCTCAAAAATGAATTTAAGGATACTGCATCATATTTATATAGAGCAAAAGCAAAAGACGGACATTATGTTTGGGTAAAAATCATGAGTTCAGGAATTAAAGAAAATGATGAAGAATATTGGATTGCTGCGTCATTTTTAGATTACACAAATAATGCTAAAAGTTGATATAAATAATCGTTATATTGAACATAATTTTTATTTGTGTTAATATATATCTTGAAAATTATTGGAATCTATATAAAAAGGAGTTTGCCATGTCAGGACACAGTAAATGGGCCACTATTAAACATGCTAAAGGTTTAGCAGACGCAAAACGTGGTAAGATTTTTACAAAATTTATTAAAGAAATTTCTATCGCTGCACGTATGGGAGGAGGAGATCCTAACTCAAACCCACGTCTTAGAACTGTAATTATTAAAGCTCGTGCTGCAAATATGCCAAAAGATAACATCGAACGTGCTATCAAAAAAGGTACAGGTGAAGATGGTGGAGCAGCATACGAAGAATATTTATACGAAGGATATGCTCCAGGTGGAGTAGCAGTAATGGTTGAAGTTCTTTCTGATAACAAAAACCGTGCTGCAGCTGATATTAAAAACATTTTCACAAAAAGCGGTGGAAACCTCGGAACAACAGGTTCAGTTTCTCGTATGTTCCAGAGAAAAGGTACAATCGAACTTGATGCTGAAAAAGTAAACGAAGACGAAGTAATGGAAATCGCATTGGAAGCTGGTGCTGATGACATCGTAAATGAAGATGGAATTATCACAGTTACAACTGCTCCAGATGCTTTTGCTGGTGTTGCTGATGCATTAGCTGAAAAAGGAATTGAAACACTTTCTGCTGACGTAGGAATGGTTCCTGATGCTTACACTCCAGTTGATAAAGATACTGCTGCAAAAGTTCAAAAAATGATTGACCGTCTTGAAGACAACGATGATGTTCAGAACGTTTACCACACAGCTGAATATCCAGATGATTTTGAACCAGAAGCATAATTTTAGTTTTTAGATAACAGAAAGGGTTGTCGTTTTGGCAACCCTTTTTTTATGGATTTATGAAAAAAAGAGTTTTAGGAATAGATCCGGGGCTTGCAAATACAGGTTTTGGCGTTGTTGATTTTGAAAATGGACGCTATAGAATGGTAAGTTACGGTGTAATTACAACAGATTCTTCTCAAAGTCACGGTGAAAGATTAATGAAAATTTATTCACATCTTTCTGCAATTATTTGTGAATTTGAGCCAGATGAAGCGGGAATGGAAACTCTTTATTTTGCAAAAAACGCTGCAACTGCAATGTCTGTAGCAGAAGCAAGAGGCGTTGTTACATTATGTCTTGCCCAACATTCAGTAAAATTGGAAGAATACACTCCAAATCAAATCAAACAATCTGTAACAGGAACTGCAAGTGCAAATAAAGAACTTGTAGAACGATGTGTAAAACTTCTTTTAGGATTAGAAACAGAACCAAAACCGGATCACGCCGCAGATGCTTTGGCAGGAGCAATCACTCATATTAATCATTCATAAAATCCATCTCGAAATTCTTTCTTTTTTTTGATATATTATTGGTATGTTTAATTCAATTTCAGGTATTATCACAGGAAAATTTCCAAAACAACTTTTTTTAGAAAATAATGGCATTGAATGGGATATTTGCGTTCCAGATTCTAATTTAGATTTGTTTGGTGTGGTTGGTAGTCAAGCAAAAGTTTATACGTGGCTCCAACATACAGATGTTTCTATGGCGCTGTATGGATTTGCAACAGTGGAAGAACGTTCGTTATTTTTTGATTTATTAAAAGTTGATGGCATAGGTGCAAAAGGTGCATTAAAAATTATGTCATCGGTAAGTTCTTCTAGATTGACAGAAGTTTTGGAAAAAGGCGATATTGAAATGCTAGAAAAGATTCCTGGAGTTGGTAAAAAAACTGCTGCAAAAATGATGCTTGTTTTAAAAGGAAAACTTACATTTAATCAATCTACAGTTTCTGTTTCTAAAAACGTGGATTCTTCTTATCAAGATGTAATTAATTCTCTTGTTGAAATGGGATATGATAAGAAAAATGTTGAAATTAAAGTTAGTCAAATTTTGGATTCATTAAAACAAGAAAATGGTTTTGAAAGTAAATCTATAAAAGAAAAAGAAGAAATTATTTTTAGAAGAGTTATTATTGAAATGGCTTAAAATTAAAAGGTTAGGGAAGTTAGATTAATCCTGCTTTTTGTTTTTCAATGTAACCAGAATCTTCAAGATATTTTCTGCGTGTGATAATCAAATTGATAAGTTCTTGATACATATTGTAATCAACTTCAAGAGCGATTGGCAAAATAAAAAATTCTGTTTCGTCGCAATATCGTTCAATAAATTTTGGGTCTGTTACAAATCCCAAACTAATCATATTACTAATTCTGTCAGCACATTTTAAGATTTTAGCTTTTTGTGAACCTTCGTTAATAATTCTTCGTAAAAAATCATTTTTTGGTTCACCTTGCTGTTTTGTAACTTCCAAAACAAGTTTATAAACTTCAGGACCTTCGCTGTCACAATTGATAATTAAATTTGAATCAAAATCAGGAATGTCTTCGATTGTATCATGAACGCAAGATGCTTTTAAAAGAACGGAATCGATGTATCCGTAGTCAATTAAAATAGCGAGTGTGTCAATCTGGTGGCGAAACATGTTACCACCAGCGTGTCTTGCTTTTCCAATTAAAGCTGTTGAAAGCTGCATATATGGAGCAAGAAAAATACTTTTTAGTTGCAACATTTGTTGTGTATCCATTGAATCGGGTTTTTCTTGTTTCATCTCGTAATGATTCTTCATATATGCAGGCCTCACAAAAAATTATAGGCTTTGAATATAACTTTGAAGTTTTTCAATCTTACGATTGGTTTCTTCAAGTAATTGCTTTTCTTTTTCAACAAGTTCGGCAGGAGCATGTTGTGCAAAATTACCATTCAACTTGTTTTGACTCATTCTAGCATAACTTTGTTCTTTTTCAAGTGTTTTTTTGAATCTTGCCAAAAGTTGTTCTTTATTGATTGTTTCGTCCACAATGATGAATGATTCAAAACCTTTTCCAACAGTTCCGATTGAACTTTCTGGTTTTGATTCTACAAAATCAATATTTTTAATACCAGCCAAAAGTTGAATCATTTCTACTTTTTCTTTACAAACTTCAGCTTCACTTCCTTTTGTAACAAGAATTGCAATATTAATTTTTTCTGCAGGATCAATTCCACATTCAACACGCAAAGCACGAGTTTTTGTAATCAATTCTTTTAAGGCTTCAAATCTTGCGTCAATTGCGTCATTAGTACGTTCTGCCGCAACTTCTGGGTAAGGAGCGTTAATAAGCATTCCTGTGTATTCAGACATAGAAACAATTTTATTTGTACCAGCAGCATTACGAGCCAGAGCAATTTCTTTTAATGGAAGTTTTGCATAAATTTCTTCTGTAACAAATGGCAAATAAGGGTGAAGAAGACGCAAACTTTCTTCCAAAATGTTCATTAAAACACTAGCTTGTCTGTCTTTTTCTTTATCATCACCATTTTTAAAGTTGATTTTTGTAGCTTCAACATACCAATCACAGAATTCATTCCAGAAGAATTCCATCATTGCACTTGCAGCATCGTTGTAGCGGTAACTTTCCAAAGCTTCACGAGCAGTTTTTGTTGCAAAGTTCAAGCGACCGTAAATCCATTTATCAAGTTCAGTTAAATCTGCATCTTTTACAGGAACAAGATTTCTTCCTTCCAAGTTTCCAAGTAAGTAGCGGCTTGCGTTCCAAACTTTATTACAGAAACGGCTTCCAAGCTTAAACGAATCTTTATCAATTAAAATGTCCTGACCTTGAGCACACATAAATCCCAAAGTAAATTTAAGAGCGTCGGCACCGTACATATCAATAATTTCAAGAGGATCCATTCCGTTTCCTAAAGATTTAGACATTTTGCGACCTTGTTTATCGCGAACAAGACCGTGAATGTAAATATCATGGAATGGAGCCTTACCTGTAAACTCAAGACCAGCCATAATCATACGGCAAACCCAGAAAGGAATAATGTCGTATGCTGTAAGCAGAGCCTGTGTCGGATAGAATTTTGCAAGATCTTCAGTTTGCTGAGGCCATCCCAAAGTAGAGAAAGGCCAGAGCCATGAAGAGAACCAGGTATCAAGTACGTCCGGATCCTGTTCAATATTTTTTGAGCCACATTTTGGACAGCAAACTGGATCTGTACGGCTGCAGATTGTTTCACCACATTCACAGTACCAAACAGGAATTCTGTGCCCCCACCAGATCTGACGGCTTACACACCAGTCGCGGATATTTTCCATCCAGTGGCTATAAGTATTTTCCCACTTCTTAGG
>SUWN01000071.1 GCA_015061465.1 Treponema bryantii | reverse complement strand
CATCCCGGTCTTGTTTCTTCACCGCGTTTGTTTCCATTAAAGTCTGTATCAAACACGATTTGAGTTCCGTCAGGATTTTCGTATTTTTGTTCTGGTTCAAATGCCATCGCAATATCATCAGTTTTGATAAGTTTGCATTTTACACCGTCCATAAAATCATAAAGATTTGTTTTCAATGTAAATTTGCCACATTCTTCAACACACGAAATTTCCACTTTGTTTTTAGAATCCACAATTGCGTCTTTTTCTTTTGCCATTGGTTTTGCGCCATTAAAGTAGATATTTCCGCCAGCCCAAACTGGTAATTCAACGTAATATCTGTCGCTAGCTGGCGAACCCATTCCGCAATAACCTTCAAAAAGTGCGTCCCATTCTTCAAAAGTTGGATATTTATCGTAAGGAATAGTTCCAACAACGTAGTTATCATCATCCCATTCGTTGTTTTTGCTCTTTTCCATTCTATCTAAATAATATGGCGTAATTTCCTGTTGAATAAATATGTTGTTGTAGAATTTACAGTCTCCGTGAAGAATAGTCATAAATCCTGCAACTTCTGTTCTGTGAGGCACGTGATAAGGAGTGTAACGAGGAGAAATTCTAGACAAACTTCCGTTATTTACACCTTTTCCAACAGCAGTCAAAGAACCAGCTACAATATTATGAACAAAAGCAACTCCCTGGGTGGCAAGTTTTACAGCATATTCAGAAAGGAAAATATTATTGTCTAACAAAGTTGGTCCATGAGAAACTTCAATGAACAAATCGTGAACACCAATAGTATTTTGAGGATTATCAATACTTCCTTCAGGAACTTTGTTATCGTGGAAGAAGTTTTGAGTTACGCGAGTTCCTTGAGCCTGCCAGTCGAGCCACATTCCTCTTGTACAATGATGAAAATGGTTTCTTCTAAAAATTACGTCGATAGCAGCGTGCATTTTAATTCCGCCAATTTCAGCACCAGCAAGATTCTGTTTAATATTGATGTGGTGAATGTGGTTATCTTCTATCACAGAGAAAACTCCACCAAGATGACCAACAATACCAGTTTGTCCACAATCGTGAATATCACAATGACGAATTATGTGCGAACCAATATTTTCTTTTGTCCAACCTTCAATTTGAGCCTGACAAATATTATCGCGTTCAGTTTGAGTTCCGTCTTTATATTTCCATTTGAGCCATTTATTATCGTTGTTTGGTTGTTTGTATTTTCCAAGCGAGATTCCCGAACATTTTGATTCAAAAACTTCACAATGTTCAATAACCCAACCTTTTGACCAGTGAGGACCAATCATTCCTTCTTGATAAGCAGTTGGAGGGGCCCATTGAGTTGCAGCTTTAGAAACAGTAAAACCAGACAAAGTAATATAACTAATTCCTTCAGCTTCAGGATAAAAACAATGTCTACGAACAGAAATTTCAACATCTTCTTCGTTAGGATTTCTACCTTGAAAGTTTGCATAAATTACAGTTTCGTCAAATTTTTCATCTTGTTCTGTGTACCAAGTATAAACAGTAAAATTTGGATCCCAACTTGCTTTATTCACAACAGGATTTTTTACTTCGTCTAAAGAAGTAACTTCATACATGGATTTTCCATTCAAAAAAACATCGCCAGTGTGAGCAATAATTGTAGCAATATACCAGTCGCCACTAACCAAAGTTGTAAAAGGATTGTAATCACCAAAGAATTTATTAGGGAATCTAGCAACATAAACATCGCCATCAACTTTTTCCCAATTTTTTGCCTGTTCCGCACCAGTAATGTGAGCCATACCTTTTTCTTCGCTCAAATAAACAATCGGATTACCAACAGCCCCTCTATTTTTTGGATTGACCCATTCTCTATAAACCCCCGGCGCAACAATTACAGTATCGCCAGCAACAGCAACTTCCGCAGCCGCTTGAATCGTCTTAAAAGGAGCGTCTTTTGAACCATTTCCGCACTTTTCCACCGAACCATTTACAAAATATTTCATAAAAACCCCAAAATCATAAATTTTCCATTAAATTGTCGCATTACCACCCTAAAAATGTATAACAAAACTATTTGAATAATGTAAAAAAACTTATGATTAAGGGCGTGCCCCTTCGGGTCAGGCTTTACAAGGTTCCGGCATTTGCCTACATTCTTCCGCAACATTCACGTTGTTCATTGTTGCTACAGAACTCGCCTTCGGCGAGCCTTTCCAATCCTTCACGCGGATTTTATGTAAACTTACAATTTCAACAAATTTTTTGCGTTTTTCCACAAAACAAGTTCGCGTTCTTCTTCGTTTAAATCCAATTTATTAAATCTAGCAAATTCGTCTTGATGGTCCCACATTGGAAAATCCGAACCAAACAAGAATTTTTCTGCACCGTGAAGTTTTATAATTTTGTTTGCTTCTTCAATTGGAAGCTTCCATAATGTGCTCGAAGTATCAAACCAAACTTTTTTTCCAACCAAAAATTCAATTGCTTTGTCCCATTCTGTATAACCACCAAAATGAGCAGCCACAACTAACAAATTTGGATGCTTATCTAAAACATTACGAATTCTTTGTGGCCCCGAAAAATCATAACGACAATCACCCGCATGAAAAAGAACCGGCATTCCCAAAGAAGCGATTTTTTCATAAATATCATCCATTTCTGGACAATCTGCCTGAAACTTCTGAAAATCCGGGTGAATCTTAATTCCTTTTAAATTTGCTTTGTAAATTCTATCTAATTCATTTTCAAAATTTTTATAATCTGGGTGAATTGTTCCAAAACCAATAAATTCCGGATGAGCTTGAACTTCACCAATAATAAAATTGTTGATAGATTCAACTTGTTCTGCTTTTGTCGCTGTGGAATGAACTATGTATTTTTCTACCCCGATTTTTTTTCCGCTATTTAATAATTCAATAATGCTTCCGTTGTAAGTCATAGAAGTATTGTAAAAATCACCAATTGCCTGAGTTGCTTTTGTTGCAATTTTTTCTGGATAAATGTGTGCGTGAAAATCTATAATCATTTTTTTACCTAAAAGTTTAATAATATTAAAGTTACTTTAGCAAAAATAAAGATTTTAGTCCATAAATATTAATTTATAATTTATATCCAGTTGTAGAAACAAGTGCAATTTTTTTATTCAAATTATCGTAAATCATTATTTCGTAAAAACACAGATTTTTTCCATCTTTTACAAGATTACATTCTGCAAAAAGAGTGTCTCCTTTAGTTGCGCCCAAATAACTAATTTGGCTTGTTGCTGTAACAGCAACATTTTCCTTGCTATTTGTAGCAACTGCAAAGGCAAAATCTGCCAAAGTAAAAATTACTCCACCCATTACACCTTGAACTGCATTAAAGTGCTTTTCAGAAATTTTTAAACTACATTTGGAGTAATTTGTATCAACAGCATCAATTTGAATTCCTGTTGTTTGTGTTGCATAAATATCTTTTTCAAAAAAAGAGCGCGCTTCATCTAAATTATTCATGGTAAACAAATTATAATTTTTTTGAAAAAAAAAATAAACAACTTTTTTACAAATAGGTGTTTTTACCGTTTGCTTTATAATAAATATAGAATTATAATTGAGGTGTATTTCTTTAAAAAAGATAGGAGAAAAAATATTATGATTAACAAACCAACTGTAAAAATTGGTATCGTAGCTGTAAGCCGCGACTGTTTCCCAGAATCACTTTCTGTAAACAGAAGAAAAGCACTTGTTGAAGCTTATACAAAAAAATATGGGGCTGCTGACATTTATGAATGCCCAGTTTGTATCGTAGAATCAGAAATTCACATGGTTCAAGCTTTAGAAGACATCAAAAAAGCAGGATGTAACGCACTCTGTGTTTACCTCGGAAACTTTGGTCCAGAAATTGCAGAAACTTTACTTGCAAAACATTTTGACGGTCCAGTTATGTTCTGTGCTGCTGCAGAAGAAACATCTAAAAACGGTGGATTAATTCAAGGTCGTGGTGACGCATATTGTGGTATGCTCAACGCTTCTTACAACTTAAAACTCCGCAACGTTAAAGCTTATATTCCAGAATATCCAGTTGGAACAGCTGAACAATGTGCAGATATGATTAAAGAATTCGTGCCAATTGCAAAAGCAGTTTACGCATTGAATCACCTTAAAATCATTTCATTTGGACCTCGTCCATTAAACTTCCTTGCTTGTAACGCACCAATCAAACAGCTTTACAATCTTGGTGTAGAAATTGAAGAAAACTCAGAATTAGACTTGT
>SUWN01000070.1 GCA_015061465.1 Treponema bryantii | reverse complement strand
AACTAAAAAAACAAAAATTGGATTTAATTTTAACTACGACTATCCTTTTAGTTTAGGACTTTTTAATTCAACTTGGGTAAATGATTTTGAATTTTCTTATGCAATAGGTGAAAAAATTCCTGAATGGTATGCAAAAACCGGATTAAAACTTGAATTGCCAAAAGATGATTATTCATATCTTTTTGAAGTCTATCAATACTCAATTCATGACACAGATTACATTGATTTTAATGATGAATATTATTTTTCTGAAGAAGCTAAGTTTTCAGTGCCTATTACGTTAACAAAATTTGACACATTAGGAAAAATTATTTACAAACCTTACACAAGTTTTATTTTTAACTGGGATTTTAACCACATAAATGAAACAAACTCTGATTTATCAAGTCCAACATTCACTTTAGGTCATACTTTAAATTTAGGGAAAACAGATTGGATTGGAAATTTTAGACGTGGAATTTCACTTTCTCTTTTAAATTCGTATAATTACAACATCCAAAGAAATGATTTTTATCCAAAAGTTTCTTTAGAAATGAATACCTTCTACAATATAGAATTTTTTGAAGGAAATTATTTTAATAAAATGGGACTTTGTAGTTATTTGTACCTGTTCCACTACTTCAACCTTGAGCAAAACAAATTTTCTTACAACGAAAAAATTGGTGCCAAGTTACGTGGAATTCGTGATGAACAATATTTCTCACCTGAATCTGGTGTTTCATCTTTACAAGCATGTAATACATCTTCTGCAATTGTTTTAAATCTTGATTTTCCGTATCACATTTTTTCAACAAACTTTACAAAGTCATTCTTAAGATATTTCAATTTTGACTTACAGATTTCACCATTTATCGACATTGCTTTAGTAAATAACAAGGCAACACAAAAAACATTTGATTTAAAAGATGGATTTTATGCAGCAGGATTTGAAGTTCTTGTTTATCCACAAAAATGGTCAAGTTTTACTGTTAGAGGAAGTCTTGGAATTGATATTGGTAGAACTTTATTAAAAGATTACATCAATACACAATGGCGTGATAATGTTTCAAAATACGAGATTTCTTTTGGAGTAGGATTACACTACTAATTACTTTGTTCTAACAATAAAACTGCTTCTTTCTGGTAATATTCAACAGGAATGTTTTTCATCAAGATTCTTAATAGCGATTTAGAAAATTCATTATTTCCAGAAAAAGCAACAATTCTTGAAAATTCATTAAGTTTTTTCCAAAATGACATTTCATCACACCAATCTAACAAATCTTGATGAAAAGTTAATTCTTTTAAGAACGAAGCAAAATCAGTATATTTAAAATCACTTTCTCGTTTTTCAATATAGTCATAAAGTCTTGAAAAAATTGTCAAAACTGATAAAGAACTGAAAAACAACGCTTTTTCAGTTTGATTATTTTCTTTGTAATAAGAACTTAATTTATCATAAGCTTGAATACAATAAATTCCATCGGCTCTATATAATTTAAAAAAATCTTCAACGGCTTTTTTATTGTTTTTATTGATTGTATTTACTAAAGAAGTTTGTAATGCCTTGTTTTTATAATTATTATCTTCTGAAATAATCATCAACAACCATTTCTCCATTTCAGAAAAATTATTTTGAAGATATTCTATATCAGCAAGCATATATAAAATTTCATATTTTTCGTTTGGAATATTTAAAATTTCAGATTTTTTTAATGCTTTTTCATAATAATATTTTGCAAAATCATATTCTGTATCAATTTTATAAACATCACCAATTAATTTATCTGCTTCTGGAAAATCAATATTTCCTTTAATGTAATCCAAAAGATTAGAAATTGAATCTTGAAAAAAATCATAACCTTTTAATTTTAAATATTTATTTATAATATCAATTGCGTCTTTATCTTCACGTTCAGTAAGAATTTTTAATACATTGTCTATTTTTTCACCAACAGAACTAACTTCTTTTGGAGCTAATGAATTAACTAATAAATTAACTTCCGATTGAATTAAATCTTTTTTATAAACAATAGAATCTTCTGCATATTTTAAAGCTTTTCCATATTCTTGATTATTATAAAAATCGATTGCCTGTCGGTAAGTTTGTAAATACAATGCATTAAAATTTGTTTGTGCAAAAATCTGATGTGAAAATAATACAATCAAAAATAAAAAAATCTTTCTTTTCATACTATAAAGTTTCCAATTCCTCTCTAAATGCATTATCGGCATCTTTCGACGGAATTGTTCGTACAATTTTTCCTTTTTTAAAAATTATTACTTTATCGTTAGCACCAGCAATTCCAATATCTGCGTGTTTTCCTTCTCCAGGCCCATTCACAATACAGCCCATTACAGCAACAGAAATTTCTTTATCCATTGCTAAAAGAGTATTTTGCCATCTGCTTACAAAAGAATGAACATCAAACCCAAGTCTTCCACATCGCGGACAAGAAATTAGTGTTACTCCACCACTACGTTTTCCACATTCTTTTAAAATATTTCTTCCAGCAATAATTTCATTTTCTGGGGAATCTGACAAACTTACTCTTATTGTATCCCCAATTCCTTCATCCAATAATGTAGAAAATGCCAATGTGCTTTTTACAACACCACCAATCAAAGGGCCTGCTTCTGTAACCCCAAGATGAAGAGGATTATTGAACTTTTGTGCATAAAATCTGTTTGATTCAATAGTTTCTTTTACGTCCGATGATTTCATGCTGACAACATATTGGTCAAAATTGTATTTTTCAAAAATCGCAGCTTCCAAAACTGCTGTTTCACACAAAGCTTCTGCGCGAGTCATTAATCCATTTGCAACTTTTTCTTGTAATTCTTTTGGATAACTTCCGGAATTTATACCAATTCTGATTGCAACACCATTATCTTTACAAGCATCTATTACAATTTTTGTATTTTTTTCTGAACCAATATTACCAGGATTAATTCTAATTGCAGCAACATTACCTTTTAAACATTCAAGTGCGAGTCTGTAATCAAAGTGAATATCTGCAACAAGTGGCATAGAAGTTCTTGCTGCAATTTCACACAATGATTTAGCGCTTGCAACATCTGGAACAGCAAATCGGATAATATCACAACCTAAAAGACTTAAATCGTTTATTTGTTTTAAGATACTTTCTAGTTTTGTAGTATTTTCACAAACATCAACAATAGAATCTTTCCACATTGTCTGAATTGTTACAGGATTATTTCCTCCAATTCCAATTCGTTTTGTAATTCCTTTTCCACCAATAAAAACTTCTTTTGTCATAGCTTCAACCTAAAATTAACAATCAAACCACTGTGATGCAGTTTGGTCAGCAACTTGTAATAAAAGAACAAGGGGATTTTGTAAAAAGTTTGAATAATTGTAACTTTCACTTTCAGACAAATCAGAAAATCCCATGTGACGGCTTACGGCTTCTAAAACATATCGCTTATTAATAAATGAAGGCATAATTTTTAACAATTGTAAAACCGATTCGTTTCCATGACCTAAATTACGATTTTCTGATTTTGTTTTATAAAAAGGCTTTTTAATCCAATTGCCGTTAATATCTTTTGTGTTGCGATATTCAATTCCGTAAAAATTTGTTTTACAAAAATCGTGACTCAACGCTGCAATAAAAATGTCGAGAGCTGAAATATCATATTGATTAGCCAATGGTGAATTAAAAAAATTTTCTAACATTGGTTTAGCAAAAATTAAAGATTGTTTTATCACCATTAATGAATGGGCACTTAATCCACCTTTGTAATCCCCATGAAATTTAGAACTTGCAGGAGCTGTCCAAAAATCAGAAGAATCCAAATAATCGATTAAAGCATTTGCCTCCATTTCATCTGGAACAATATATTCTATCATTTGCAAAAAAGTTGGTTTAATAACTTCCAAAACTACGGTGCCATTATCTTGAATTGGCGCATATTCATTAAAAATATCAAGTAATTCATCAATTTGAATAAAAAGTGTTTGTTTTTCTTCTTGAGTCATAATATAAAAATATCAGAAATCAGCCATAATTTCCACACGATAAAACATAATATATAGGTATATTTTTATAATTTCTTTCAAAATGGCTTGTTTATATGCTGGATTTATTGTAAATTAAATAGACATATAAAAACTGCCGTTGACAGGATTTGGTTATATCCCCCCTAAAGTAGTGGTAAAGAAAAAATGGATTTCTTTATGGGACTACACGTAATGGAGAACGTAGATGCTTGAACAAAAGGGCACCAATCAGTATTACATTACCAGACAGGATTCCACTGAATCTAACGCTCGAAGTTACCCACGAAAATTCCC
>SUWN01000025.1:19472-33131 GCA_015061465.1 Treponema bryantii | reverse complement strand
CTTGTTCGCTAATACTTGCAAAAATATTGTAGATTTTATCTTCGTTGTTTTTGAACAATTCCATTGTAAGCGTTGCATTTCTAGAATTATCAAAGGTTTTTATAGTAAAGTCGCCATCAATTCCCCAAATTTTGTTTTTCCAATTTGCAACGTCTTCAAGTTTTACATCATATTTTGCAGTTGCATTATTTATTTTTAAAGCGTAAGCCATTCTGTCCAAACATTTTTGCGCCTGGAAGGGAAGTTCTGGTAAATGTGTAATTTCTCCGCCCGCATAAAAAATAGGAACAGAAACATCTTCATTTATTCCTCCCTCAACTTCCTGCCCATAAACATTTTGACCAACATCAAAAGTTGCATCCATAGGAGCCACAGCAGCAAAAACTTCTGGATATTCTTGAACAAAATCCCAAGTTTTACAGCCACCCATAGAAAATCCCGAAGCGTAGATTTTTGTTTGGTCAATTTTATAAAGTTTTTTTAATTGTTCAATAACTTCAATCATTTCTGTTGCTGTGCTATTAAGATGATTTTCAATTGTTACAAGCAAGAAATCATTTTTGTGTGCAATATTTGCCCAACCAGCCATTGTTGAAAAGAAAAAACAACTGTCCCCGCCGCCATGGAATCCCAACACCAATGGCACGCTTTTTTTTCCTTCATCAAACAAATCTTTGTTATAAAAAGCAAAAGCCCCAATTTTGTGATTTTCAGTTTCTTTATCATCTCCCAAATTATCTGCCGAAGTTTTTACAGTAAAAATGTGTGGTTTTATTACAAGTCCATCTTTTTCCAAATCTTTGTCAATTTGCAAAGGCCCGTTCATTCTTCTAAATTTTTTTGCAAAGGAATAAAAATCGCCAACAAAATCAACATCGTCTTTTTTCAAAAAATAGTCGCATTTTTCAGCAAAAAAATCATTTATTTTGTCACTATTTTTGTAAGAAACAACAGGAATATCATTTTCACAATTTTCTGGAACAACAGAAAGATTTTCTAAAAAACAAGTCGCCGGTGCCAAATCAGAACGTCCCCAAAGTCCGTCGCCTTCAAAATGTGTAAGATAATTTCTTGCAATAAAATCAGCCGACTTTCCACAACCAAAAAGACAAAGTCTAAAAATTGCACCACGAATAAAATAACCATCCAAAGATTTTGTAAAACGATTATTTGCCACAACATACCCATCTTTGTAATATTGATGAATTCGCGAATTGCTAATTAATTCACTTAAAATGTCGTCCGAAGCATTATCCCAATCGCAAGTTTTCCCATCATTCAACGGTTCAACAAAAACAACGCTTGAATCAAAACTTTTTGCAATTTGAGCCAAACCAGTTTTTTCCGCAAAATCAATCATCTCTTCTTCATACAAAATATTTTCTGCAAAAATTACCAAATAAGGCGCCATAAATCCGTAATTCAAAATGTCGCCCTTCAAAGAAGAAAAAGGTTTATAAACACAAACTCTAAAATTTTTATAATCTTTTTGCCAAACTGCACTTTTATCACTTAATTTTTTCGCAATTGGTTCAATATCTTTAAACTCCAATTTGTTTTCCTTCCCCAAAAAAATAAACCCACTTTTGAATATTACAAAAGTGGGTTTTAAATGTACTTTTTCAAATTAACAGTTAAGTAATCTTAAAATTTTTCCCTTGAAAAGAATTAAGATTAAGTCAAGGATGTAAATGATGTTCCATCCTAAAAATAGGCGAAGAATTCCTGCAAGAACTTTTCCTTCTTTGAATCTTGTTACAAATCCAAAAATCCATGATGTGATTGGGATGATTGCAAAAATCAAACTGATTAATCTTCCCATTCCAAAGTAGTCGCCTTTTTTAGCCATATTTTCCTCCAAGAAAACTAATTAGATTAAGTAAATTATAACACGGTATTATAATTATTGCGAATTTTTTTTAAGATTTTCATCGATGTGTAGGTAAAATTATTTTGATTGTAAAATTTAAATTTTGGATATATAATTTTTTTTAATGAAACGGAAGAGTATTGCGGTTTGTGTAACTGGATATGATTGGGAATGTGCCTCAAGAATTATTAACGGAATTTTTTATAGATGCCAAGAATTAAATATAAATTTGCTTGTTTTTGCATCAATGTTAAAAAAGCCTGTTTTAAGTATCACAGAATTATTATCTGCAAATATTATTAATGGCGAAACAGAGATTTTTAATCTAATCAATTATAAAACCATAGATGGTGTCATTATTTTGGGTGACACTATGATTGATAAAAAAACTGTTTATGATATACAAAAAAAATGTAAAGAAAACAACATTCCACATGTGAATGTAAATGATTTGGAAAATTATCTTGATTATAACGTTGTAATTTCAAACGATTCTGCAATGTTATTAATCATGAAACATCTTGTAAAAGACCATAAATTAACAAAAATAAATTTTATTGGCGGAAAAAAATCAAATAGTTATTCAGATGAGCGTCTTAATGCTTACAAAACAGTTTTATTAGAAAATAATATTCCTTTTGAACCAAAACGTGTAAAATACGGTGGATTTTGGGACGGTGCTGTAAATTGCGTTATAGAATTTTTGCAAGAAGGTGAACTTCCACAAGCTATTGTTTGTGCAAATGATTCAATGGCATTGTTTGTTATTGAATATCTAAAATCGCAAGGCTACAAAGTTCCTCAAGATGTAATCGTAACTGGGTATGATGGAATTGAAGAAGGGGAAGTTTACGTTCCAAGTTTAACCACGGTTCGTCCAAATTACGAAAGGATGGGGGGCGAAAGCGTAAATGTTATTTCAAGTCTGATGAATAAAAAGGAATGCCCACGAAAAGTTTTTGTTGAATCTAATCTTTATTGCCTTCAATCTTGTGGTTGTAAAGAAATTACTAAAAAAGATATGGATTTTTTTAATGTCAGAAACATTCGTACCGGTGGAAATAAGCGGTTCAATTTAGAAGCAATTCAAATGAATCTAACTTTTTCAAATGCTTTGACTTCTTCTGATATTTTTAAAGGTGCAATACAAGGTGCGCAATCTTTTAATCTTGATAGAATTTATATTTGTATTCGTCCTGAATTAAAAAAAGAACCTTACGTAATTCCTGCAAAACCTTATGGAATTTCTAAACAAATGATGTCTATGGCTCAATATGGACACGGTATTCCAAATGGAACTTTGTTTAATACTGAAGATTATCTGCCACAAAATATTTTTGAAGGCGAAACTCCTGTTTTTATAGCATTCTCGCCAATTTATTATCAAGATAAATTTTTAGGGTACACAGCAATCCAACCACAATACATAAAAGGCGATGGGGATTTGTTCCTAATTTGGCTTCAGTCTATTTCCAATAACATCGGGACTTATTACCAACGCCGAGAACTTCAGATTTTGTACATGCATGACCCATTAACAAATTTGTATAATAGAAGAGGAATGGAAAATCTTCTTCCGAACTTATTAAATATGTCAAAAGCTCGTAGTGGATACATAAATGTTTTTTGTGGTGATATTGACGGTCTAAAAGTTATAAATGATAAGTATGGCCACGATGCTGGTGATATTGCAATTAAAACTATTGCGAATTCTATTACAAAATGTTTCCCAGGAAATTCTATTTGTATGAGAACTGGTGGCGATGAATTTTCAATCATTTTTTATACGGATAAATCAATTGATTGCCAACACTATGTTGATAAATTGAATTCTGAATTGGATGAATTTAATAAAAACAGTAATTTAGAATACGATGTTCTTATAAGTTTGGGTTATTATACAGAAAATGGCAAAAATATTGATGATTTTGAACATGTAAAAAAACTTGCCGACAGAGCTCTTTATAAAAATAAAGCTGAAAGAAAAGCTCTTAGAATTTAATTAAAGTTTTAATTCTTCTTTTTTTTTGTTATAATATTTTCATGTTATTTATTTTTGATATGGGCGGAGTTGTTACAAATACATTTACTCCCCAAGATTTATGTAAAGAATTAAAAATTTCTGTTGATGATTATAAAAAAATTTTAAAATCAGAACTTTGGGAAAATTTTGAAAAAGGTTTTATTTCATCTATTGAATTTTGGACAGAATTTAATAAAAATTTCAAAAATCCTTCTGAACCAGATGTAACAACTGATTTATTTAGATTATTTTTTCATCCTAAAAAAGATTTGATTACTTGTAAATTGATTAACGAATTAAAAATGAATCATCGTGTTGTCTGCGGAACTAATACAAATCAAAGTCATTACGAAAATCACCTTGAACGAGGAGATTATGCTTTATTTAATCAAACTTATGCTTCTAATAAAATTGGCCGCGTAAAACCAAATGCAGATTTTTTTGAGTTGATTATAAAAGCCGAAGGTTACGAAAACAAAATAAATGAAGTTTTCTTTACTGATGATAAAATTGAAAATTGCCAAGCTGCAAAAAAATTGGGAATTAATACACATCACTGTAAAAATTCCCAATTATTATTTGATGAATGGATTAAATATAAATAATCTTACAAATTTCTATAGATTTGCTAAAAGCCAATCTTTGAATAAGTTATAATCATTTTCCATTGGAATTGCTCTATCAGGAAGACGCATTACTTCTTCAAGACGTGCTGGAATTGGTGGTTCTTTACCAATTGCATCTGTAACTATTTCACCAAATTTTGCAGGAGAAGCTGTTTCTAACAAAACTCCAACGGCTTTTTTCTCTACTACTTTTTGTCCCCAAGAAGGTATATTTGGAGTAAGCCCAGGTTTTGTAAAATCATTTTTTACGCCATCCATTAAGTTTTTCATAGCGCCACTTCTAATATCATCCCATGCTTGCCAACCAATTGCGCCGTGTGGATCCATGATATAACCAGTTTTTGTGTTACAACTTCTGATTGCATCAAGAATTCCGTCGTTATTTAACCAGTAAGATGCAAATTGTTCACGAACTTGGTCCAAAGTATACATTGCTTTGATTCTTTCGTAGTTACTTGGAGCTCCAACGTCCATTGCATTTGCAAAAGTTTCTACAGAAGGACGAGCATTATATTCACCAGTTGCAATCCAGTCAGGAATTGTTCTGTTTGTGTTAGTTGCAGCAACAAATCCAGCAATTGGAGCACCCATTTCTTTTGCAATTAATCCAGATGTTAAGTTTCCAAAGTTTCCTGATGGAACAACCATAATGATTGCAGGGTCGTGAATCTTGTTGTCCATAGCCGCTCTGTTTCTAACTAATAAAGCTGCATACATATAATAAAAACTTTGTGGCAAAAGACGTGAAATATTAATTGAGTTTGCAGATGAAAGTCTTAATTTTTCTCTTAAAGATGCATCTGTGAAAGCTGTTTTTACAAGACGTTGACAATCATCAAAAGTTCCTCTTACTTTTAATGCACGAACGTTTCCTGTGAAAGTAGAAAGTTGTTTTTCTTGTAAAGGACTGATTTTTCCTTCTGGATAAAGAATTGTAACATCCAAGCCTGGAACATTATGGAAAGCACTTCCTACAGCACTTCCTGTGTCACCTGATGTTGCAACAAGAATGTGGAGTGGTGTAGATTCATTTCTGTTAAAATATGACATTGTTCTTGCCATAAATCTTGCGCCAAAATCTTTGAATGCACAAGTTGGTCCATGAAATAATTCTAATGCATACGAAATAGAATCTAATGGAACAACTTTTGGCGAGAATGGATATGCGTCTTGGATAATTTCTGCCAAAACATCATCAGGAATTTCGCCTTCTACATAAGGTTTTGCCATATTAAAAGCAATATCTCTAAATGAAGGCGATGGATCTTTATTTAAAAGTGATGAATCTAATTTTGGGAACTCAACAGGAATATAAAGTCCACCAGTTTTTTCATTCATTCCACCCATTACAGCAGTTTTTAAATCAACTTTGATATTGTTATCTCGTGTATCTGTATAAATCATCAGTATCCTCCAACTGACATTTTTTTTTAATTCTATCACAATATCATATCACATTTTTAATTATTATTGAATTATTTTTACAAATATTTTTATAATAATATATTGATAAAAAAAAATTATAAACTTAAAATGTTGGTATGAGTCGTTGTACACAAGCGTTAATTTATAAAGATAATCTTGAATATAATATAAAACAAATAAAAAACAGTGTTGGTAAAAACGTAAAAGTTTGTCTTGCTGTAAAAGCTGATGCTTACGGTCATGATGCAATTCTTACATCCCAACTTGCAGAAAAAAATGGCATTGATTTTCTTGCAGTTGCGACAATTGACGAAGGAATTGAACTTAGAGAAGCTGGAATCAAACTTCCAATTTTACTTTTAAGTTTGTGCGTTCCAGATGAATTTGAAGAGATTTTCAAAAATAATATTACGCCTCTTGTTTTTTCTAAAGAATATATCAATCTGTTAATAAAAGCGAGTGAATCATTTTTTTCTGATGAAACAAAATTTTCTGTTCATCTAGCGGTTGATACAGGCATGGGAAGAATAGGTTGCTATCCTCAAGATGCTGGTGAAGAAGCAAAACTTATCAATAATTCCAAAAATTTAATTTTAAGCGGAATGTGCACTCATTTTGCAGTTTCTGATAGTTTGAGCCAAGAAAATCAAGAATACACAAAAAATCAATACAATAAATTTATGCAAGCAATTCAATCAGTAAAAAATGAAGGTTTTGACCCTGGAATTTGTCATTGTGCTTGTTCGGCTGCTTTTTTAAATAACAAGGATATGCATTTTGACATGATTCGTGCCGGAATCATTACTTACGGATATTATCCTGATGAAATTACAGCTGAATATTTGCAAAAAAATAATAAAAATTTTAACGTAAAACCAATTATGGCGTTAAAAACAAAAATTGTTTCTATTCGTCATTTTAATAAAGGTCAATTTGTTTCGTACGGAAGAACTTGGCAATGTACAAAAGAAACAAATATCGCAGTTTTACCAATTGGTTATGCAGACGGATTATTAAGACGATTTTCGCCCGGTTTGAATGTTACAATCAATGGAAAAGATTATCCGATTGTTGGACGCATTTGTATGGATCAATGTATGGTAGACATCGGTTTAAACAATTCGGAAGTTGCTCTTTGGGATGATGTATATATTTTTGGGCCAAAAGACTGTGGCGCAAATAATTCAGCACAAACCCTTGCTCAAATTGGTAATACAATTTCTTATGAAGTTTGTACAAGTATTTCCAAAAGAGTAAAAAGAATTATTGTTTAAGATTTTTTTTACAAAGATAAAATATTTTTTACTTCTGCAACTAGATAGAATGAACCAATTACTAAAAGAGGTTTATTTTCTTTTGCAGAAGTTTCTAATGCTTCCACGATTATTTTAAAATAGTTTTTATCAGCTTTAAAATTTATTCCAGCTTGTGTAAAAGATTCAATTGCTAATTTTAAATCTGAATGTTTTTGACTTCCCGGACGTGTTACATAAACATTGTCAAATCTATTTACAAATAATTTAGCAATATCTTTTATGTCTTTATCCGCAGCACAAGCAAACAACAAATTAAAATGTTCGTTTGAGTAAAGTTGATTTATTGTTTGAATTGTGAGTTTTATACTGTTTAATGTATGTGCTCCGTCTAAAATTACAAAAGGAATATCTTTGAAATTTGATAAATTATCTTTAATTTCAAATCTTCCCGGAAGCCATGCGTTTTCCAAACCTTGTTCAATTGTTTCTTCAGGAAGATTTGGGAAAATTTTTCTTACAGCAATTGCAGCCATTGTTGCGTTGTATGCTTGCATTCCGCCCATAAGTTGTAAATCAGCTTGTAACGGTCTAGAGAAAATAGAACAATCTAATTCAAAATGCATTCGATTTTTTTTCTTTGCAGATTTATCAAAAGAATAGGATAGTGAATTAATTAAATTTTCAACAAAATAATAAGGCGCGTGTCTTCTTTCTGCTTTTTGAATTAAAACTTCATTGATGCTTTCATTTTGTTGTGGTGCAATAATAACGGGTGTACAATTTTTAATGATACCAGCTTTTTCGCCAGCAATTTGTTCTAACGTGTTTCCCAAAAATTCTGTGTGTTCTAATTCAATTGGTGTAATACAACAAATCTTTGGTCTAATAATGTTTGTAGCATCAAGTCTTCCGCCTAAACCAACTTCATAAACAGCCCAATCGACTTTTGCCCGTCTAAAGCATAAAAATGCGTACATTGTTACAATTTCGAACCAAGTCAAAGGTCTTTTTGCAGGAAGAGCTTCTGGAATAATTGATTCAATTTTTGGAACTAATTCTCTAACAGTTTCTTCATAAATTGCTTCATCAAAAAAACTGTTAGGTTTTGAAATTCTTTCTCTAAAATCCAAAATATGTGGAGAAGAATAAATTCCAACAGAATAACCTGCTTGTTCCAAAATACACGAAATCATTCTAGAAACAGAACCTTTTCCTTTGGAACCAGCAACGTGAAAACATGGCGCACAGTCTTGAGGATTGTCAAATCTTTTGCATAAATAATCAATTGTATCTAGCCAAAAGATATCTTTTTTAGGAGTACGTTCAAAATTTAGGTAGCCGTCAAGCCAATCTTCAAAAACTTCTACAGCGTTCACACTTATATTATAAAACTATAAATAATACGAGTAAAGTAATTTTAGATAAAAAAGTTAATAAATTTTAACATTCCACTTTTTTGATGTGTGCACCGAGTTTTTGTAATCTGCCAACTAAATCTTCGTAACCGCGTTCAATTTGATAAACATTACTAATTCGGCTTTCTCCGTGAGCTGCCATTGCTGCAATTACCATCGCCATTCCAGCTCGGATGTCAGGAGAAACAAGATGGTCTCCGTGAAGCATACATGGACCAGAAACAACTGCACGATGTGGATCACAAAGGGTAATTTTTGCACCCATAGAAATTAATTTATCAACAAAGAACATTCTTGATTCAAACATTTTTTCGTGAATTAAAACTGTTCCATCAACTTGAGTTGCAACAACTGTCATAATACTTGTTAAATCAGCAGGGAATCCTGGCCAAGGCATATCATCAATTTTTGGTGTCATATTTCCTAAATCAGTATTTACTTTTAAATCTTGAGCGATTGGAACTGTTAATTCGTCACCTTCAATTCTCCATGAAATTCCAAGTTTGCTAAATGAATATTTCAACGGACGAATTTCTTCTGGTTTAATTCCTTTAATTGTAATTTGACCTTTTGTTGCAGCTGCCATTCCGATGTAAGAACCAATTTCAATATAATCAGGTCCAATTGTGTATTCAGTTCCATGAAGTTTTTTTACACCTTCAATTCTAACAACGTTACTTCCAATTCCGCTGATTTTTGCACCCATTGAATTAAGCATGCGACACAAATCTTGAATGTGAGGTTCACTTGCTGCATTTTGGATGATTGTTTCGTTTTCTGCAAGAACGGCTGCCATAATTGCATTTTCTGTTGCAGTAACACTTGCTTCGTCTAAGAAAATATCAGCACCAACTAATTTATTTGTACTGAATGAAAAATGTCCGTTTACACTGATTTTTGCACCAAGTTGTCCTAAAGCCAAAAAGTGTGTATCTACGCGTCTTCTTCCAATAACATCGCCACCAGGAGGCATCATGTCACATTTTCCAGTTCTAGCTAGAAGAGGACCTGCAAAAACAATTGAACCTCTAACTTTTTTTGTTAAATCACCAGGAAGTTCACTTGTGATAACATTTTCGTTTGTGATTTTCCAGCTGTTTTTATTTATTTTTTCAACTTTTGCACCTAAAGCTTCCAAGATTTTTATCATAACCCCAGTATCTTCAATTGCTGGAATATTATGAAGAATAACAGGTTCAGCTGTTAATAACGTTGCCGAAAGACAAGGTAAAGCTGCATTTTTATTTCCACTTGCTGTAATTGTCCCCTTTATTGGAAATCCACCTTCAATTACGTATTCGTACATATAAACCTCTAAAAGTCAGAATAAATTATTTTTTTGCAATGTTTATTAATATTTCGGTTGATTTTAGCATTTGGTTTAGAGAAACCCATTCTTGTTTTGAATGAAAATTATGTCCACCTGTAAAAATGTTTGGAGTAGGAATGCCCATTTCTGTTAATCTAGAGCCATCTGTTCCGCCACGAATTGGTTTTTCTATAGGAGTGACATTTGCATTTTTATAAGCATTTTTTAATTTTTCCAAAACTTGTGGATTTTTATCCAATGTTTCTTTCATATTTAAATATTGTTGATTAAATTCAACTTGAACTTTTGAATTAAATGAGTTTGAAATTAGATGTGCATTGCTATTTATAATATTTTTTTGTGTTTCAATTTCATCCATAGAAAAAGAACGTAAAAGTAAATAAACATGAGCTTCTTCTACAGTGCCGTCCATTTGCAAAGGTGCTATAAATCCTTGATAATTATCAGTTGTTTCAGGAAGCATTGTGTGTGGTAGATTTTGAATAAAATTGCTTGCCATTAAAATTGCATTAATCATTTTATTTTCACGCGCATTTCCTGTGTGAGTTGATTTGCCGTAAAAGGTGATTGAAGCACAAAATGCATTAAAACATTCGCTTTCCATTTCTCCAATATGACCGCCATCTACTGTGTATGCAAATTTTGATTTTAATAATTCAAGTGGAACTTTATCCATTCCATGTCCAGTTTCTTCATCAGGAGAAAAAATAACTTCAATTCCAATATGAGGAACTTCTGAATTTTTGTAAAAATATTCAAGCATTGTCATTATTGCTGCAATTCCTGCTTTATCATCACCACCTAATAAAGTTGTTCCGTCTGTTGTAATTATTGTTTCTTTATTTTCTGCAGCTTCTTTAAGATATTTATCATTTTTGCAAGAAAGAATTACGTCATTTTTAAGAGAAATATCTTTTCCGTCGTAGTTTTCAATTACTTGTGGATTTACATTTTTTCCGCTAACTTCTTCAACTGTATCCATATGAGCTAAAAAACAAACATTTTCTGAACAATCATCAATATTTGAAGGAAGGTACGCATAAACGTAACAATGTTCTGTGATTTTTACATCTTGAAGATTAAATGAAATAAGTTCATTTTGTAAATATTTTGCTAAATCCCATTGTTGTAAAGTAGAGGGAATTGTGCCCGAATCCGCAACTGAACTGTCACTTTGAGTATACATCTTAACATATTGTATAAAACGTTGTAAAAGAGAGTCCTTTAAAAATTCAAAATCTGTTTTCATAAAAATAAAGATAACAATTTAAGATAAAAGTATCAATTAATTTACAACGTTTTCAGGTTTTCCATTTATCCAAGCGATAAAATTGTTCTGTGCAATTCCTAACAATCTTTGTCTTGTTTCTTTTGGAGCCCATGCTATGTGAGGTGTGATAATACAATTTTTTGCCAATCGTAACGGATTATTCTTGTCCATCGGTTCTTCCAAAATTACATCAGCAGCATAACCTGCGATTTTTTCTTGATTTAACGCATCTGCTAAATCTTTTTCTACAACAAAACCACCTCTTGCAGTATTGATTAAATAAGCAGATTTTTTCATCAATGAAATAGAATCTTTATTGATTATATTTTGTGTTTGTTCTGTCAAAGGTGCGTGAAGCGAAACAAAGTCTGATTGTTTTAAAAGTTCTTCAAAATTCACTGATTTTGGCATTCCGTCTTTTTGTGTACGTGTGCAACAAATAACATTCATCCCAAAAACTTCTGCAATTTTTGCAACTTTTGAACCAATATTTCCGTAGCCAAAAATTCCAAGTGTTTTGCCTTTTAATTCAATAAGAGATTCGTTCCAATAACAAAAATCAGGGCAAGAAATCCATTCCCCATTTTTTACAGATAAGGCATGACTTGCAACATGATTTGTAAAGTGAAGAATAAAACTAAAAACATGCTGTGCAACTGAATCTGTGCTGTACGAAGGAATATTTGTAACAATAATATTTTTTTCTTTTGCAGCTTTTATATCAACAACATTGTATCCTGTTGCTAAAACACCAATATATTTTAGGTTAGGACATTTGTCTAAAATTTCTTTTGTAATGTTTATTTTGTTTAAGAAAATAGCGTCTGCATCTCCAATTCTTTCTACAACTAAAGAAGAAGGAGTGCGTTCGTAAACTGTAACATCTGCGTGATTATAAAAAAAAGCCCACGATAAATCGCCTGGATTTACCGCGTGACCGTCTAAAATTACTAATTTCATGATATTAACGTACTAAGAATTAACCAAGAACGTCTACACCAGTACCAGAAATTGCATTATTAATTGCATCTTCAATACCGGCTGTGCCTTCATCAAAATCAACTAAAACTTGGGATTTTTCTGTACTTGCAACAACGCTTGTAACTCCTGCAATTCCTGCAACAGCACTTTGTACTTTATTTGCAGTATCATCATCAAACATACCAACTACATATATTTTTTTTTGCATATCTTTGCTCCCAAAATTCAAACTTAACAAAATTATAAAATATGTTTATTAAGAATTCAAGGGAAAATCACAAAGAAAAATATAACAAATATATTATTTTATTTTAAATATTACTTTTTGAATTCCATATGAATAAGGTGCTACAGCGTAAGGTTCAAAATAAATAGTTACAGTTTTTTTGTCTATTGTAAAAGTTTTGAAATTTGAAGGGAAAGGTTCTGTCCCGTCAAAAATCATGCTTTTTATTTCAGAAAAATTTACATCGTCTTGATTCATGAGCGTTTGGCAAAGTTGTTCTCTACAAATATCAGAAATTTCGATGTAAGATAAATTTGTAATTTGATGAATATCTTCTAAATCTTTGCTTTCTTTGCTATAAGTGTAACTTGTCAAATTAGTGTTTCCATGAGCTCCACCACAAAAATTGTATGAATCTATTAAAACACTTATATATTTGTCGTTTTCAAAAACTTCAAAATTGATTATGTAATCAAAAGGAGGTAAATCGCTTGAACTTGAATTTAAATCTTTTCTTTGGTGATTCATTTCTTCCCAATCATTTTTTGCCATTGTGTAAAAAGAATCGTAATAATTCAAAATAGAATTTTCGATGTAATTATTAAGCAGCGGGATTTTTTCAAAATATGGATATTTGATGTTTGTTTCAATGAATGGCTCAAAATCTTTTATTGATTTTTCTATCCAAGATTTTTCCTGAACAATTTGATTTAATTGTAATTTTCTTCCAGTTGTTTGAACAATTTTTTCAGATTCTTCAACTTTTGTTGTATTACATGAAGCAAAAATAATTAAAGCTGATAAACAAATAAAAACGATTTTTTTCATTATGTACCACCTATATAAATAATATCGTTTCTTTTATTTAAAGACTAGTTTTTTAATCCTTTGCCAAGTTGTCCACAAGCCCCACCAATTGAACGACCTCGTTTTGTACGTAAAGTTACGTTTAGATTTGCTTTTTCTAACATTGAAACAAATTTTTTAGTTTCTTGTACAGAAGGTTCTGTGAAGGGAAGTGAGGAAATTGGATTCCATGGAATTAGATTTATATTTACATCAATTCCTTTTGCAAACGAAATTAATTTATCTGCACTGTTTTTATCTGTATTTACGCCGCCCATTAATGCAGCTTCTAAAGTGACACGTTTTCCAGTTTTTTTTGCGTAATAATCAATTGCTTTTTTTAATTCATCCAAAGGATTTCCAATTGTTACAGGCATAAGAGATGTTCTTA
>SUWN01000025.1:2031-19372 GCA_015061465.1 Treponema bryantii | reverse complement strand
TTTACGCCGCCCATTAATGCAGCTTCTAAAGTGACACGTTTTCCAGTTTTTTTTGCGTAATAATCAATTGCTTTTTTTAATTCATCCAAAGGATTTCCAATTGTTACAGGCATAAGAGATGTTCTTAATTCTGTATCTGCCGTTGTAAGCGAAACTGCTAAACGAATCTGAGGACCATTGTCTGCTAAATCGTAAATTCCTTTTATAATTCCGGAGGTAGAAAGGGTAATTCGTCTTCCACTTAATGCTCTTCCATCTTTATTTGTAAGAATTTGAATCGATTTTCTGATAGCAGCAAGGTTTTGCATAGGTTCGCCCATGCCCATAAAAACGATGTTGTCTAATTTTCCGGCGATTTCTTCCAAATATAAAAATTGTTCTACAATTTCTGCTGGTTCAAGATTTCGTGCTAAACCTAAAGTTCCTGTTTGACAAAATGCACATTTCATAGCGCAACCAGCCTGACAAGAAACACACGCAGTTTTTCTATCTTCTTTATCAGTTAATAGAACAGTTTCTACTGCATAACCATCGTGAAGAGTAATTTGTAATTTGATTGTTCCATCGGGATCTTTTAATACTTGAGAAACTGTAGAAGAGCGTAAAATTGCTTTTTCTTTTAAATCTTCACGAAGCTCCAAACTTAGATTTGTCATTTTATCAAAGTCTGAAACTCCGTTACCAATCCATTTAAAAATCTGCTTACCTCTAAAAGATTGTTTTAAATCTAAGAGCGATGTAATTTCTTGTGGTAAAAGCCCAGTAAGTACAATTTTGCTCATTATGCTCTGTATTTTTGTAGTTGATTATTTAAGATTGCGTTTTTACCGTCAAATTTTAAATAATCTTCTAGAGTTTTTATTGCTAAATCTTTTTTATTCATTGAGAAATAACATTCTGCCAAATCTGAATGTAGACGAGAATTTTTTGGATCATTTCTGATTAAATTTTTAAATCTAGTTACAGCTTCTTCGTAATTTCCTTCTGATTTGCATATAAGAGCAAGTCCAATTGCTGCATAAATATCAAAATCAATATCAAGAGCCTTTGTGTAATATTTTGTTGCTTCCGGAATATTTCCCAAAGTTCTATAAGCATCACCTGCGCGAGTAAGAATTACTTTATTGTTTGGATCAATTTCCAAAATTTTATTCCAATAAATAATTGATTCGTTAGGAAGATTTAATCCGCGATAACAATCTGCAAGTCCAAATAAAGCGTAGAAGTTTTCTGGTTCTTTTTCCAATGCTTTTTTGAAATAGATTGTACCTTTTTCAAAAGTTTTTAACTTACGATGACAGTTTCCGATTGCAGTTAAAACGCGAATGTCTGCTGAATCTTGATTGATTTCATAAATTTTTGTCCAATAATAAAGAGCATCGCGATATTCTTTAAAATCGTAGTGAAGATGACCTAATCCAATCAATGCGTAAGCGTTGTCTTTTTCCATTTCTAATACTTTTAAGTAAAGTTCTTTTGATTGTGTAAAATCACGTACTTTTCTATAAGCATCAGCAACGCGTGTGATTACAGTGATATTTTTTTCATCATGAACAAGATATTGCTTCCAAATATCAATTGCTTTATCGTATTGATGAAGTGATTTATAACAATCAGCAACCCCAAATAAAGCATAATTATTTGTTGGATGCATAAGTAAACATTGATTGTAATATTCAATTGCTTTTTTTAGATTATTTTTTTTGCGTTCTGTATCACCTAAACCAACAAGAGCGTAATTGTTGTTTTTTTCTAATTCAAGAATAGATTCAAAAGCTTGAGTTGCTTCTTCAATCTTATCTTCTTTTAGAAGTTGATAACCTTTTTTTGACAATTCAGTAATTTTGTCATTTAGTTCATTACCAGATTCTGTTTGATTTTGTAAATCTGCAGGAATGATAATTTCGTTTTCTGTAGAGAAGTCGTCACTCATAATTTTTAAATCTCCAATTGTTTTATAAATTTACTATTTTATTATTTGAGAAATTACTTTTGCTATTAACTCGTAAATAGGTTCTGCATCTCTCTTGTTATGAGCCAAATAATATGATTTTAAAGCTTTAAGACTTTCGTTTTTGTTTACGTAATAATCACCGACCCGAGTAAGACCGTCTGAATAACCAGTAGTGATGTAGATACGTCTTGCATCCTCGATATTTCCGTTATTAAACATTTCGTTAGCACGTCTGTTCAAAATAACTTTTTGTTCGGATGTAAGATTTGAAACAGGATTGTCTGTAACTTTTATAAATCCATCGGGTATCTGTTTTTCAGATAAAACCTTTTTGAATTCATTAATATCTTCAACATTCATAACTTATCACTTCATTTTAGCATAAAAAATTAATATGTCAAAACAATTTTATTGTATATTTATCTACTATATGTGTAAAAATCTACAATGGAACGTCCATATTCTCTTTGGTCTGTTCTTGTTAGATTTCCGATTGTGTCCGGCATAAAATGTTCTTCTGGACGATGAACTAAAATTGTTCCGGTTGGATTTAATAATCCGTTTTTATCCGCTTCTTCTATTAATTGTGCGTGATATTTGTAAGGGAAGGGCGGATCAAAAAAAATATAATCAAAGGAAGATTTGCATCGCTTTATAAAATATTCCACAGGCATAAAATGACATTTGATTTTTACACCAACGTCTTTTTCTGTGATAGAAACATTATCTAAAACAGTGTTTACTTTTATTTTATCTTTTTCACAAAGTTCAACCTGACTTGCACCTCTAGAAACCGCTTCTATTGCAATTGTTCCAGAACCTGAAAATAAATCCAAAAAAGATTTTCCAGATAAATCGCCCAAAATTGAAAAAACTGATTCTCTCATTCTGTCCATTGCAGGTCTAATAATTCCATCTGGACATTTTATAATTCTTCCTCTTAGTACTCCGCCTGTAATTCTCATAAAAATTCCTAATTTAATGACCAATAGATGTCATCTTTTTGTAAAGATTTATTTTCAGAAGCATAATCAAATGCTGTTTTATTTTCTGAAGATTTAATTTTATTGTTTGCGCCATATTTAAGCAAAAGTTGAATTGCTTTTGTAGACGAATTATTCTGACATAAATACATCAAAGGAGTTTTTCCGTTGTGTAAAGAATTTAAATTAATTTTATAATTTAAGAAAAGTTGAATCTTTTTTAAAAATAAATCTTCATCATAAAAGGATGAACTTAAAAGCAAACTGAATGATTTTAACACTTCATTTGAAGTTTTTTCATACAAGGATAATGTTGTTTTTATTACATCTAAGTCATCACAATAAGAAACACATAAATCTAAAAGAGATAGACCAAAATTCGTTTTTAATTGGTAATTTGCTCCATAATTCAAAAGGGTTTTAAGCAAATCAACATTGTTTTGGTAACGAACACAATACATTAAAGCGGTCCAACCTTCATTATCTTGAAGGTTTACATTTGCTTTTGATTCAAGTAAAAGTTCAATTTGCTCAATATCTTCAGTTTGTATTGCCTGCATTAATAAAGTTTTTCCGTTTTTGTCGCATTCATCCGGATTTTTGATAATTTTTTTTGTTTGTTGTTTTATTGATTTAGGCAATTTTTGTTCTTTTTTGGGAGCAAAATCAAAAATATATTCTCTTTTATTGATTTCTAAAACATTTTCTGAAGAAAAATCAAATCCTACAGAATCGTCTTCAATTACTTCTTCTTTTTCTACTTCAATGATTTCATCTTCATTTTTAGTTTCGTTTATTTCAAGTTCAATATCTTCTATTATGTCTGTTTGAATAGTTTCTTCAAAATCATCTTCTGAAATATCAGGTTGAATTTCTGATTCATTTTTTTCTTCGTTTGTTTCTACAGGAATATCTAATTTTATTTCTGAAGTTTCATTTTCATTAGATTCTACAGGAAGTTCTACAATTTCAATTTCTTCATTTTGATTTTCTTTTGAAATCACTTGATAAGTATCAATTACGTGAGAATCTTCTTCAATAATATCTTGTTTTCCGCGTGCAAAAACAGAAGAGAATGAAATTAATAAAATTAAAAAAGTGAACGAAGATTTTTTTAGATTAAACATAACAAAATTATATAATAATAAGATGAGTGTTTCAACAAATAAATACGAATTGAAAAAAAGTGATTTAAAGCAAAAAAAAAACTAACTTCGTAAGAAGTTAGTTTTTAGAGCGGCAGAAGGGAGTCGAACCCTCGTCATCAGCTTGGAAGGCTGAGATAATGAGCCGTTATATGACTGCCGCAAGTGATGTTTATAATATATAGAATTGAAAAAAAAATGTCAATATCAAAAATACAAAAATTTCAAAAAAAATTAAAAATTAATTCGATTTTTTTATGGCATCAGTTTTTGTAATTTTATCAATAATGATGCTAACTTCTTCAATCAAAATTCCTGTGAAAGTTTCAATTTTATCAATTATGAATTGTTGAAGTTTATGAATCTTTCCTGTCAGTTGTGTTCCAAAAGGAACGTCGATTGTAATAATCAGTTTATAACCACGATTGTTTGTTTTTATCAGGATTTTTTTGATTTTTACTTCTGGGTCACATTCAGCAACACAATGCATTACCATTTGAGTTAAAGCTGCTTCTGAAATTTCTACGCGTCCTTTTTTAGAAAATTCAGGTTGAACAATTGATTTTTCCAACATTTTTCCAGATTTTTTGTTTTTATTTTTGAAAAAAAGTTTTTTACTAAAAAAATCGTGCATAGAATTTGAAAAAATCTGAGGATAATTCTTTTTTACTTCGATTGAAGGAACTGGAATAACGTGTTTTCCTTCAACTTGTCTTGATTTTCTTGCTTTGTCGATATCTTCGCGAGTTGCAATATCTTCTATATGAATGATTTTTGTAGGTTGGGGAAGTTGTAAACGCATTGCAATTTTAGAAACCATTTTTTCACTTGTTCCTAAAATTAAGATTTTTTTGATTCGGGATTTTTTTAGAACTTTTGCAATATCATCTCTGTGTTCTTTATCGTCGAATAAAGCGGCACGAACTGCGCCCATATATGTTTTTTCTCTTTTTGCAGAATGACCTGCGATGATTTTTTCATCTTGAATTAAAAGCCCATCATCAATAATTGTTGTAATTCCGTGTTCTGCGGCTAATAATTTGGAACGAAAACTTTTTCCAGTTCCACTTTCTCCTACAAGTGCGTAAACTGTAATTGGACTGAATTTTTGTGCAATTTTTTCAAAAGGATTAAACATATCTAATATAGATTATACTTCAAATTTTGTTATATCACAAGATTTTGTTAAAAATTCCAAGAATTCGGTCGGAAGTGGAGCGGAAAGTTCTTGAGGTAAATTAAGAGGATTTTCTTGCGGAAATTCTAATTTTGTAGCGTGTAAAAATAAATCACATGTTTCATTTATTTTTTTTGCATTGTAAGCAATATCTCCCAAAAGTGGAAAATTATGTAAAGCACTTTGAGCTCTGATTTGATGCATTCTTCCTGTTTTTATTTGAACTTGTGCAAAAGTAACGTCCATTCCTTTATATTTTCCGTAAGAAATCGGTGTAAAAATTGAATATGCATTTTTTGCATTTTGTGATGAAGTTGAACTTGCTTTTACTGTGTGAAATGATGATAAATTATCGTGAGTTTCTTCTATAAAATCTTCCCAAACTTCTTCTTTTTGTAAATGGCCTTGTAAAATTGTTTTATATGTTTTTTTTATTGTGTGATTTTTGATATTCTCGCTGAACCATCTTGCTCCTTCTAAACTCCATGAAAAAGCAATTAAACCAGTTGTTTTTTTATCCAATCGATGTAATGGTCCGGTTTTAAAAGAAAGAGATGAATTATTTTGTTCATTTTTTGATTCAAAAAAAGATTGAACATCTTCTGCCAAAGAATTTTTGCCGTGAACAGCAATATCGTAAGGTTTGTTTAAAATTAATAAATGTTCATTCTGAAAAATTATTTGTGGTAATTCAACTTTTTTTATTTGATGTTCAGATTTTTCTTGATTTTCTAATAAAAATTCTGCGATAGAAATTACGTCATTTTGCTGAATTCTATAATCTGGATTTGATTTTTTGTGATTTACTTTGATTAATCCTTTTCGCAAAAGTTTATAAATTTGTGAAAGAGGTGCGTCTTTTAAAAATAGACGAATAACTTTATCTAAACGTCTATCTTCATCATTTTTTCCCACTGAAAAATCTACAAAATCCATGAAAAACATTATATTTATTTTTTTTTATAATTACTATTATTTTACTAGTAAAAATTGAATTGTGATGATAAAATAATTCTAAAGTTTTTTATAAGGAAAAAGAATGCAACCAACTGTTTTAGAAAATTTAAAATCTTTTTTTACACATCCTGTATTTTTGGCAGGCGTTTTCAGTTGGCTCGGTGCTCAGTTTCTAAAGACAATTATTAATCTCATTTATGGAAAAGTTCATTCTATTGGTGAATTAATTGAAATGTTACTTTGGAAAACTGGAGGAATGCCTTCGAGCCATTCTGCGTTAGTTGCTTCTTTGTGTACAACAATTGGTTTTAGAAATGGCGTAAATTCAGATATTTTTGTTTTTTCTTTGTGTTTTTTCCTTGTTACTACTAGAGATGCGTTTGGAGTTAGACGTTCTAGTGGAATTCAATCTCAAAAATTAAATCAAATCGGAAAAGAATTAGCCCAAAATGGTTGTTTAAAAGAATATAAACCATTAAAAGAAGTGAACGGTCACACACCTATGCAAGTAATTTTAGGTTGTGTTTTTGGATTTCTTGTTGGGTTAGCTTTTTCTTTATTAAAATAAATATGAAAAGTTTAAAAGAAATAATTTCGCTAATAATAATATTGTTGTCAGTATTTTTAATTTTTGCATTTAGAACTGTTCCTACTTGTTCGTTGTGGAATGGTTATTCTGTTTTTTATTTTTCGAGTGAACAAGATGATGAATTTATAGATCAGATTTTTTTGGAAAATGATATTTCAAATTATGTAAGTTTATCAAACCAAAAAATTCCAATTATGTTAGAAAAAAATTCTGTAGAATATTCGATGCTAAAAACGAATTTTCAAGAATTTTCTAAATACATTTCTTTACGAGAAAATTATTTTTTTGATAAAACAAAAGAATTTAAATTGTGTTATGTTCCTTCTGAATATAAAAAAAATTTACAAGATTGTGTAACAGAGTTTAGAAAAAATGGAATTTCTTGCGGAATTGATGCTGCTGCAAAATATCCGTGGATTTTGCCAGTAATACTTTTATTGCTTTCTTTTGTATTCGTTTTTTATGCAAAAAATAGAATTTTGTACATAATTTGTGCTATTTTTCCTAATCTATTTTTATTCTGTAATCCTTTTTATTCATGTGCAGTTTCATCTTGTATTTGGTTGTTATGTTTATTTTTTGTTACAAATTTGTGGCAAAGAAAAGGATTTTTGGACAGAATTTTACATTCATATAAAGTGTTAATTTTGCTTGTATTATCAATTGTTGCATCATTTTCCGCTTCAATTCTTAGTGGAATATTCTGTTTATTAACTTTAATGTCTGTTTGTGGCATTTGTATTTTGTATGATTTTGTAGATTCAAAAATAAGTTCTCGTTATTCATTTTTACCAGTTTATATTCTTCCTGCAAAATCAGTTTCAATTTACGCGGGAAAATTTAAAACGATTATGCCAATTATTTTGAGTGCTTCTTTTTTGATTATTCTTTCGTTTCTTTTTTCTTCAAATGGAAAGTCAATTTCTTCATCTTCTAAAATTGTTTTACCCGGAAATTCCAGTGCAAAATCTGACGATTTGCCATCTTTACAAGATTTTTACGTTTGGAATTGGGATGTTTTGACTTATCCAGTAAAAAATTTAAATATAAATAGTAATTCAAGCGATAAAGTGATTTTTCCACGTTTTGTGCAGGAAGAAAATAAATTAAAACAAATAAATGAAGTAATGTATTTTAATCAATCTTTTGTTGACGATGTTTACAAAAATATTGATTTATTAGATTTTGAATCGATTGAAAAAGTAATAAAAAATCAAGGTGAAAATTTTATTCCAGGATATAATACAAATTCTTCTTATCCTGTAAATCTATTTTCTACTATTATGATGTTTATTTGCTTTTTTATATTACTTTTTATTTATTTTTCCGCTATGATAAGAAAAGGTGGTAGAAAATGAATCTAAGTCAATTTACTGCTTTCAGAGTAAAAAATTATAAATATATTCAAAATGCTTTTTTGCCAAAAATTACAACAATTCCTCTTTCTCAAGAAAAAGATTGCATTTGTAATCCAATTGTAAAAGTAGGGGACATTGTAAATGAAGGTGATGTTATTGCAGAACCTGAATTAAAAGCAAAAGACAAAGCTCTTATTCATTCGTCAGTTCCAGGAAAAGTTGTAAATATAATTTCTTCATTATGTCCAAACGGAAGAATTGAAAAATCAATTCAGATTCAGTTTGGTGGAAAATTTACTTATACTGGTAAAAAAGGCGTAAAAGAAAATTTGTCCCATTTTTCAGAAACCTCTATAATTTCTACTATTGTACAAAGTGGAATTATAAATACATTTGATATTTCCAAACCTGTTTCTTTAGGTGAGCAAATCAAAAAATATGGAAAAGATGCAACAAATCTTGTTGTTAGATTATTTGATGAAGATAGTTCTCGTTTTACTGATATTTTAGTAAGCAAATTTTATTGTGAACAAGTAAAAGATGCTGCTAAGATTGTTGCTAAAGCTATTAAAGCAGAAAAAATTATTTTTTTGGGAAAAAAGAATTCTTTAATTGCGGATAATTTTATTAATTCTGAAGATGAAAATATTTGTGTTAAAAAAATTGATACAAATATGATTTCCACTTTATTAAAAAGAGAACTTATTATTTCTTGCAATAAATTAAAAAAATCAGATTCTGTTAAATTGAATAAGAATGATTTTTTTATTGATTCATCTACTTTATTTGAAGTTTATAAATCTGTTTTAGAAGGAATTCCTTGTGTTACAAAGAATGTTCACTTTTCAGGAAATTCTTTGACGGCTTCTTGTTTTTTGAATGTTAGAATAGGACAAACGCTTGGTGATATTGTAAAACAAATAGGTGGTTTTTCAAAACAACCGGCTAAAATCATTATAAATGGTGAAACTTACGGAAATACAGTTTCTTCTCTCGATGTTCCAATCACAAAATATGTAAAATCAGTTGCTTTTATTTCAGCAGAAAAAAAATTGGATACAATCAGTTATTCTTGTATCAATTGTGGTTGTTGTAGAACAGTTTGTCCTGTGGGACTTAGTCCTGATTTATTATACAATAGTGTAGTGAACAATAGTAAAATTTCTGATGTGTATATAAAATCGTCCTTGTTATGTACAGAGTGTGGGTTGTGTAATGCAAATTGTAAATCACGTTTGCCATTATTCCAAGTAATTTCTGTATTAAAAAAACAAATTGAAAAATAAGGTTGTTAAAATGAATGAAAAAATTAATAGATTAAAAAATAAAAAATTGGCTCTTAATCCTTATGTTTTTGAAAAACCTTCTCTTTCTTCTATTTCTATTAAACTTTTAGTTCTTTTATTTTTACAGATTTTATGTTTGTTTTTTACAAAAAGTTATTCTGCTTTAAATGTTATTTTTATTTCTTTGATTGCTTCGGTATTGTCTTCTGTTATAAATGTTTTCTTTAATTCTCAACGAAAGATTTCTACAATGCTTGTAATTGTTCAAGGAATCTTAATTGGAATGTTTATTCCTGAAAATTATCCTTTATTTTCTGTTTTTACAATTTCTTTTATAATTCTTTTTTCTGCAAAATACTTTTTTGAAGATATGGAAAATGCCTGGCTCAATATTGTTGCTTTTGCTGTCTTAGTAGCATGGTTTATTGGAGAGCGTTTTTTTCCACATTTTATGATTTCAACTGATTTATTAATGCAGAAAAATCCATCAGTTTTATTGATTCAAAACGGAACTTTTCCAATTTATAATTTTGATGTTTCAATTACTAGTTTTTTAAATAATTCGTTATTTTCTAAAATAAATGTTGTTTTACCAGAAGGAATTATTTCTATACTTTGTGATTCACAGTCAAGTATTCCTGCTTTCAGATTTAATTTACTTACAATAGTTGCTTCTGTTTGTTTATTTGCAGATGGCTCGTTTTCTCCAACAATTCCTTCTGTTTTTTTAATTGTTTATCTTTTGTTAGTTAGATTGTTTTTGCCAATGTTCGTTGGTGGAGCATTTAATAGTGGTGATATTTTACTTGCACTTTTTTCTAGTGGAACATTGTTTACTTCTGTATTTTTACTACAATGGTTTGGTACAACTCCAATTTCTTTGTGTGGAAAAGTTTTTTACGGAATCATTGCAGGAATTTTAGCTTTTTTAATTGTTGGTTGTGGTACATCTTCAATTGGTATGATTTATACAGTTATTTTGTGTAATGTAGCGTGTATAATTATAAAAATTCTTGAAGAAAAACATAACGAAAAAAAAGTAAAAAAACTTATTACTGAAATTTAAAAGGATTTATAGATGTCAAAGGAATTTTCTTATAAAGATTTTTTTATAAAATATGGATTATTAATGGCGATTGTCTCTGTTACAGTTGGAATTTTGGTTTATTTTTCAATTATTTCAAATAATTCTTGGACAAAAAATCTAGGTACTAGTTTACAGAAAGTATTAAATGATAATTCATCTGAACAGAATGAATGGATTTTGAATGAAAATATTTATATAAATAATCCTTTTGCTTATAATGCTTCTTGTTATAGTGTAACAAATGTATCTGAAAAAAAAGATTACATTGCGATAATAGTTCGAATTAATTCTTTTTACGGTCCTTTGCCAGCTGTTTTTATTATGGATGAAGAAAATAATGTTGATTTTATAGGATATTCTTCATTAAATGGGAGAATAAAAGAAAAAATAAACAAGGCCAATGATAATCGAGTTCGTTATTGGAAAAATAAGATTCCACAAGTTTTAAAAGATATAGAGAGATAATATATGAAAAGATTTTCAATTTATGCGTTTATTGCTTTTACATTAACAATGATTATTCCAATGCCAGGGCGTTTTGTTTATGGTGTTGTTCTTGCTTTAGAATTTAATTTTTTGGTTTTATTTGGAAGTTTAATAAATTCCTTTATAAACAAATTAAAGTTAAATAAATTAAAATCTTTTCTATATATATTCTTTTTTATAATAATTACAGTACTTTTTAGACAGATATTAAAGATTACACAACCAGAAATTGCTTTAACTTTGGGAATATTAACTTTTTTTCCTTCTGTATCAATATTTTTGCTTGGATATATTTTTACTAATTCTGAAAAAAAATTGTCTGAAAAAATAAAAATAGATATGAAAGATTCGTTATTTTATACTATATATTTGTTAGTTTTTTATTTGTTTAGAGATATAGTTGGGTACGGAACTTTTACTTTTTTTGGAGCAAATCATCAGATTTATCAAAAGGTTTTGTTTGATAGTTCTAAGCTTTCCTTTACATCTATTTTTGCTTCTTTACCAGGTTCTCTTGCAGCAACAGCGATTATTATGTATGTATATTTCTTCTTAAAAAATAAATTCCAAATTATAAAAAATGCGGAGTAGTGTGAATTATGATATTAAGTACTTTTTTATATTATATATTTTTTTCGTCTTCAGTATTAATGCTTGGAATTGGAATTGATAAAATTTCTGAAACTTCATTTTTTAATAATAAAAGTTTAATTTTCTTTTTGAAAGTTTTGTTTACAATTTTTTTATCTTCTGTTTTATCGTGGGTAACTACACAATATATTCTTCTTCCAATAAAATTACAGGAGCTATTTCCTATAACTACTTTTTTTATTTTTGCGTGTATTTCTGCTTTTGTAGAATCGTTAGTAAGAATTACAACAAAAAAATCTACAACAGAATTTGTTGTTTCATTTTTAATTGTAATGTTAGCTGTTTCTGAAAGTTCATCAATTATTTTTTCAATTATAATATCAGCTAGTTGTTTTATTTCAATATGTTTTACAATTCCTTTTATTAATACATTTAAGAAAAATATTCTTGTAAAAGAAAAATATAAAAAAAATTATTTTACAATTTTGTTTTTATTTTTAGCAGTTTTAATTATGATTATTTCTGTTTTTGATGTAGCTTGGTTGAGTCAGGAGGTTTTACAATGGTAGTTCCGATAATTTTATTATGTTTAATTTTAATTATTTGTTCTTTACTTATTTGTTTTTTATATTACGTTCTTTTTCCTTCTGTTCAATCACAAATGGAAATCAAGGATGATCCTATAATTGCTTTTAAAGAAATCCATTATAATAAAGAAAAAAAGGAAATTGAAAAAAATCCTGACTTAAAAGCTTTTGTTTTATGTTCTTGTAACAAAAAATTTGATTGTGATACAATTAAATTTAATAAAGAAAGTACATGTTTTTTGATAAATTCACAAGTTGGAACAGGAACTGACTGCAAATTTTCGTGTATTGGATTAGGGGATTGTAAAAAAGTTTGTCCTCAAGAAGCAATTTCTATTACAAATAAAACAGCTGTTATTTCGGATTTATGTATTGGTTGTGGAAAATGTGTTGATGTTTGTCCACTTGGATTAATAAAACTTATTCCAAAAGATACAAAACAAATTAAAGTTTGTTCAAATTGTGAAAATGATATTACAACTTGTTCTGATTTTAACAAAGAAGAAAATATTAGTTGGAAATCAAAAAAAGACTTTAAAATATGGCATTATTGTTATAGAATATTAACTAGAAAAAAATAGGTAATCAAAAGGAGAAACGGCGCAGGGGATAGGGGAAGCCGTATATGAGTGAGTCAGATGAGTATATACGTATGCTTCAGTTTAAAATCCATTGTTTCGACAGTAAATTCTAATGAAGAATTTGAAAAAGATTATCAATCAATTTATAAATATTTAGCAAAATTCTTATATACTCATCAAAATTTTTGTTTTACTTTTTCTTTTTCTGGAAACCAACTTTTATATTTAGAAAAGAAACGTTTTGAATGTATAAAAATATTCCAGCAATTGACAACTCGCGGTCAAGTTGAAATTTTGGGAGGAGGATTTTACGATCCAATTTTCCCACTGATTTATCCAATTGATAGAAACGGGCAAATTGATAAAATGTCAGCTTGTCTTAGACAAACAATTGGTAAACGACCTAGAGGAATTTCAATTTTTGAAGATTGTTGGGATTCTTCACTCATCGGAAATTTTACATCATGTGGAATTGAATATGTTCTTTTGGAAAAATCATTAATTCCAGAAAATAAATTGAAATTTTTACCAATCGTTTCTTCTGAATTAGGAAAATCTATTGATATAATTCCTTATTATCCAGAATTTGTACCATCACAAAAAGATTCTCCGGAAGCTTTTATAAATAAAATTGTGGAAGAAGTTTCTTTTGTAGAAAAAAAGGACAAATATATTCAATATGAACCAGACCGATTAGTTACAATAAATTTATCTCACAAAGAGATTATTAGTTTGATTGAATCAAAATGGTTTGAAAAATTAGATGAATATTTACAAAAAGATGAAGAGGAAAAAATCATTTTATCAACTCCATCTTTATTTAGAAAAAATAAACCTTATAAAATTTCAGCTCACATTTCTTCAGGAATAAATAGGAATGTAATTCGATATATTGATTCAATTTCTGGAAAAAATGTGAATAAAAATTATACAATTCATAGTTTTATGGATTTTTTACCACAAGGTTATAAATTATACTGTCGTATTTTGTATTTGAGCATGCTTATTAATCAAATAAAAAATGATAAAATGCGAAAACGTGACGCAAAAGAAAAATTATGGGCTGCGCAAAACGGAAATTGTATAATCAGTAATGAAACAAGTATTGGTTTTACATCATTATACAGACAAAATGCATACAAAAATTTGATGGACGCAGAAAAAATAATTCGTGAATCTTGCGACTTTACGGAATCTGTTTATTCTTTTGATTATAATAACGACGGTTTTAATGAATATATTTGTAGAATGAATAATTATTTTGCTTGTATTTCTTTGGATAGCGGTTCTATTCAAGAATTGGAAATTTTAAGAAATACAGGAAATTACGCAGACAATTATTCAAGAAAATCGACTTTTGATTTGTGTACCGATGGTTATAATCGTGGAATTTTTGTAGATCATCTTTTTACAAATTCACAATTTGAAAATTATAAAAATAATCTTGCAACAGGAACTGGGATTTTTTCTCAAATAAAATATAACGAAACAAAATTTTCTTCAAAACATAATACAATTTCTTTAAATGCAGATGCTTTATGTGGAAAAAATAAGCAGAAAATTAGTTTGAAGAAAAAATACATTATTAATTCAACCGGAATGTCTGTTCAATATATTTTGAAAAATGAAAGTGAACAAAAATTTAGTGGAACATTCGTTGTTGAATCAAATTTTTCACATTTGAATTTTATTCCAAATTCAACTTTTTCTTATAATTTAGAAGTTTTGGATAATGAAAATAAAATTGAAGTGGAAACTTCGTCTTCGAATAATAATTTGTTTGAAAATATTTCTTTTGCACGCTTGTCTGATATTGAAAATGGAGTAGCGTTCTCGTTTGAACCAAATGAAAACTCAGGATTTTGGAATTCTTCAATTACTTTTAATCGTCCTGATTACAATTGCGATATTGCTCAAGTTGGCAAAACAACAATTTCATCGTTATTTTGGGAAATTGAAATTGAACCTGGAATGGAAACTGAACGAACAATCAATTTTACAATTTCTTCTGTAAAAAAACAGAAGAAAAAATCGTAAAATTGACTGTTTAATTTTTTTACATTTTAGCCAAAATTTTAATTAAAGCCAAAAGTTCACCAAGTTTGTCACTTGTGATTAATGGATTTAGCAAAGTAAATTTTAAATAAACTTTTCCATCACTAACAGTTTGACCGATAATTGTTCCGCATTGATGAATTAATGTGCGGCGGATTTTTTTGTTTAAAGTATCGTTTTCTTCGTCAGAAAGAGATTTGTCTACATATCTAAATACAACCGAACTAATTTCTGGCTCTGTAATTACATCGTAATTTTCATCTTCGCAAAGTTTTTTGTAAAGATATTGAGCGTTTTCCATACTTGTGTTAATCAACTTTGCCCAACCATCTTTTCCACGAACTTGAAAACTTGTCCAAACTTTTAATGCATCAAAACGGCGTGTAGTTTGTAAAGATTTATCAACAAGATTTGTGTATCCGTCTTCTTCGTCTTCAGTTCTGTTTAAATAATCAGCGTGAATTGTTAAAGCTTCAAAATCTTTTGCATCTTTTACTAAAACCGCACTACAACTAATTGGCATTAAAAACATTTTATGAAAATCAACAGTAATTGAATCACAAAGTTCAAAACCAGCCACACGATTTTTATATTTATCGCTTAAAATTACGCCACTTCCGTAAGCTGCGTCTGCATGAAGCCACATATTGTTTTCGCTTGCAACTTTTGAAAGTTCAACTAAATCATCAATGCTACCAAAATCAGTTGTTCCAACAGTACCTACAATCAAATATGGAATGTTTCCTGCATCTTTATCTTTTTGAATTAAATCTTTAAGAGCTGCAATATCCATTTTCATTTTTGAATCAACAGGAACTTTTACAACACTTTCGTAACCCATTCCCAAAATATGAGCTGATTTTTCCATAGAAAAATGCGAAATTTCAGAAGTGTACATTTTCAACTTAGAAAAATTAGCAGGAAGACCAAATTTTTTTACATCGTGATTTAAAACTTCATTACAAAACCAATCGCGAGCTAAAATAATTGCAGTTTGATTAGACTGACTTCCACCACTTGTAAAAACTCCATCAGCCAAAGAATCATAACCGTATAATTTGCAAAGTTCGTTTATAGTTTCAACTTCAATTTCAGTTGCAACAGGGCTTTGATCCCAACTATCCATTGATTGATTAAATGTAGAAATAATCAATTCAGAAGACAAAGTTTCTAGCAAACTAGCTCCGTGCAAATGTGCCATGTAATCAGAAGATGAAGGGCGAAGCAAATTTGGCAAAACTTTATCTTTAATTTTTTCAAAAGTTTTTTCGTAGCCAAGCCCGTTTTCTGGCAAAATTGTTTCTTGTTTTACAATTTCTTTTAATTCCTGAGGAGTAGGTCCTGCATAAGATTTTTCACTATTAATAGACTTTACAATTGCAGAACAAGTCTGATTAATAACCTTTTTATATTCTTTTTTTGAGTCTCTTGTATTTGATAAAACGTAATTTTTCATATTTTGATTCTCTAAAATAAGGCTTTAAGTGTCAAGTAGATTGAATTACAATAACTTAGCTCTAATTTCTTCGTTGCTCATTGTTGTTAAATATGCAGGTGGAACATCAAAAACTGTTTTACAACCGAACATTCCTTCGTTATACATTCTAAAAACTGCACGAGCATAAGCAACAATTACACTTGAAGTAAACGCTGGATTTGAATCAAGTTTGAGACTATATTCAATTACGTTGTCAAATTCATTATCCCAACCAGTTTTTCCTGTGCGGAAAACAAATCCTCCGTGTGGAATTCCTGAATGGTCACGAATTAATTCTTCTTCAGTGATGAAATTTACAGTTGTGTCATAATCTGCAAAATAGTTTGGCATTTCTTTAATTTCCTTTTCTACACGAATTTTGTCTTCTTGAGTTGCATTATCTTGTAAAACAACAAAACATTCGCGAGTGTGTTTTTGGCGAGTTGTTAAAGTAGGATTTTCCCCGTTGCGAACAGAATTAAGCGCTGATTCTACAGGAATTGTATATTGTTTTGCATTTTTTACTCCTGCAATTCTTCTGATAGCATCTGAATGTCCTTGGCTTACACCTTTTCCCCAAAAAGTATAATCGTTTCCGTTTGGCAAAATTGCGTTTGCATAAAGACGAGCAAGACTAAACATTCCTGGATCCCAACCAGCACTAATTAATGCAGTTTTTTTGCTTGCTTTTGCGTTTTGGTCAACGGTTGCAAAATGTTCTGGAATTTTTGCGTGTGTGTCAAAACTATCTATTACATTAAAATATTTTGCAAATTCTGGAGTTTGTTTTGGTAAATCAGTTGCACTTCCACCACAAATAATTAAAACGTCGATTTTATCTTGATAATCTAAAATGTCATCTATTTTTACAACAGGAACTCCTTGTGTCAAAAGTTTTACAGTGGAAGGGTCGCGACGTGTAAAAACTGCTACAAGTTCACAATCTTTATTTTGTTTGATTGCACATTCAACACCTTTTCCAAGATTTCCGTATCCTAATATTCCGATTTTCATAATTCCTCCAAATA
>SUWN01000025.1:0-1931 GCA_015061465.1 Treponema bryantii | reverse complement strand
CCATTTGAAATAAGTTTAAAATGTTTTTCTTCATTAGTTTTAGAATCAATTACATAAATTCGGCTATTTGTCTGATTTTTCATATATCCAACAGTAATAATTTTATTATCAAAAAAAGTTATCCCTTGCGGAATATAATCTTCATTTAAGCCTGGATTTTTACATAATTTTGTTAGATTTGAATAATAATCTTTATAAAGAGGATATTTTATAATATTTAAGCTAGATAAAATTGTAATAATAATTGCAAATATAAATGAAATAATGAAAAAAAATTTTTTTGTAAATTTGATTATGGATTTATGATTCATAAAAATATATTATCATATCAAATCATTTTTGTATATATAATCAAATATTATGCTTTAATAGTTCAATTTTATTTTTTAATGCTTCTTTCATAACATCTACAAGGTTTTGTTGCCCCGAATATAAACATGTGTCGTGAATATTTCCAGTAATAATACCTGTTAAAACAAAACTTGAATCTGTAATTAATCTAATTTGATTGTCTTCTGTTTGTGATTGATGACAAATTGCACCCGAAATCTTTTGTAATCCACATTCCCAATCAGAAATAATTACAACCTTTTTGTTTTCTTTTACAAGATTTTCTAGTTCATTTATGAAATTTTTGAGAATATTTGAATGTGCCAAAATGTAAACACGTTCTTTTGTGTCGCAAAGCATTTTTCGAATTTTATTTTCTATATTTTTTGCACCAACAATTGTGATGTATCCTTCTGCAGATTCGATTTTTTGTGGAATATTCTCTTGGATAAAAAGCGCTTTTTTTTGTAAATCACAAATTGTATTTTGCAAAAATTCTTTTACATCAACTGGCGTATATTTTGTAGTTTCGCCTTCTATTAAATAAAGCGCACCTTTTTCTACAAGACTTTGTAAAGCTGAATAAACGTTGGAACGGGCTACTCCAGTTTCTTTTGCAACTTCATATCCAGACATTTGTCCGTGTGTTAAAAAAGAAACGTAAATTGTAGCTTCTTGACGAGTAAGATTAAATGAAATTAAATTTTCTATTAAATTAGATGATGACATAAACACTTCCTATATACTTAGTTTACGTTTTTTTGGAAACAGAAACTCCATCGCCAATGCTATAAAATGTTGTTTCAAATTCTGTGTTCTGTTTTAAAAATTCAATATATTTTCTAATTTTTTTTACCAATTTTATAGTGCTGTAATTGTGAGTTAAACTTAAATCTTCTACCATTCCGTGAAAAGAAAGATTGTCGCTTATAAAAACGCCGTTTGGTGATAAATTATTTTTGAATTTTTCAAAAAAGTTGATGTATTGAGCTTTGGGGCCATCTATAAAAATCATGTCGAATTTATCATCAAAATCAAAAGCCATTGCATCACCTAAAAAAACAGTGATTTGTTCGCCAAGATTACAATCGTTTACATTTTTTACAGCTTGTTGGTATCTATCAATATCAAATTCAATTGTGTAAACTCTAACATCAGGATTTACTTGTGCAAATTTTATAGAAGAATAACCAATCGCAGTTCCAATTTCTAAAATTAATTTTACGTTATTTTCCTTTATATAATCCAAAATAAACGATAAACCGTCATCTTTTACAATAGGAACGAGCGTTTGATTTGCAAAATTTTTAATTTGATTAATTTCATCCATCGTGCGTCTATTGTACTAAAAAAAAACTCCTTTGTCATTGATATCGTTATTCTTTCAACTTTCTAAAATACCAGACAATAAACGGAAGCGAAACTAAAGAGGTAATTGTATTTGCAATTGGTTGGCATAATTCAAGGCCTGTAATTCCAAAGATTGCTGGTAAAACAAAAATCAATGGAATAAAAAATATTCCCTGCCTGCAACTTGATAAAAATATGCTAATTCCAATTTGTTCGGTAACTTGAAAAACCATATTTGTAACAATTGTAAG
>SUWN01000069.1 GCA_015061465.1 Treponema bryantii | reverse complement strand
GCGCTTCCTTTTTGAGAGAAAACGGCTTCTCTTGTGTTTGCATATTTAAAAGATACATTTTGTCTTTTTGCATCATAAAATAAAACTTTTTTGATATTACAATCTTGGAACGAAGTATCAACTAACATTGCTTGAATAAATCTGGAATTGTACAAATCAGAACCGTCAAAACATGATTGAAATGCTTTTATTCCGTTAAATCCATTTTGAATCAAGTTGCTTTCTGTAAAAAGCGTGTGTGTAAAAGTTGAACCCGAAAATGAAGTAAAAATAATATTGCTTTGAATCAAATTGCAATTATTAAAAAGTGAAAAATCAAAAATACACATTTTAATTCTGATATTTTGAGAATGAACATTTGTAAAAGTACAATGTGAAAAATTGCAACCAAAGAATTTTTTGTTTGATAAGTCTAGATTTTCAAAAACTAATCCCGAAGCATTTAATCCTACAATTGTGTCGTGAGATTCAATGTATTTGTAAATGTCTTCTTTTAATTTACCGGGATTTGGAATGTGGTCCAGACAATAACTTTCTTTTTCTGTTAAATTTCCCATTTCATCAAAAGTAGATAAAGCGTTATTTCTACAATGAAGAACGATACATTTATTTTGCGTAAACATATTTAAATTCTACGGTATTGCGTTTGTTTAGTCAAATGATTATTATTATATTATGTGTTGGAAATGTGGAAATAATACAAATTCTATTCAAATTTTTAGAACAACAACTTGTCCTTCTTGTGGTTCTGATTTGCATTCTTGTTATAATTGCAAATTTTATTCAAGTGGTAGTCACTACGATTGCAAAGAAACAAATGCAGATTTAGTTACCGATAAAGAACGTGCAAATTTTTGTGATTATTTTTCACAAGGTCCTAATTCAAAAAATCAAGGGAAATCACAAGACGATAAAGCAAAAGCGGCAAAAGATGCTTTTAATGCGCTTTTTGGTGGAGGGATTTTGTGTCTGTAGATTTTGTATTTATAGATTCAGGAAAAGGCGGCATTCCTTATATGCGAAGATTATTGGAAATTTGTCCAGCGGCAGAATGTGTGTACGTGGGCGATTCTAAAAATTTTCCTTATGGTGAAAAATCTAAACAAGAAATAGTCAACTTAGTAACTGAGTTATGTCAAAAAATCATTCAACGTTTTGACCCAAAAGCTATTATTGTTGCTTGTAATACAATGTCTGTAAATGCACTTGATGAATTAAGAGAAGCGTTTCCAGATGTAAAATTTGTTGGAACTGTTCCAGCCATTAAGTTAGCTTCATCGTTGAGCCAAAGAAGAAAAATCGGTTTGATTGCTTCTAATTCTACAGTTCATAATGATTATAATCAAAAATTACAACAGGAATTTGCAAACGATTGTACAATTATTTCCCGTGGCGATACGGAATTAATTTCATTTATAGAAAAAAAAGCGTATTCCGCAAATAAACAAGATATTTTGGACGCTTGTAAAAATGCAGCAGATTTTTTTGCAAAAAGCGACGTTGATGTTGTCGTTTTGGGATGTACTCATTTTTTAAACATAAAAGAAGAAATTCAAGAAGCTTTTGGGCCTGATATAAAAGTTGTTGATTCTGTAGATGGCGTTGTAAAACATGCTTTGCAAGTTGTTGATATTGATTTTTTTAAACAACCAGTAAATCCTGTTGTGATTATGACAGACAAAAATGATTTATAAATCTTCTATCATTGCTTTATTCGCTTCTTTTATTTGTCTTGGCGCGTATATTCGTCTTCCTGTGGGAATGACCGTGATTGTTTTTCAGAATGTGTTGTGCATTTTTTTTGCTTTAATTTTAGGCGGAAAAATAGGAATCTTACCTACGTTGTTGTGGCTTTGTGCAGGTTTGATAGGTTTTCCTGTTTTTGCTGGTGGACAAAGTGGATTTGTTGCGCTATTTGCTCAATGGGGCGGATTCTATTTGGGATATTTACTTGGCGCAATAATTGTTGTTTTGATTGTAAAAAAGCCTCGTGTTGATGAAAGTAAATCTTTAAAGAAAAATATTCGTCTTATTTTAGCTTTTATTGCAGGAATGATTGTGATGTATATTCCGGGCGTTGCGTGGTATGGGTTTTATGCGGCAAAAAATTCGTTTATAAATTCATCCGTACAAGCGCTTGTAAATTCTGTTGTAGTTGCAATGGTTCCTTGTTTGATTGCTGATTTAATAAAAATGATTTTGTTTATTCCAATTGCAATAAAATTTAGACCGATAGTTGCTCAATATTTATATGAACAAATTGAAAAAGAATAAATTATGAAAGAAATAGCTATAGATTTAATTGAAATTTCCAAAAAATTCTCGACATTTGAAGGAACTCAAACTGTTTTGCAAAATGTTTCCCTTTGTGTTCATCAAGGGGAATGCGTAGTTTTGGCTGGAGAAAATGGTTCTGGAAAAAGTGTTTTGATGAGTATAATCGCTGGTTTACAAAAAAAATCGGGTGGAAAGATTTTTGTAAATGGAAAAGTCGCTTTGATTTTTCAAGACGCGGATATTCAGATTTTGGGTGAAACTGTAAAAGAAGATGTAAGTGTTGGATTAAAAAATCTAAAAATTAAAAAAGATGAACAGGAAAAAATAATCGCTTCGGTTTTGCAAAAAGTAGGACTTTTGCAAAATATGAATAGTTCTACGCGATTTTTATCGGGTGGGCAAAAACGTCGTCTTGCAATTGCGTGTATGCTTGCTGTAAATTCTGATATTTTTATTTTTGATGAACCGTACGCTAATTTAGATTATTCAGGCGTGAAGCAAGTAAATAAAATTATTGGCGAATTAAAAAATCAAGGTAAAACAATCATCATTTTGACTCATGAAATTGAAAAGTGCCTTGCTTTTGCAGATAAATTTGCTGTTTTACATAAAGGCCAGATTGTTTTTGATGGAAGTGCAACGCAAGCGCTAGAATGCGATTTGGAACAATGGAATATAAAAAATCCTCTTAATGCTTATAAACAATTGTCGGATTTGGTGTGGTGATGAATAATTTTGTTTTTTCATATTCAAACAAAAACACGTTTTTTCACAAAATAAATCCAACTGTAAAACTTTTTTTGTTACCAATTTTAAGCTTTCTTACATTTTTTTTACCTTTTGAATTTTGTTTGAGTTTATTTTTTGTCCAATTAATTCTAGTGATGATTTTACATTTTTCTGCAAAAGAAATTCTTACGGATTTAGCTCCAATTATTTTTTATATTTTTTTAGTTTATTTTGCAAACTTTTGGGGAATTTTTTTTGTGCTTATAAAAGAATTGCCTTTTTGTGAGTCGATGATTCAATCTTGTAAAAATACTTTTTGTGATAAAAATACATTTATTTCTTTGTTCAGAATCTTTGTACTTGTTCAAACTTCTTCCATTTTTTTTAAAACGACTTCTTCTGTAAAAATTAAAGCAAGTGTAGAATCAATTGAACTTTTTATAAGAAAAATTTTTGGTGCAAAAGATGAATGTTTGTTTTCAGATTGCGTTTCTTTATTTATTACATTTATTCCAAGAACGTTTGAATTGTGGAACCAACTTGTTTTATCATGGAAGGTTAGGGGTGAAAAAATCGGTCTAAGAATGATTTTTGTACTTTTTCCGATTTTAATTTCTATTGGATTAAAAAAGGCAAGAGAAACTACGAACGCCATTTTAAATAGACGCTCGTAGTTTTTAAGACTAAAGCATTTTTTCTAAGCGTGCTTTAATTTCTGCAATGTATTCCCAAGAATCAAGAACTTTTTTTGCAGCTGGTGTTGCAATGCGTGCAATGTCTCCAGTCATGTAGCCGTCTTCAATTGTTTGAAGTGTTGCTTTTTCCAATTTTTTTGCAAAATCAACTAATTCTGGAGTTCCGTCTAATTCACCACGTTTTGCAAGAGCGCCTGTCCAAGCAAAAATTGTAGCTACAGGGTTTGTAGAAGTTTTTTCGCCTTTGAGGTAGCGGTAGTAGTGTCTTTGAACAGTTCCGTGGCTTGCTTCGTATTCAAATTTTCCGTCTGGGCTTACCAAAACAGAAGTCATCATTGCTAAAGAACCACAAGCAGAAGCAATCATATCACTCATAACGTCGCCGTCGTAGTTTTTAGTTGCCCACATGAATCCGCCTTCGCTACGCATAACACGAGCAACTGCGTCATCAATTAATGTGTAAAAATATTCAATTCCTGCTTGGTCAAATTTTGCTTTGTATTCTGTGTCAAAAACTCTTTGGAAAATTTCTTTGAAGTTTCCGTCGTAAACTTTAGAAATTGTGTCTTTTGCACCAAACCAAACGCTCATTTTTCTGTCTAAAGCGTAAGTAAAACAACAACGAGCAAAGCTTTCAATAGAGTTATCCAAGTTGTGAATTCCTTGAATAATTCCAGGGCCTTTCATGTCCATAATTGTTTTGCGAATTTCTTTTCCGTCTGCACCTGTAAATACAAGTTCAGCTTTTCCTGCAGTTGGACATTTGATTTCGCAGTTTTTGTAAACGTCTCCGTAAGCGTGACGACCAAGAACAATTGGTTTTTCCCAACAACTTACAGTTCCTTTAATGTTGTTTACAAAAATTGGTTCACGGAAAA
>SUWN01000024.1 GCA_015061465.1 Treponema bryantii | reverse complement strand
AAATTCGTACAAAAGAAAAGGTCCACTTCTAAAAATGAATCCGAAGAAATAACTCAAGAATTGTCCACTCTTAAAAAAGAAAATTAAGAAAAAACATTTTTTTTGTCCACTTTTATTGACTGGTACAAGTTTAAAATATAAAATTGGAATAATGTGAAAAATAACGTTTAAATAGCAGGAAAAATGTGATTCTTTAATAAAAAAAATATGGAATTTTGTGATAATCCATAATATAATAAAAACATGGAATACAAACTTCGTAGAAAAATAGATGATTTTCTTGTTAATTGGAAAAAAAATCCTGACAGAATGCCACTAATAATTACTGGTGCTCGTCAAGTTGGAAAGACTTCTTCCATAAAACATTTTTCTGAAAATTATAAAAATTTCGTTGAAATTAATTTCATTACTGATCCACAGTATACAAAAATTTTTTCTTCAGGTTATTCTCCTGAGAATGTTATTAAAGAAATATCATTTATCAATCCAAATTTTAAATTTGTTCCGAACGAAACCTTGATTTTTTTTGATGAAATGCAATCTTGTCCTGATTGTGCAACTTGTCTCAAATTTTTTAAAATTGATGGACGCTATGATGTTATTTGTTCAGGTTCTTTGCTAGGTGTAAATTACAAAGAAATTACATCAGTAAGTGTTGGGTACAAAGAAGATTATGAAATGCATTCTTTGGATTTTGAAGAATTTCTTTGGGCTAAAGGATATTCGCAAGAACAAATTGAAAGTATTTATTATCATATCAAAATGTTAAAACCGTTTTCAGAAAATGAATTTGATGTTTGGATGAATTGTTTTAAAGACTTTATGATTACAGGTGGAATGCCACGGATTGTAAATAAATTCATAGAACAAAAAAACTTTTCGGGAATATTACAGGAACAGATTCAAATTCAAAAAGCTTATGAAGAGGATATTTTAAAATATGCAACAGGTTTAGATAAGTCAAAAATTAAGAATGTATATTCTCATATTCCTGTTTTTCTTGCAAAGGAAAATAAACGTTATCAAATTACAAAAATTGCGGTGGGAGCTCGAAATAGAGAATACATAGGAACTGTAGATTGGCTAAAAGATGCAGGGATTGTGAATATTTGCTATAACTTAGATCAACCTGAACTTCCGCTCAAAGGTAATTATAATCCGACTGAATACAAAATTTACTATAGAGATACAGGCCTTTTGATTGCATCATTAGATGAAGAATCTCAAGTAGATTTACGTCAAAATAAAAATTTTAATACATACAAAGGTGCAATTTATGAAAATATTGTTGCCGATATGCTTGTAAAACAAGGTTATGAACTTTTTTATTTTAAAAATGATAAATCAACTGTGGAAATGGATTTTTTTATCCGTGATGAAGATTCTCTTGTGCCAGTAGAAGTTAAAGCGAATAACAATGCCACTGCTTCTTTAAAAAATCTTATTGATAAAGAAAAATACTCTGATATTCATTATGGAATAAAGCTTTGTGCAAATAATGTTGGATTCAATGGAAAATTTTATACTTTTCCGTATTTTTGCACATTTTTATTAAAACGATATATGCTTGAAAAAATTATCTTGTAGGTAAATTTTATGAAAATAACAGATGTTCGAGTTTTGCCTGGTGATTCTGGGTTTTTAATTGATGATGGAAAAACTTCTATTCTTTATGATACTGGTTTTGCGTTTACGGGGGAACGGTTGGCGCAAAATGTTCAAAAAATCTTAAAAAATCGTCAGTTGGATTTTATTTTTTTGACCCATTCTCATTACGACCACGCGCTTGGTTCGGTTTATGTAAAAAAACTTTTTCCGAATGCAAAAATTGTGGCAGGAAGTTACGCTTCTTCAATTTTTAAAAAAGATTCTGCCAAAAAAGTAATGCGCGATTTGGACCAAAAGTTTGCCCAAAAAAATGGCATTTTAGAATACGAAGATTTAATTGATTCTCTTTGCGTTGATATTGAAGTTGAAGATGGCGACAAAATTCAATGCGGGCAAATGCTTTTTACCGTTGTTGCTCTTCCGGGACACACAAAATGTTCTGTGGGATTTTATCTTGAACAAAATAAACTTTTGCTTGCAACAGAAACTTTGGGCGTGTTCACTGGTTCAGAAAAAATAATTCCGTCGTATCTTGTTGGATATGATTTAACTCTAAAATCTTTTGAAAAAATTGAAAAATTCAAAATCAAAAATATTTTAGTTCCTCATCATGGTTTGCTCACAGAAGAAGAATCGGCATTTTATTTAAAATACGGAAAACTAAACGCAATTCAAACTGCAACACAAATTTCACAATCATTAAAAAATGGCGTTCCCAAAACTGAAATCTTAGAGCAATTCAAAGAAAAATATTACGATGAAAAAGTAAGAGAAATTTACCCAATCGACGCCATGGAATTAAACACAAATATTATGATTAATTTGATTGAAAGAGAAATGGGTTCTAATTATTGATGAATTTACTCATCTTTATTATTCAAATCCTAAATATGATTCCACTCTTCAGAATGTGTAATAAATGTTTAAGGGATTTTGTATAATAATAAAATTCGGAAAATCAACAATTGTTGAAGAATTTGCAAAAAAAGAGTTTTTTTGAAAGAAAATCACTTATCATTTTTGATTTCTTCTAAAAGTGAAACTGTGATATTTTTTGCGATGATAGATGCTTTTTCACAATTTGCTTCAAAGTTGTCTATGCCGCTGTGCGTTTCTGTATCTGTAACACTTCTAATAGAAATAAACGGAATTTTATTTACATAGCATACATGTGCTATGCTTCCTGTTTCCATATCTACGGTTAATGGTGCAAACATTTCATTAATTTCTTTACGCCCATCATCTGTTATAAATGCTTCTCCAGTTACCATTCTTCCCCAAAAAACGTTATATTCGGGTGACATTTTTTTTACAGCTGTTTTAGACAATTCTAATAATCTATTATCAGCTTTAAAATATACAGATTCTAGCCATGGATGAAATTCTGTTAAAACTTCGGAAGCAACATCATGATATGCAACATCTGTAGAAATAACGGTGTCAAAAATATTAACTTGGGAATTCATTCCTCCTGCAGTACCTGCATTGATAATTATATTTACATGATATGTATCAATTAATATTTGAGTTGCAATAGCTGCATTTACTTTACATACTCCACAAAATAATGTAACAATTTCTAATCCATTAATTGTACCTGCATAAAATTTAAGCATTGCTTTCTCTGTTGTTTTGCAATTCTCCATGATTGGTAAAAAAGGTTCTAATTCTGTATCGCCTGCACAAATGATACCAACTTTCATAATTACACCTCAAAAAATTAATTTAATTCCTATATGATATAATCTCATAAAATGATTTTGTGTTCAATTATTTGAATATATTTATTTTCCGGTTAGGGATTGGAGCCTCGCCGAAGGCGTTCCGAAACGACACTTGTGGCGTTTCGGAATGGAGCGAAAGCGGAAAGGCGAAAAGCCCGACCAAAAAAAAAGACCTTCCATTTGGAAGGTCTTTTTTTTGGGAACCGCCTGAATTATTTATCTAAGCTTCCGTCCATTGTTTGGATGCTTCCGTCGTCGTTGAATTTGAGTTCGCGGAATTTTACGTTGCGTTTTTGGTTGATTCCACCTGAGCGTTCGCAGTCGTGGTAGAACAAGTACCATTTTCCGTTGAATTCAAGGATTGAGTGGTGTGTTGTCCATCCAAGAACTGGTGTTAAGATTACGCCGCCATAAGTGAATGGTCCGTAAACGCTTTTTGAAGTTGCGTAACACAAAAGGTGTGTTGTTCCTGTTGAGTATGTGAAGTAATATGTGTCGCCTTTTTTGAACATCCATGGGTCTTCAAAGTAACGTCTTGCTTCGTCGCCACCTGTAAGTGGTTTTCCGTTTTCGTCAAGAATCATGATGTCTTTTGGTTCTTCTGCCATTTCTAACAAATTGTCTTTCATAAGAGCGATTTTTGCTGTACAAGCTTCTTCTTCACCTTGTGGTTCTTTGTTGTCTGCGCTCCATTTGTTGTTTCTGTATTGGTCTAATTGTCCGCCCCAAATTCCACCAAATGTAAGATAATATTTTCCGTCTGTGTCTGGGAACATACATGGGTCAATTGAATATGAACCTGGAATGTAGTTTGGTTCTGCTTTGAAAGGTCCTTCTGGTTTGTCGCTTGTTGCAATACCAATTCTGAAAAATCCTTCTTTGTCGCGAGCTGGGAAAACAAAATAATATTTTCCGTCTTTTTCTACACAGTCTGGAGCCCAAAGTTGTTTGCTTGCCCATGGGATATCTTCCAATTTAAGAACACATCCGCAGTCTCTTGGATATGTTTCTGTGTCTGGCATTTCGTAAACATGGTAGTCTTTCATGTCATATTGATCGCCGTTGTCGTTATTTTCTACATCAATATCTTCGTCGTGTGAAGGGTAAATGTAGATTTTTCCATTGAACACGTGTGCAGAAGGGTCTGCTGTGTATAAGTCGTTTACTAAAGGTTTCTTTTCGATACTCATAAAAATTCCTATTAAATAATATTATATATAATTTATACCATTTATTTTAAAACAAAACAAATATAAATCAATCAGTAGAAATTCTTATGAATTTAAACTTTTGATTTTTTCTTTTAATTCTTCGATTGTGCTGATTGTTTTTTTGTTGAGTTTTACATTTGTTTGAAATTGTTCTATGTAATTAGGAAGTTTTGGCGTGATTCCTAAAACGTTTTGGCAATATTCTTTTGCAAATGCTGGATGATTGTAATCAACTAAAACAATTGCGCTTTCTTCATCTATCAAATCTGTTAGATTATTTTTTACTGCGGCAAAGGCTCGTGCTGTTTCTGGGTCAGCGATGATTCCATATTTTTTATACAATTCCTTTGTCGCTTCCATCATTGTTTGCATTGTAACTGGGGATGGATGTACAAAGTTTCGCATCATCAATTTGTTTTGCTCAAAGAATGAATCGAGTCGCTCTAAGTTTGCGGGATTCATAGATGAAGCATTTTGATTTTGGTTGGAAATTGTGTCTTTTATAATTGGATTTCCGTCTGAATCTATAAAAAGATTTGGTGATGCTGGTAGAAAAAATCCACTGACAGGAAGTGCGAATCGCCAGCTGTAAAGTCCTGCCATTAATGTTCCGTAGTTTCCTGCGTCCAGTGCGTAATAAATGTCGCCATCAACTTTATCTTTTATTCTAGAAAATGAATATGGAAAGAATGAAACTTGAGAAAGAAGGCGACAAACGTTTGATGTATTTGCGATTGTCAAATTGTTTTCTTGTACAAAATCGGAATCTTGAAAAATTTGGTCTATGAGTGATTTGATTTGTTCTGGCGGAAGTGACATTTCTATAGGAAGAATATTTCCTCCGTTCCAAATAAAATCTTGTTCTTCTAATCCTTGAACTGTTCCTTCTTGATAAACTAAAACTGCTTTTATGTTCTTTTTACCGCGAAGTGATTTTGCCATTAATTTTCCTAAAAGTCCGTCGGTATAATCTAAAAACAGTGCTTTTTTTCCTGTGAGTTGGAATGTTGTTTCTAAATATGAACAAAGATAAGAAATTCCAAATTCTCTAAAATCGCCTGTTTGGCCGTGGTAAAGTTCCATTATAAAAAGATTGTCGTCTAATTGTTTAACAACAGGCTCAAATGTGAAGGCATTAGTTGCGATTGTTTCACAAATAATTGGGCTGAATTCATCTTTTATCATTGCGGAGGTGAGAGTTCCTGCAATCGATGTGAACGAAGTGTTTTTGTTTATATAAGAAATCCATCTGCGTAAATCTTCAATCTCGGCAGGAACATAAACCCCGCCATCTTGAGGAAAACAGTTTAATACTGCATCAGAGAATTTTACAGTTTGATTTTTGTTTCGTGTACTATTAAAAAGCATGAATTTCAGTATAACTAGCGTGAGTGTTTGTGTCTATTATACCGCCCATGAATTTTACTCACGCTTCCAGTTTTGCTTGGCAAAACTGGTACGTTGGTTGGTAAAAGGACGAGTGAGCTTCTGTGTCTATTATACCGCCCATGAATTTTGCTCACGCTTCCAGTTTTACAGGGTAAAACTGGTACGTTGGTTGGTAAATGGACGAGTGAGCTTCTGTGTCTATTATACCGAACGTGAATTTTGCTCACGCTTCCAGTTTTGTAAGGCAAAACTGGTACGTTGGTTGGTAAAAGGACGAGTGAGCTTCTGTGTCTATTGTACCGAACGTGAATTTTGCTCACGCTTCCAGTTTTACAGGGTAAAACTGGTACGTTGGTTGGTAAAAGGATGAGTGAGCTTCTGTGTCTATTGTACCGAACGTGAATTTTGCTCACGCTTCCAGTTTTACAGGGTAAAACTGGTCCATTGGTTGGTAACCGAGCGAGTGAGCTTCTGTGTCTATTGTACCGAACGTGAATTTTGCTCACGCTTTCAGTTTTACAGGGTAAAACTGGTACGTTGGTTGGTAAGTGAAAGAGCGAGTGTTTGTGTTTATTGTACCGCGTGTGAATGTTTTTTTGCGAAAAACCTAGGGGATTTTACTTAAATTTTGAAAAATTTTGCATTTCTTTTGTAAAATTTGGTCCGAAAAAATCTTTTTTGGAAATATTAATATTAGGGATTAATCAAGACGTGATTAGTTCTTAAGGGGTGTTTATGCAAATATATTCATTTTCACCATTTGGATATGAAGGCTCGCTTGTTACTGTGGAAATTGATTTGAGAAGGGGGATTCCTGCGGTAGACATTGTGGGTCTTGCGGATGGCGCTGTAAAAGAGTCTAGAGAAAGAATGCAAGCTGCTATTAGAAATTCTGGGTTTGATTTTCCTCCAGAAAGGGTGTTAATCAGTCTGTCGCCTGCGGATTTGAAAAAAGAAGGTGCTGGATTTGATTTGCCTCTTGCTTTAGCTGTTTTGTATAAAAACGCGTTGGAAAACGGAGATTCTTTTATTGATGAGCCTGTTTTGGTTATGGGAGAACTGGAACTTTCTGGGAATGTACGATGTGTGAAGGGAATTCACGCGGCAGTATCTACTGCTGTTGAAATGGGGATTAGGCGTTGTATTGTTCCTGTACAAAATGCACAAGAAGCACGTGAAGTAAAAGGAATGACAGTTTATGGGGCTGATTCTTTGAAAAATGCTTTTAAGGCGTTGAAAGAACCTGATTTTTTCATGAGCAAAAGCACTGAAGAAAATTTAATTTTACCATCGATTAATTGTGTTGAAATTGATGGAGTTTGGTTTTCTGAAAGTCATATCGGTTGTGAATTTGAAGAATTGAAAGGGCAAAGGAGTTTGATTAGAGGATTGCAAATTGCTGCTGCTGGTGGTCACAATATGTTAGCCTTAGGTTCTCCAGGTTGTGGAAAAACAATGGCAATGCAAAAGTTTCCTGCGATCAATCCAATTCTTACAGTAGAACAGGCTCAGTCTGTTACAAGAATTTGGTCGCTGGCGGGTTTGGTAAAACCAACAGAACCTCTTATTCGAACTCCCCCTTTCAGAATGCCTCATCAAACTGCTTCCATAGAAGGAATGTGTGGTGGAGGAGTTGGGTGTAGACCGGGGGAAATTTCTTTAGCACACAACGGGGTACTCTTTTTGGATGAAGCGGCAGAATTTAGAAGTTCTGTTTTGCAGATGCTGAGAGTACCTTTGGAAACAGGTTGTATTACATTGAGTCGTGCAGGGCGTTCTACTGTGTACCCTGCACAATTTCAATTGTTGATGGCTGTAAATCCTTGTCCTTGTGGAAATTATGGTTCAAAAACAAAAATGTGTCTTTGTAGTTTAAAGAGTGTAGAACAATATTGGAAAAAATTTTCAGCTCCTTTGTTAGATAGAGTTGAAATCAGAGTGTTTGTAGATAAAGAAACAGAAAATGATGTGGAAAACGATAGAACTGGGCTTGAAACGACTGCTGAAATTCGGAAAGGAATTGCAAGAGCGATTGCGGCGCAAAGAAAAAGGCAAACTGTTAGAAATGCAAAATTGTTACCTGCACAGGTGGAAGAATTTTGTGTGATGGAAGATGCAGCAAAAATTTATTTGGATGATATTTCGATGAAATATTGCTTATCTCCTAGAGCAATGGCTGGATGTTTGAAAGTTGCGAGAACTATTGCTGATATTGAAGGATGTAATTTTATTCGATTGCATCATATTCAGGAAGCTGTAGATTTGAGAGTTTTGAAAAATTCTTTTTTAGGTGAATTCTAAATGTTTTACGGAGAGAGGGTTTGAGAGTAAAAGAATTAATTCAACATGATGAATCGGATTGTGGTGCAGCGTGTCTTGCAATAGTTCTGTCTTTTTACGGAAGAGAGACTTCTATTAGAAAAATTCGGGAAGCGGCTGGAACTGATAAAGTGGGAACTTCTGGGTACGGGATTCAAGAAGGTGCAAAAAAATTTGGTTTGGATTGTAAAGGATTATTTTGTTCTGAAAAAGAAAAAGTGACAGAAATTCCTCTTCCTGCGATATTGCATTTCAATAAAGATGGGTCGGAACATTATGTTGTGATTTACAAAGTGAAAAAAGATTTTGTGTACATAAGTGATCCGGCAAAAGGTTTAAGAAAAATAAAAAAAGATGAATTGTTTGAATATTGGAGTGGGATTTTTTTTGTTCTTTATCCAAGTTCGAAATTTGAGAAAAAGTCTGATAAAAAAGGAAATTTGATTAGATTTTTTTCCTTATTGAAACCATACAAGAAATTGGTGATACAGATTATTTTATCTAGTGTGATGCTTTCTTTGTTTGGTGTATTCATGTCTTTTTATTTTAGATTTTTGATAGATGAAGTTTTGTATTCACAAGTAAAATCTACGTTGAATCTGTGTTCTGTTTCTTATTTGTTCGTTGTGATTTGTCAAACTGTGATGGGATTTTGTAGAAGTTCAATCATTATGTATTTGGGAGCAAAAATTGATGTTTCTTTAGTGTGCGATTTTTACATGCATTTGTTGAAACTTCCGATGGATTTTTTTAGTAAAAGAAAAACGGGTGAAATTCTTTCTAGATTGACTGATGTTTCAACTATAAAAAATGCGATTTCTTCTACGAGTTTGGGAATTGTGATTGATTCTGTAATGATTTTTGTAGGCGGTTTTTTTCTAATAAAAATGGGTTCTGCGCTTTTACCAGCAGCCGTTGTTCCAGTGTTTTTTTCGAGCATTGTTGTTTTTATTTTTGCTAGACCGTTTAGGTATAAAATTCGTGAGCATGCAGTTTTGGAAGCTGAGAAAAATGCTTGTGTTTATGAAAGTATAAATGGGATTGCAACTATAAAAGGACTTGCAACTGAAGAAAAAGCTTTTGAACGGGCAGAAGAAAGAATTGTGGAAGCTGCAAAGAAAATGCTGAGTCTTTCTAAATTGGGAAATGCACAAAATGCAATTCAAGGGTTTATTTCTTCTTGCGGAACTTTGGCACTTTACTGGTACGGTAGTTTTCTGATTTTTCAAAATCAAATGTCGCTTGGGCAATTGATTTCTTTTATTACTTTGTCTGGATTTTTTTTGGGACCGTTGAGTCGGTTGCTGACAATGCAATCTTATTGGCAAGAAGTTTTTGTTTCTGCGGAAAGATTGTCTGACATTTTGGATATGGATGAAGAAAATTTGTTGGATGATTCTAAAGAAGAGGTGGAAGATCTTTTTGGCGATATTGAATTCAAAAATGTTTGTTTTTCTTATGGAACACGCGGAAGAGCGATAGAAAATGTCTCGTTGAAAATTCCTGCGGGGAAAAAAGTTGCTTTTGTTGGAATGAGTGGTTCTGGGAAAACGACGCTTTTAAAATTGTTGATGAAGTTTTATAAACTGGAATCGGGAGAGATTAAGATAAACAATACTAATATAGAAGATTATAAAACGGATTCGTACAGAGAAAAAATCGGTTATGTTCCGCAGGAGAGTTTGCTTTTTAGTGGGACGATTGAGGAAAATATCGGCTGGGGTTCTATAAATCCTTCACGGGAACAAATTGTTGTTGCTGCGGCTAATGCACAAGCGTTGAATTTTATAAATTCGTTGCCTGATAAATTTAGAACGATTGTAGGAGAACAAGGGGCGACTTTATCTGGTGGTGAACGTCAACGAATTGCTTTGGCGAGAGTTTTGATGAGAAAGCCTCACTTTTTGATTTTGGATGAAGCAACTGCGAGTTTGGATAGTATTTCTGAACACGAAATTATGGAAACGATTTATAAAAAAATAAAAAATCGGACTGTGATAATGGTTGCACATCGATTATCTACAATTAGACAATGTGATTTGATTTATGTTTTTGAAAAAGGAAAGTTATTGGAAGTTGGAAATCATGACCAATTGATTAAAAAAGGAAAAAAATATGCGCAGCTATGGAGGGCTCAAAATGAAAAATCAAGTGATATTAAAGCATCATAATCATTTGAAATCTTCGCGCGAATTTTTTTTGATGAAGGTGCCAGAAGAATTGGATGTGTTTTTTTATTCGATAATTTTCTTTGTTGTTGTTGCGCTGATGATTGTGATTTTTGGAAAAATTGATGATGTTGTGAAAGTTCGTGGGATTGTTAGAACAAAAGAAAATGTTTCTAGCGTAAAAAATGTGATTGCAGGAAAAATAACAGAAATAAGTTATGAGCCTGGACAAAAAGTTTGTAAGGGGGATGAACTTTTTAAGATTGATTCAACGATTTTTAAAGCTCAACAAGAAAATCTTTTGGCTGTAAAGAAGGATTTAATTAATAAGATTGAAGTTGTGGAACTTTTGATTCAGAGTTTTGAATTGGAGAAAAATGTAATTCCTCATGAAGAGATTCTAGCTTTTACAAGATTTGACAGTTACCTAAAATCGCTGAATGAATTAAAGATGAATGCTTTAATTGCGCGGAAATTGTATCAAGATGAAATGGAAAATCCAAAAGCGATGCAATCTAAAAAAAACGTGGAAATGCGTGAAATTGAAGTTAGATTGGCAGAAACGAGTGTTGAAAAAATCAGAGCGGATTTTATTCGAGATTTATATCTGGAAAAAAATCAACTTGATTTGGAGATACTGAAAACAGAAAAGGAACTTACTGCGTTGGAAAATCAATATGATTTTCTTGTAGTAAGGGCGCCTGTGGATGGATTTGTTCAAGAAGTTTCATCGTTAAATGTTGGAGATTATTTGAGTGGAAACAGTGTGGTGTTAAACATTGTTCCAAATGATCTGAAAAATTTTAGAGTAGAGATTCAGATTCCGCCAAAGGATATTGGAAAAATAAAAGTTGGCTTAAAAGTGAAATATCGGTTGTCTGCGTTTCCGTTTTTTGAATACAAAGGGGCGGAAGGAGTTGTGACATCTATTGATCCTGATATTAGGGGCGCTGAATCTGGAAATTTGTTTTATTCGGTTTATGCGGATATAGATAGAATTGAGTTTGAAAATAATCGGGGAGAAAAATTTCCGATAAAGGTTGGGCTTGAAACTGACACAAGGATTGTTTTGGAAACAAGAAACATTTTGTATTTTGTTTTGAAACGAATGGATTTTTTGTGTTAGGAAAAATGTGTGTAAAAAGAATAAGAGGTATGAATGAAGGTTTTGTGTTTTTTTGTTTGTTTATTTTCATTTAATCTTTATGCGAATTCTGTTTTGGAAAATTTATGGGAACGATGTAGAGAAAATTCTGTAAATCTAAAACTAAACAAGGTTATGGAAGAACAAGCAGAAGAAAATTTAAAAAAGTTGGATTTAAAGTATCGTCCTTCTGTACAAAATTCCTCTACGACTTCATTTGTGGATTCTTATTCTGAGATAGTTCAGTTTCCTGTAAGTTGTGCAAATTTAACTAATGTAAGTGTTTTGTTTCCCGGAAGTACTATGTTGAACTGTGATTTGAAATATGGAATTAGTCGTTCGGTATTAAATCCTTTTGAACAAATAAGTGCGAATAATCTGGGATACAGTCAAAATCCAAATGTATGTTTTAGTATAATTCAAGGTTTGAATCCTTATTGGCGTCAGGGGGCTAAGAAAAATCCAGAAGAAATGATTGGATTGTTGAATTATGAAATGTTAAAAACACAGAACAAGTTGGATGAAAAAGAAATCTTGAAGAATTTGACAAGACTTTTTATGGAATATAGAAGGTTTGTTAGATTTATTGAAGTTTGTGAAATGAAAATAAAACTAATGGAATCGACTATAGACAGTTATGATGAATTAATAAAAAAAGGAAAGTTGGAATATTATAAAAAATGGGACTTGGAAAATAATTTAAATGAGTATTTTTTGGAACTTGTGAACTATAAAGAAAGTTTGATTTTGTGTAAAAACGAAATTGAAGTTTTTTGTGGTGAATGTGATTTTAGCGTGTTTATGAATGAGTTGCCTTCTTGGGAAAATGAATTGTTTTGTGATGATTTGAATTTTTTGTTGTTGGAGCAAGAAGAATTAAAGGTGAAAAACAATCGTGTATTTGATTTACAAGAAATTGCGCCTAAAGTAAATGTTTCATTTAATTTGGAGTATGCAACGATGGATTGGACTGAAAGAGGAAATTTCAGTTGGGATGTGTCGCTTGGAATCAATGTGACGGATTTTTTTCGGCTGGAAAAAGATGTTGTTTCTAAAGTTTATGATTTGGAAATGATTGCTCTAGAAAAAAGAAGAGAATTATTGCTGGAAGAACAATCTTATGAAAAGAGTTTTTATGAAGAAATGATAGAAGAAAATGAAAAGTTAGTTTTATCGTCTGGGAAAAACTTTGAAAATAAGAGAAGTTTTTTTGAATCAATTAAAGATTTATATAGTAGAGGAATGTGTACAGATTTAGATTTTTGGAATGCAGAAATGCAAGAAAAAGAATCATTATGTACTTGGGAAAACTATAAAGATAATTTATGGCTTTACAAGTGGTTAAAAAATCAAATTTAGAAAAAACAAAAACGGAGAGTTAAAATGATTAAAAAAAGAAGTTATTATGAAAAAAATGGGGTATGTACATTTTACGATTTTGCAAGTGAATTGTCATATGAAGAATTATTAGCAGTGAATGGAGGTTGTGGAGGAGGCACAACTAGTAGAAATTCACAATCCCAAAGTCCAAGTTCCAGTCCAACAGTAACACCTTCTTACAATTATGGAAGTGGAGGAGCTAGCAGCTGTGTTGGGACTAGTAGTAGTGGTTCCTGTGGAGGAGGGTCTTCTTTTAATGGAAGTAGTTCTTCTTTTGGAGGAAGTGGTTCAAGTTTAGGTACAAGTAATGGATCTTGCGGAGGCGGATCAGCTTCTCCAAGTGGTTTAACAGGGACTCCTAATGTAGAGATGATAAAAACTCAAAATGCATACAATGATAATGATTACCATTGTGATATTTATGCATGGAATCTAGCGGTTGAAAATGGACTTGATCCAACAAATGGTTCTAATGAAGTAATTGATTTGAACCAAAATACAGTTGCTGATATGTATAATAAGTATTTTGGAAATGAAGATACATCAGATGGAGTATGTGAAAAAAACACAAAAGGTTTGGCATTTTACGATGGTACAAATGATGGGGTAAGTAATCCAACTCATGTGGAATATTATGATAGTACAAATTCTTCGTCTAATTCTTTTACAAAATATTCAACAGATGGAATTGCAGAGCCCAAAGCGGAACAACGTTCTTATTCAGATTCTAGGAATGAAAACTGGATGTTCGTTGCATTAAATTAAATGAAAAAAAAGGAATTATTTTATGAGAAAAATATTTATTGTTTTGGTTTGTTTGTTTTTTGTAGGAAATATGTTTGCGGCTGAATTGGTTTTAGTTTCAGAAGATGGAACTAAAAAAATAAAATCTGTAGATGACAATGCGACTTCTGTGTTCATTGTACAAGAAATGCCTAGTATCAAATCGATTGAAGGGTTAGATAAATTAAATAAATTGTCATTTGTACAAATTAGTTTTTCGGATTTATCTGAAATGAGTGAAGAAACTTGGAAATCTTTGAAAAAAATTGAATATTTGAAATTGGATTTTTGTACGGTTTTGAATTTTGATTTTATTAAAGAGTTACCAAATTTAAAAGCGTTTGCATTTGTAGAGGGGCGCAAGATAAAACAATTAGAATATTTGGATTTTTCAAATAATAAGGAACTGGAATATTTTGAAATTCATGCAGTTGAAATAGATAAATTGCCAGAAATGAAAAATGTGCAGAAAAATTTAAAATATGTTTTCTTAAATTGTAATGTCAAAGAAAAGATAAATACTTCTTTGTATGAAAAAATTCCTACGAATGTAACAATTTATGTTAATGATAAAATTAATAAAAACTTAAAGAACTCTAAAACAATAGATAATAAATTGTATGTAGATTTAATGAAAAAATATGGTTTTTAGAATTGTAAAATTATTTAAAAATATATGATGTAAAAAAGTAATTAAAATTTGCGTTGCAGATTTATTAAAAAAAATATTGGAGAGTGAAAATGAATTTATTAAAAAAAGAAGCTTATTTTGAAAAACACGGTGTATGTACTTTTTATGATTTTGCAAGTGAATTGTCATATGATGAATTGATTGCTGTGAATGGAGGATGTGGAGGTGGAAGTGGTAGTGGGGCTGTAGTAAGATCTCCACAATTTCCACCCGTACATGAAGGAGGCAAAATAGGTTTAGCAGAAGGTGGTATTAGTCGTTGTGGAGGAGGGGTGTTTATATACAAGGTGTCAGAGAATACAGTTTCTACTAGGCTTTATAGTTCTGAGGATAAAAAATTTGATCCAACAGAAATACCTAGAGGTGTTAATGGTCCTTATATAATGCCTTTCTCACCGGAACCTATCCCTGTGAATGGAGAAAATATTGTAGCGATATCTCAAGAAGATATAGAGAATATAAAAAATCAATATTTTGTGAAGAGTCGAAGTTTTTAATTAGTTTCAAATTTATGTGTATTTTCTCAAATTGAATTTTTCATGGGGGTGGTATGTTAAAACAAATAGAAAGTGCATTAGATTTGTTGAAGGATGAATCTAGATTTTACATTGTTTCTGGCGAAAAATATTCGTGGTGTTATGATGCAATCAATCATACGATGTATTCTGTAGATAAAGATATTTTTAATAAATTGAAGGTTGCTAGTAAGAATGAAATTTTAGATGAAGTTAATAAAATTGATATGTTGAAATTAACACCAGTTCTAAACTTTTTTTCTTCGATTTTAGTAGCGCGAGAAAATGAAAAAATCTTTGACTATAAGCCAACTAAATGTACGGTTATGATAAATACGAGTAACAAATGTAATTTGAATTGTTCATATTGTTATAGAGATAAAAAAAATCATGTGAGTGCTGATATTTCAAAAGTAAAAGAAGCATTGGATTTTGTTACAAAAGAATATATGCCAAATGCAGATGAATTTGTTGTTTCGTATGGTATGACTTCTGAATCTTCTTTAGATTTGCCTCTTTTGAAGCAAGTTGCAGATGAATATGTGAACTATGAATCATATTTTTTTACAGAAGATGACATTTTAGAAGAGCGACGAGAGGAATTTTTTTCTAAATTAAAAGAACAGTTGTTTCATAAATTACCAAAGATTCTGCTTCCGAAAGATTCTTCTGAATTATTAAGATTCTTGAATGAATTAATTAAACTGAAGGATTTGCCAGATGTGATGGAGCTTTCTAAAGGTATGTTTAATGAAGCAACGTGGCATGATGTTTCTAGGCGAAAATATTTTACAGATTGGAAACTTTATAGGGTGAACAGATGGTGTATTCAATTAAAGTATGGAGAATTTGTAAAGGACGCTAAGAGACCTTATGTTGGTTTTTGGTTCATGAGTAATGGAACAAATGTTTCTGAAGAATATATTCGATTTATAAAAGCATGTGATATTAATCCTTTCTGGTTTAGTATTGACGGTCCAAAAGATGTGCATGATTTTAATAGAAAATATTCTAATGGAAATGGTTCTTATGATGATGTTGTGAAAAATATTCCGATTTTTAAGGCTAACGGGATAAATTTAAAAGCATCGGCTGTCCTTACGGATTATTGTCCTGAACCATTGAAAATAGTTCAACATCTTTTGAGTTTAGGATTTTCTGAAGTTGCAATGACTCCAATAAGACCAGGAAGTGAGTGTTCTTTTACTAAAGAAAGTGTGAAAAAACTTTTGGATGGGTATGCGGCACTTTTTGAAAAATTAAAAGAAGACGCATTGTCTGGGGATATGACTTTATTTGGTGCGCTAAAAGAGGATATGTGTTTGTCTGCCTTTAATTTGATTACTTCAAGACAAAAGTTAGTGAAACGATGTCCTTTGGATGAACAAATTGTAATTAATTTGGATGGCTCGATTACGAATTGTCTTTATTTTCCTAGTGAAGGGGATTTAAAAATAGGTTCGATAAAAAACGGTGTAGATGAAAATAAAATTTTTAAAAATATTACTGTGAATAAACGTGAACCTTGTAATTCCTGTTGGGCGAGATATTTGTGCGGAGGAACTTGTTTTTATGGTTCGTTGGTACAAAATGGGACAATGAATAAAATTGATGAAGTTGAATGCACTATAAGAAAATTTGTAGCAAAGAAATGTGTGGAATTATTGGCTTTTATTTGTGAACATAATATTTCTATTGAGAAAATAATTAATGCATAAAAAAAACAGTCTTTAGGAAGAAAACTTCTTAAGGACTGTTTTATACCGGCGAAGAGACTTGAACTCTTACACGATTGCTCGCAACAGATTTTGAGTCTGTCGTGTCTACCATTCCACCACGCCGGCTTGGTTTTTATAATATAACAAATATCGTGGGGTTTTTCAAGTGGGTTTGAGATGTTATAATAAATATGTGAAGATGAATATAGATACATTTGTTGATGCAAAACCTGAACTTGTCTTGAAAAAAGTATTTGGGTACGATTCTTTTAGACCATCGCAAAAAGAAATAATTGATAGTGTTTTAGCTGAAAAAGATACACTCGCTATTATGCCGACGGGGGGAGGAAAATCTCTTTGCTATCAGATTCCTGCTTTGATTTTTCCGGGGATAACGATAGTTGTTTCTCCGTTAATTTCTCTTATGCAAGATCAAGTTTATTCATTGGAGTCTGCGGGGATTCATTCTGTTTTTTTGAATAGTTCACTTGATTGGGATGAGTATAAAAATGCTGTTCATGAAATCAAAAATGGACTTGTAAAAATAGTTTATGTTTCTCCTGAAGGTCTTGCTACTACTCGAATTCGTGATATTTTGTGTGATGCTGAATTGCAAATCAGTTGTATTACAATAGACGAAGCTCATTGTGTGAGTGAATGGGGACATGATTTTAGACCAGATTATATGGAAATTTGTTCTATAAGACGGATTTTTCCTGATGCGACGATGATTGCTTTAACAGCGACTGCAACTGAGCAAGTTAGAGTTGATATAGCTAAAAATCTGGGAATGAAAAATCCAGCGATTTTTATTTCGAGTTTTAATCGAAGTAATATTTTTTTGGAAGTTCAACCTAAGAAGAATGCTTTGGATACTGTTATTGCCTGTATAAGAAAACATTCTGGTGATAGTGGGATTATTTATTGTTTTTCTAGAAGACAAGTGGATGAATTGACGGAATCTTTAGACAAAATGGGATATTCTGTGTTGCCGTATCATGCAGGTTTGACTGATGAAGTGCGAGCAAAAAATCAAGAATTGTTTATCAAAGATGAAGTTCAAATAATGATTGCGACTGTAGCTTTTGGGATGGGAATTGATAAGCCGAATGTTAGGTTTGTTATCAATTATGATTTGCCGAAGTCTGTAGAAGAATATTATCAAGAAATCGGACGGGCTGGTAGAGATGGACTTCCTTCACATGCGCTGCTTTTATACAGTTATGGGGATATTCATAAAATTCGATATTTTTTTGATGAGATGGCAGATAGTTCTAAAGCTGAAAATCTTTTGCAAGGCATGATAAAATTTGCTTCGGGAAGACAATGTAGGCGAAAATCTTTGTTGGAATATTTTGGTGAAAAATATGTTCCTTTGGAAAATGGGGAAAAAGATTATTGTTGTGATGTTTGTGCGTTAGGTGAGTTGCCGATGACAGATGCGACGGTTCCTGTTCAAAAACTATTGTGTTGTATTATTAGGACAAAGGAACGGTTTGGAGCGAATTATATTGTTGATGTTTTGTTGGGTTCTAGACAAAAAAGAATTGTTGAAAATGGACACAATTTTATTTCTACGTGGGGAATTGGAACTGAATTATCAAAAAATGATTGGCTTGAATTAGTTGATGTTTTATTGGCGCAGAAATTTATTGCAAAAACGAACGATTATAGTGTTTTGTATTTGACGGAAAAGGGAAGAGATTTGCTTGTGACTAGAGAACGGGTTATGCTCGCAATTAAATTTGAAGGTAAATCAAAAATTGTACCGTTAGAAAAACCTAATAAAAAAGTGGATTTTATTGTTCACAAGAAAAATTCTGGAGAAAAGATTTTAGCTGAATCCGGTGATGAAAATGATTTAGAATCATTGCGAATTATTACTGAATTGAAAGTGTGGCGTAAGAACGTTGCTCAAGAAATGAATGTTCCGCCGTACGTGATTTTTGGTGATAAAACGATGTACGATATTGCTGTCAAAAAACCGCGTGATTTAAGCGAATTGCTTAATGTTCACGGAATTGGACAAGCAAAGGCGGAACAATTCGGGCGAAGAATTCTAAAAATCGTTAGAAACGACTAAAAGAGTTTGCGGCATTCGAGATAGAAACGTTTTTCGTCGGCTTCTCCCATGCTGAAAGATTTGCGTGGAAGAGGACCGCGTCCATTGATTGTTTCGAAGAAACTGTCTTTTACGATTGGTGGTAATAAAATTCCACATGAATTTTCTTTTTCACCGAGTTTTAAGACTTCATCGCTACCATGAATGTAATCTATTTCCCCAGTGCAATTATTTTGTGCAGGGGCGCTCTTTAAAAACTCATCAATTTCTGGTTGGAGGCATGCAACTGCCAAATCGGAAAGTTGAGTTTTTAATAGAGTGTATTTTTGCGAACCATCTTTCTTGTATGCGAAGCCAAAATAATTTGTAGAATTTTTTACAGCGGCTTCGAGTTTATCTTTGGAAGAAAGTTCTTGTAAAGTTCCGTTGAGTTTTTTGCATAAGAATGAGATTAATTCATCGTTGTTTATATTGAAGATAACTCTGTGAATTGGTTCAAAAGTTAATCCTTCGTCATAGATGTTTACAATTTCAATTAATGCAAATCTAACTGGATTTTGTGCAATTTCTTCTTGTGATGCTCCGTTTTGGAGAAGTTCTTTCTTGTGTTCTTCCCAAACTGCTTTTGCGGTTGCTAAAGAGTGATTTCCATCTCCTACAGCGAACAAGAATGTTGAACCGTCTGCGGCTGTATTTTCTAGTGCGATTTGATTTAGAGCGTTTGTGAAATTTGTAATTTCATCTTCTGTTTCTACAGCCCAACCTGTAATTGAACCACCGTTGTTCATTAAGTCGCCTTGATATAAAGGAGCTTTTGTTTTTACAGTTTTGCCAGTTTCTTCAACGAGAATGTGATTTTTATCATTTACAAGAAGCATGATATGAGGTAATTCCAAAGGTGCTCCTTTTCTAATTTCCATGCGGGGTGGAATTCTATCAACGATTGTCGCTTCTGTTGCACGGATATTTGCTGTGGAAAATGGTTTCCATTCGTATGTGTCTAAATCAATTTGAGCAACGAGACCTTTTCTTGTTCTTCCATAAGTTGTTTTGCGTTCCAAATATACAAAACAATTTTTTTCAGAATCAAAAACACCGTTTTGAAGGTAATCGTGCATTGTATTTCTGATTTTTTGAATGCGTTCAGGTTTGTCTGAATCATTTAGGTAAACTTCTGGCAAAATCAAATTTAGAGTAGAAGGTTTGTCACATGCGTTTTCTTGTGCTTTTTTCCAATAATCTTTGTCTTGTGTATATTGGTCACAAGCAATAACCGACCAAGTTTTTAAATCAATATTTTTTGGTAATAAAATTTGTGGGATTTGTAAACCCAATTCTTGTAATGTTTTCATGTTTCACAGTATACAGATTTAAGTGTTTTTGTGCTACAATTGGGGCGATGAGTGATTTTAGACAAACGCAAGTTCAAAAAGCGAGCCAAAAACAAACTTACAAATTGTCACAAATACAGATTCAATCAATCAATTTTCTTGCGATGAATAACGAAAATTTGCGCGAGGAAATTTTTGATTTTGTGGAAAAAAATCCGTTTGTAGAAATTGTTCGTCATAAATCAGATAAAAGAGTTAAAGAAAAATATTCTGAAAGTTCGTCGTACTCAAATCAAAAAGCGGATTCTTATCAACAACTTTTGGAAAGTTATCAAAATAAACGTGAATCTTTGCAAGAACATTTGTTACATCAATTGAATGCGATGAAACTTTCTTACGATGAATACGAAATTTGCAAAGCGTTGATTTATAATTTGGATAAAAACGGTTGTTATGGAAATAATCTTTTGCCAAAGTCGCTACTCAATCCTTCCCGGCCTTTGCAAAATCAAGTGCTGTTGGAAAAATGTATTGAAAAAATTCAACGCATGGATCCGATTGGAACTTGTTGTAAAAATCTGGAAGAAAGTCTTTTTGTTCAGGCAAAAATTGCTGGTGATGCTTCAGATTTGACGTTGTTTTTGCTTGATGGAAATTTGAGTATGTTGAATCCACCTATTCCTGAAAAAATCTTAAAAAAAATTAATGGATTTTTGGACAGTTGGCATAAAAAAGCGTTTGCGCCCGCGTTGATTATTGATGATATTGAAATTTCAGAAGAAGATGTACGGGAATCACTTGAATATATTTTGAAATTGAATCCAAAACCTGCTGCCGAATATTTTAGTGATTCATCTTTTGCAGATTCAAATTTGGCGGATGTAGCGTTGATTATAGAAAAAAAACAAGGATTTGTTGCGCAAGATGATGAAGAAAAAGGAATTGTGAAGCTAAATGATGAAAATTATCTTGTAGTAAAATATTCTAGGGGCGATTTGCCAGAAATTCGTTTGCTACCGGAAGTGAATTTGCTAAAAAAAGGTCAGTCGGAACTTGTAAGCCAAGCGAAAAATTTTTTGTTTAGTTTGCAATATCGTGAATCTACAATTTTGTTGCAAGGTATAAAATTGGTTCAGCGCCAAAGAGAATTTTTTGAAAAAGGCCCGGGATTTATAAAACCAATGACACGGAAACAAATGGCGGATGAATTATCTTTGCATGAATCTACAATTTCAAGAATTACAGGCAAGAAAAACGGAAAGTTTTTACGTTGTGAATGGGGCGTTTTTCCGCTTTCGTATTTTTTTAATTCGGGGCTAAAAACTTCAACAGAAAATGAACTTTCGTCCGAAACAATTAAGTTTAAAATTCAAGAAATTATCGCGGAAAATCGTGAAAAAAATCCCGCAGAAAATTTGTCGGATTCAAAACTTACTTCTATATTAAATGAACAAGGGATAAAAATTGCGCGCCGAACAGTCGCAAAATACCGAGCGCAATTAGGAATAGAAAATTCGTATAATAGACAATAAGCGCAAGTGAACATCTATCTTTTACCGAGCGACTCTCATCTTGCGCTTCCAGTTTTGCATGCGCAAAACTGGTACGTTGATTTGTAAATTGTAGCGCAAGAAGAACCCATCTTTTACCGAACGACTCTCATCTTGCGCTTCCAGTTTTGTTTACACAAAACTGGAATATTTTTTTCTTAATTCTTAATTCTGAATTACCAATGCACGTACAAGTTTTTAGCGCAAGAAAAATCCCTCTTCTACCGAACACCTCTCCTCTTGCGCTTCCAGTTTTGCATTCACAAAACTGGTTCATCGCTTTAAAACTTGAGGCGCAAGTAAAATTTTTTGAACGGTAACAAAGGTTCAGAAACTTGCGCCCTTTATTTGCCTTGGATTTTATCTTTTTCTTTTTTTACTTTGTTGTCTAGCACGTCCATCATTTTGTTTAATGCTGCTCCAAAGTCGTAATCTTCGCCAGTAACGTGAGCTTGTGTTCCCCAGCGGAAGTTTACAGTTGTATCGAATGAATATGCTTTGTCGTGTTTGATTTTCATGATTAAATCGATGATTAAATCATCTGCGTAAGCAATTCTTTTTAGTTTAGAATCTATCATTTCAGACTGTTTTTGATCGAGAGTAAATCCTACTGCGTTGATTGATGTTGTCATAATAAGCCTCCTAAAGTTTTATTTTTTTAAAGTATACAATGGGATTTATGAAAAAACAAATAAAAAGAAAAATGTTTTTGTGCATTTTAATTTGTTTTAAAATCAGTTATAATTGTAAGTTGCGATGGATAAAATCAATTTTTCTACAGATCAATTTTCTCATTGGATGGAAGCAATTTGTTCTTTGTCGGAAGAACAGTTTTCTAGAAAAATGCACTTGTATTTAGGTGAAATTAAAACTCCTTACAACAAGCAACGTTTGACTGAACAACTTGCGGGCTTTTTGCGAAAGAGTGAAAATATTCAGAATTTGATTTCTTTTTTGGACGAATTTGATTTACAAATCTTAACTGCTATTAGTTTATTTCCACGCGCAACGGAAACTTTGTTGATTGATTTTTTTTCTACGCAATATTCACAATCGAATCTTTATGCAGAATTGCTGAACTTGGAAGACAGACTTCTTATTTACAAAAGCAAGGATAAATTTTCTAGTACAGAATTTATTTTTATCAATCCGTTGCTTAAAGATGAATTGGCACCTTATTTTAATATAAAATTCCTGCTTCCAAATCCTGAAGTTACAAAAACTTTGGAAACTGACGAATTTTGTCTTTCGGCTGAATTTTTGGCAAGTTTTGTTTCTTACGTGAATATTTTTGGGTTGAGCGTAAAAGCTGACGGAGATTTAAAAAAGAACGAATTGGCTCGCCTTCAAGAAATTTTTGGTGCAAATGACCAAACTTTTCAGTTTTTGACAAATGCTTTTTCAAATCTTTTTATATTAAAACAAACAGAAAAAGGTTTAAAAATCAATCAAGTGCGTTTGGAACAATTTGCGCAATTAAATCAGATTCAGCAATTTGGACTTTTGTGTGCAACGGCAACTTCTCATTTGAGTCGCGAAGGAATAAAAAAACATTCTCAATTGTTGATAGATTGTTTGGCTTCAATTCCGCAAACAGGTTACACTCGTTCTTCCGTTGTTCGATTGGGATTTTTGATGTCATCACGCTTGGGACAGACTGAAAATTCTGCAAAAGGACGATTTGAACGATTGATGCAAAAGGCAAGAGAGGAACAAAATGCAACTGCGGTTTCTTTGGCAGAAGGAAGTATGATTGACAGAATGATTGATTCTGCAATTGCGTTTGGTTTACTCAAAAAAATAGGTACAACAGAAAAAAAAGAAGAGGTTTTTGTAAGCGCAATTGATTTTTCTGACCAAGCAAAATCGGGTCCAAATCATCCGCAAAAAAAGAATTTTTTACATATAAATTCTGCGTATACTGTAACTTTGCTTCCGGGGTTGAATTTAGAAGATTTGGCTCAATTGATGACATTTTTGCAGATTAAGAAATTTGGTGTAGTTTGTGAATTTGAAATTACAAAAAAATCTGTTTCTTTTGCTTTTGATCAAAAATTTTCACCACAACAGATTTATGATTTATTATCAACTTATTTGAATTATGAAATTCCGCAAAATATCAAAGTTTCTATAGAAGATTGGTACAGTTCGTATTCTTCAGCGATGTTGTACAAAGGATTTGTGCTAAAAGTTTCGGATTCAAATATTTCTGTTGTGTTGAATAATCCTCGTGTTAGAAAATTCATAAGTGAGGAATTGGCACCGGGCGTTTATTTTTTAGATTTGCCGCTCAACACTGATATAAAAATGTTTTTGGCAGAAAATGGAATTGATTTTATGGGAAAAGTGCGCAAGCCTTACGAAGAAAATGAATTTTTACCGTTCCCACCTTTTATGCCAGGAAAAAAACTTTCTTGTGTAGAAGAATCAAAAGAAGTGAATATTCCTCTTAAAAAAGGCGCAAATCTTTTGAATAATTTAAAACATTCTTTGGAACAGATGGATTTAAATAAAAATCAAAAGCAAAGTTTGTTGTATAAAATAGAAAAAAGATTGATTTTGTCAAAGCATCATCTTTCTGTAACTTCAGTTAGAACAGAAATTATGGAAGTAGACGGAATGGATTACGCTGGCAAAATTCACATGATAGATGCTGCTGTAAAAAATCAAGATTTGCTGGAATTAAAAATGCCAAACGCAAATGGTTCGGATTATTTTACGATAATCGGGCTTCCTCTAAATTTGAGCAAACAAACTTCAGATGCGGTCGTTCAGATAAAAGTTCAGCCATTAAATCAAATTGAAAATTTTATCGTAAGTAGAATTTCGCATTTAAGAAGATTAAAGTTCTAAATTCATCTTTATTGAGAATTTGGACGGAAAACATAAAAAATGGTAAAAAAAAATTGTAAAATTCTGTTTTTAGATTTATAATTTAGTATCTATAAAAAAGTTTCTTCTCAAAAAGTCTTATCTTTTAATCGTTTTTTCAAGTTCTAAAAGTTTTATTTCCAATTTAGGATTAGTAATTTTTTTCAGTTTTAGAGGTATTCATATGAAAAGAATGTGTAAATTTATTTTTGGAATTATTTTTTCAATTTTTATGATGGGAATTATTTCGTGTTCCGGACAAGATGAAAGTACAAATTTGACAATTGCAATTGATATGAGCGGCTTGTTGCCAAGTAATGAATCTAAAGATAGTTTTGCAAGAAGTGTGGATGCGGAAGATTTGACATTTAAAGTTACTTTGATAGATTTAGAAGATGAAAACAACATTCTCCCGCTTACTATAGCAGTTCCTATTATTGATAATAAAGCTTCTGTGACTTTTGAAAAAATACCTCTATTTTTTAAAGGAAGAATTGAAGCAATTATTTTTGAAGGTGAAATCGCAATATATACGGGGAGAAGTGAAGAATTTACCGTTCATGAAGGAAGAAATCAGATTCTATTGACCTTGAAAGAAGTAGATAATCTGGGAGATGATCCAACTGAGCCTGGTGATCCAGAAGACCCAAATGATCCAAATCAACCGGGAGATGGTACAGGCGAAGGTTCTGGCGATACAGGTGGAGATGATCCAACTGAGCCGGATGATCCAACTGAGCCGGATGATCCAACTGAGCCAAGTGATCCAGAAGACCCAGCAGACCCAAATGACCCAAATCAACCGGGAGATGGTACAGGCGATGATTCTGGCGAAACTGGTGGAAATGAACCAACTGAGCCAGGTAATCCAACTGAACCTGAAAATCCAACTGAGCCGGATGATCCAGGAGATGATCCTGCAATTGATGAAACAGAAAAAACAGCAAACTATACAGTAGAACATTATCAACAGAATGCAGAAGATAATGAATATACACTTGTAGAAACTGATACAGAAGATAAAACTGGAATTGTTGGTGCAGAAACTTCTGCAGAAGCAAAAAATTATGAAGGTTTTGAAGAAGGAGTGGTTGAACAAAAAACAATTGCTGAAGATGGTTCGACAGTGGTTCAAATAATGTACAATAGAAAGTTTGTTAAACTAACCTTGGATACAGATAGTACAAGCGAAAATGATGCTATTACAGGAAAATATGGTGCTCAAGTTCCAAAGCCAGAAAATCCAACAAAAAAAGGATATGACTTTGACTCATGGGATCCAGAATTGCCTGATACATTCCCAGCAGCAGATACTACATTTATAGCGACATGGACTCCAATTGAATATGAAATTACTTATGATTTAGTTGCGAATGATGTTAAAAATCCAAATACAGTAACAAAATATACAATTGAATCTGAAACAATTGTATTACAATCACCAACAAGAACAGGATATTCATTTGAAGGTTGGAAGAATACAGCTGATGAAATAGTAACACAGATTACAAAAGGTTCGACAGGAAACATTACACTTACAGCTGTTTGGAATGCAAATACATATACAGTAGTATTTAATCCAGGTGTAGATGATGGTTCTGTAAATGGAGAAATGAATTCTATTTCTTGTACATACGATGATCCAATAAAACTCCCAGAAAATAAATTTACCCGCGAAAATTTTGACTTTGATGGTTGGAAAGATGCTTACGAAACCAAATATGAAGATTGTGCTTCTGTAAAAAATCTATCTTCAACACAAGATGATGTAGTAACTTTATACGCTCAATGGCACCCTCAATCGAAAGTAAGAGATGTAGATTTCACTGTAGCTGGAGGAGATGTAAATTACGGAACTAAAGTTACTTTAAGTTGTGAAACAGAAGGTGCTACAATTTATTATACATTTGGCGAGACAGAATATTTTTCCGAAGATTGGACTAGGTATGAAGAATTTGAAATAACAATTTTTGGGGAGAATGATGTTGACCTACAAAAAACATTAAGAGCTATTGCAATTGCAGATGGAATGACAAACAGTGAGATAAACTCACAAACTTATACATTAAGTTCTTATACTGTTACATTAAACCCTAACGGTGGAAGTCTAAATGAAACAATTTCGGCTACACAAAACATATATTCGGGAGAGACGTTAGATTTAAGTAAATGTATACCAACTCGTACAGGCTATACTTTTGATGGTTGGGAATTGGATGGTGAGATTGTAAATACAGTAAAAGTGACAAATTCTGATGTTGTACTTACAGCGACATGGACTCCAATTACATATGAGATTACTTATGTTTTAGGTGCGAATGATGTTAAAAATCCAAATACAGTAACAACATATACAATTGAATCTGAAACAATTGTATTACAATCACCAACAAGAACAGGATATTCATTTGAAGGTTGGAAAGATGAAGAAGAAACAACAATAACAGAAATTACAAAAGGTTCTACAGGAAATGTTTCTCTTACAGCACAATGGAAAAAAATTGAATCAACAATAGAAATCGATTTTAATGGATATTCTGATGTTTCGTTCGATGAAGATGATGTTACAAATGATGGTTCTACTATCACAATAACTATTCCAAGTGGTTATTCGGTTGTTGCGTGGGAAAAAGATGGTGTAACAATTAATGGTAGTGAAGAGAAAAATAGTATTACTGTCTCTGAATGGGATGGCGGAATTTATACTGTAACAATCATTTTTAAAGACGATGCAGGTAATTTTTATTCATATGAAATGCAAGTAACTATAAATAAAGTAAACAGAGCAAACTAACGTAGAAAGGTATTTATGGTAAAAGCTGGTTTTAGGAGAAAAGATATTAGGGGTGTTCTTAAAGCGTCTTTTTTGATAGCGATAGGCACACTTCTTGTATCGTGTAAAAATCCGTTATATGAAAAACAAGATTCTCAAAATCAAACAGAAAAGGTAAAAGTTTGTATTTCTACAGATTTGCAGAATAAAAATGAACGTTCTGTTTTGCCAACTAATGAGTTTGATGAAAGTACAAAAAATCTAAAATGGACATTAGTTGGTTCTTTGCAAAATGGCGTGCAAAACAAACTTCTTGGAGTTTGGGAAGATTCTGATGAAAAAACAGCGTATCAAAAAATGACAAGCGCAGAAGCAGATTCAGAAATCTTACTTGATGTGGGAATTTGGAATTTTACATTAACTGTAACAACTGAAATAGATTCTATCGAGAAAAATGTTCTTGTAGGTACAAAAAATAATGTAGAAATTTCTGCAACAAAAGAAAATACTTTATTTTTTAAAATGAAAGCTGCAAGTGGTGAAGATGCAGCAAATGGACAAATTGAGTTTTTATTAAATTTTCCTGAGAATATAATTTCTTATGCAGAAGTAAGTTTATTTTCTTATTCAGAAGCAGGAATTGCTGAAAAGCCTTTAGGAACATATTCTTTTTCTGCAGCTGAAGGAACGCAAACTATTTCTCAAGTGATTTTTAATGAATCTGTTGCTCCAGGAACTTATGCGCTAAAAATTAAATTGTTTCAAAAAGATTTTTCTGAAGCGATACATACCTATTCTTGTATTGTAAAAGTTGTTCCTCTGCTAGAAAGTTCTGGTGAAGTAACTTTATTAGATTTGGCTCAATTATATACAATAGAATACCAATTAAATGAAGGCTCTTTTGAATCAGCAACAATAAATCCAAACGCATACAATTCATATACAACATTTGAATTACCAACAGTAACAAGAGAAGGTTATACTTTTATAGGTTGGTTTAAAGGCGAAGAAAAAATTGAACGCACAGAATATAGTATTTCTGAAGATACAGTTCTTACTGCAAAATGGGCAAAAAATGTAGATGGAATTGCATATGCGGTAAAAGATGAAAAAGAAACTTTATTTATTTCTAGCGCACAAGGTTTGGCAATTTTTAGAGATAGTGTAAATATTCTTACAGAATCAATAGCAATTCCTTTGTATAATCTTTCTGACGGGTCGCAAAGTCAAACTGAAAGAAAGATTTTTACAGAAAGCCCTGGTTCGTTAAATGCAGAATTGCTAAATGACATAAATCTTGCCGAATTGAAAGATGAATCTGATAATCAAATAGATTGGATTCCAATTTCGAATTATCAAAATTCAACTTTTAATGGAAACAATCACACAATATCAAATCTTTTAATTACACATGATTCTTCAAGTGATATTTATGGATTATTTGGAACGGTTAAAGATTCAATTATAAAAAATGTTATTGTTTCTGGAAAAATAAGCGTAACAAGTGCAAGTTTTATTGCGGGTATAGTGGCTAATGTAAATAACTCAGAAATTGACTCGTGTGTAAGTAATGTAGAAATAATTTGTGCTGGTGAAAGTCCAAATTATAATGTTGCAGGTATTTGTGCTTTTTCTACTGACTCAAATATAACAAACAGTGTTAATTTGGGAAACATTTCTGCAGATAATACTAATTCATTTGGTGGAATTGTGGGAGTTAGTTCTTCTGGAATCCCTGTTACAATAAATAAGTGTATTAATTTAGGTGACTTGAGTGGAAATGAAGATATTGCAGGAATTTGTGGTCTAAATTATTCTTCAAATGTTGTTATTTCAAATTGTGCAAATTTGGGTACAATAGGGAATGATAGTACACCAAATGCAAGTGGAGTTGCAACGCAACTAATTTCTACAAGTTTGAGTAATTGTTTAAGTGTTGGAACATTGCAAGGAGTTCAGATTTCTCCTTTTGTTAGTAATAGTAATAATTGTACAATTACAGATTGTTATTTTGATAAATCGATTATTTCATCAACTGAAGAAAACGGAAAACTTACTTATGAATTTGCAACAGGCGAGATTTTTGCAGATTCGTGGGTAGAAAATTGGAATTTTGAAGAAAATTCTTATCCACTTCCAAATTTACAAGATAAAATTCCTTCTTCAATATGGGATACATTAAAAGAGAAAGCAAAAATAGAAAATCTAGAAATAGGTTCTCAAGGCAATCCATATACAAATTGGAGCGAATTAAAAGAATATTTAGAAACAGAAGAAACAACAGAATCTACTATTTATATTGCTGGAGAAATTGAAGCAACTGAAAAAATAAGCGTAGCTAGACCAGTTGTTATTAAGTCTGTAGGTGAAGTAAAGATAATAAAAGGAACTTCAAATATATTTAATTTTGAGAGTGATACTTCTTTCTCACTTATAGGAACAGAAAATAATCGTATTATTTTGGATGGTAATAGCACTGAAGATAATGATGCGCTAATAAAAATTTGTGAAGAGAGTGGAGATTTTGTTTTTGATTATTGTACATTCCAAAATGCAAATCAGACTTATTCCAGTGAAGCAGCCGTGTTACATGCAGAAGGATTTTCCAAAATAACAATGAATAATTGTATTATAACGAATAATCAAGCAAATAGTTATATTATTTATTTGAAAAATGAAAGTGGTGAATCAAATTTTGAATTAATTAATTGTGAAATAAGTAAAAATGTTTATACAACAACATATGAACCACTTATTTTGCAAATAGCTTATTGTGACCAAGTAAAAATAAACAATACAAAGTTTGATCAAAATAGCAATTCAAATGAAGGTTATGGGGTTTTTGATATTTATGTAGATTATGTTCCATTACTATTATTGAATGGAACTATACAAATACCTAATTTATATTTTAATAATTCTAGCGGTGGATCTCAACCTTATAGTTTAGGAATGCAAATTGAAGAAAATTTTTCTTTACTAGATTCAAAAATTCCTATTTGTGTTGAAGTATATGAAACAACACAACCTACTACAGGAACCAGAGATTTAGATTTATTTGACCTACAAGAAGGGCAAACTGTACCAGAAAATGTTTTTGTTCTTGCAAACGATGGTTACCAGATAAATGCAGCAACAGGTGAAATTGAAGAAAAAATAAATTAATAATATGGATATAGAAAATAAAGGAGTCTTAGTTATGTGTAAAAAAAGAATTGTTTTATCATTGATTTTAGCAATGTTATTTGTTTCTTGTAAAAATCCGTTGAATTTTAAGCAAGATGCAAAAGAATCTCAAAAAGCATATATTAGTATTTCTGCAAATCTTCCGGGTAGCAATGCTCGTACAGTTTTACCAACTGCTGTAACTGATACGACTACAGGATTAACTTGGGAATTAAAAGGAAAAATTGAAGGCTCTGAAAATGAAAAAACTTTGAAGACTTGGAGTGATACAGAGGAACAAAATGCTTTTGAGAATATGTGCTCCGATAAAAACATTTTGCTTGATGTAGGAAACTGGCAGTTTACACTAACTGTGTATAATAATGAAGATAAAAAAGTACTTGAAGCAACTCTAGGTGATGAAAATATTCCTTTTGAAATTAAAAAAGATGTACCAAATGAACTTAAATTTGTAATGCAAGAAGCAACGGGAGAAAATCTAGCTAATGGACAAATTAAGTTCACATTGAAATTCCCAGAAAATGTTGTAGGGCAAGTAGAGGCAACGTTGTATACATATCCAACTTCAGCAAACGGTGAAAATACAATTCTTACAATAAATGAAGGAACTACTACTGATGGGAAATCCTGTTCTTGTGTTGTTTATAACACACAAAATTTGTCTTCTGGTTATTACAAACTTAATCTAGCTTTGCAACAAAATACAGGAACTGAAGAAAAACCAGAGTATGAAACAATAACTACATATTCTTGTCTTATTTATGTTGCTCCAGGGCTTTTGAGTAGTGGTAGTTACACATTAGAAAGTTTGGCAAAATTATATCCAGTTACATTTGTGTTAAATGGTGGAACTCTAGAGGGAGAAACAACTCTCACATACAACAAATATCAAACATTTACTTTGCCAACACCAAACCCACCAAGCGATGATGTTGAGTTTGGAGGTTGGTATAAAGAAGAGGATTTTAGTACCAAAATTGAAGGCAATTACAGTTTACCAGATGATGTTACAGATGATGGTATAACTCTTTACGCTAAGTGGGAAAGAAAATTGTCTTTGAATTATACTTTTGCAATTGGGGATCAAGATGAAAATAATAATGAAGTAAGCGAAGACAAAGCAACATATAAGAATGTGGATAATAAATATGGAATCCTAACTATAACAAATCCTAATTTATCTTCTTCTGTTTGGGATTATTATGTACGAACTAATGGAAATGATTCTTTTTCTCAAGGAAAAAATTATTCAGTTTCTGTTGATTTAAAATCTGAAGATGGGGATACAGTTGTTGGAATTCAAGCTGCATATGCTGATATGTTCTTTACTGTAGGAACAGACTGGACAACTTGTACTTTTGAAACTGGTTATTTGGACAAAGCGTTACCAGATGGAAAGAATGGTATTACAATAGGTTCTGCACTTGCAAGTGAAGTATATATTTCAAATTTAGTTATTACTGAAATAGAAGGCGATGATAATTTACCAACACTTGCATTCAATGTTACAAAAACAGGAATTGAAAATTACTTAAATAATGCAGATAGACCAGAAAATATTATTAAAGTAGAAAAAACTGAATCAAATGATGGCTACGCTATAACAATTAATACACCATTAGCTTCAAACAATTATGATAGTACAAACACATATTTATACAATGATGTTACTTTGGAATTAAGAGATTATGCAAAAAACAAAGGAATTAATAAAGTAGCCTTTGATTTTCAGACATCAGATACTGTGTATACATCTATTGTTGCAGATACAATAAGTCCAAATTCAATGGCTTGGAATAATAAAAGACAAACGGAAGAAAGTCTTTCAACAATCTTCCCTGTATTTGAAGATGGTGAGGAAGTAACTGCTAGTATTATAAAGATAAGCGATGCTGATGTAACAAGTCAAAACAAAACTTCTTTTTCAATTAGAAATTTTAAAATTGAAAAAATAGATGCATATTCAAACAAATACTTTGCTATTAAAACCCCTGATACAACAACTGGCGGTGATAAATATGCCGAATCTCCAAGTGTGCCAGTTAGTGAAGTAATAACTATTCCAGGTAATGAAGCTTCAAAAGAATTCGATGTACTTATGTATAATAAAAATGATTCAGGAATTGATTGGGATGAAGTTACCAGATTTATTTATTCAACTGAAGAAAAAACTATAAATTCTTTAAGATATTATATTGGTGATGATGGTAAATACTATATTCAAAATACTGGATCATCTGAAATTTCTTGTAAAATCACTCTTACAGAAGATTTCACAGTTCAAATTGAAGAAACAACAACTGGTGGTACTACTGCAGGAGGGGAAGCAACTAGTACATCTCCATCTGATAAAAATAGCGGCTTAGCATATTTTACAAAATCCGATGAAAATGGCGGTAATATATCTTGTTTGTATATATATGATGATGTAGGATTAGGCTTATACAGAGATTTAGTAAATGGAACATTGAAAAGCGAATTAACATTTACTAAGAATGGGTCCACTATTGGTTCTTTCTCAACTTCGTACACAGGACGTGTAGATGCTTATTTAGCAAATGATATAACAATAACAGACGCTTGGACACCAATCGGAACTAGCTCAAATTCATTTACAAGCTCTTTTGATGGACAAGGACATTCAATTACAATAAGCAGTTGTGCTGATGGCGAGTATGCAGGTGTTTTTGGATATGTTGGAAACCAATCAGCATCAACAACATCTATTTCTAATCTTGTTGTAAAAGGTCCGGAAACAGGAATTACTACATCTGCACAATATGCTGGGGGAATTGTTGCGTACAGTTACGGTGCAACAATTTCAAATTGTGTAAATAAATTAAAGATAGATAATACTTATGTAAATTCTGATAGTTCTGTAAAAGAATTTGGTACAGGTGGAATTGTTGGTTTTGTAAAAAAGGATACAAAGATTGAAGGTTGTGTGAATTTTGCAGAATTAGTTTCAAAATCTTCTGTGGGTGGAATTATTGGAAAAGCGTATTTGGATGACTGGTATGAACAGGGAAAATTAAATATTCAAAAATGTATAAATTTGGGTACAATGAAAAGTGCGAAGGCAAACACATACGTGAGTGGTTTTGTAGGTTATTCTCATTTTCCTATAGAGATAAAGGACTGTATACACCTAGGAAATATAACATATGTAGACGGCTCATCTTATCCTTATTATGATTCAGGTTTTATTAATGCAAATGGACCTTCTACAACTGGTTCCAATTTGAATCATTCTATAAAGATTTCAAATTGTATAAATGCAAGTTCAAAACCAACTGCTGGTAGTTATGGAACAGCATTTGTTAGTGATGTTGACGGTTATAGAGCGATATACGGTGAGTCCCCTTCAAAATTGTATTATGATAGTACAAAATGGGAGGGCGTTCCAAGCGATTATGGATTTACTATGGATGGTAACTCCACATCCGAACTTTGTGCTCTTACAAAAACCGATCTTGAAAATTGGTCCTGCGTGACAGATGAACCTCGTTACCCATTACCAGATTTGTCATTAGTTTTAGCCCCATCTATTTGGCAAGAAATTTGTGAAGTAGCAGAGATTGAATCAAGTAATAATGTGCAAAATATTGTAACAACATGGAGTGAATTACGAACTGCGATAACAAATGCAAGTTCAGAAATAGAAACTATTATTACTATTGGAAATGATATCGAATTAACAAGTACTGATTCATATATTACAGTTTCTTCCAATATTAAATTGATTTCAGCTGGTGAAGTTACAATTTCACGTAATGGTTTTACAGGTTCATTATTTACTTTATCAGGAGGAACTTTATCATTAGGAGATGATACAGAAAATAAAATAATCATAGATGGAAATAAAGAAAGCGATTCTGCATTATATCCTTTTATTGTAGTACCTAGCGGAATTTTAAATATATATAATGGCGTTATTTTACGGAATAATAATAATACAGCTTCTAATGCAAATAATATTGGGGGAGGAATTATCGTTCGTGGGGGTACGTTAAATATGTATGGAGGTGTTATTACAGGGTGTGAATCAAATAAAGGTGGTGGAATTTATATTACAGATGGAGTTTTGAATTTATACGGAGGAGAAATCAGTTCTTGTCTATCAAAGGGAAATGGTGGTGGAATTTGTATTGAAGGAGGAACTGTTACTATGACAGGAGGATCAATACAAAATAATGAAGCCAGAATCTCTACTCAAGTGAACACAGCTGGAGGTGGAGGTGTTTATTTGAAATCTGGTACTTCAATAAATATTTCTGGTGGTGAAATTAAGGAAAATTTTACAAATAGTTATGGTGGTGGAATTGGAAGCAATACAGGTTTAGGAACAGTTTATATAACAGGAACACCAACAATAGCGGACAATTATACTACTTATGGAACTAATTCAGAAAATTTATATGCGATTACATATATAAATGATGTTGAAATTGATAATACCTCAATAAACGAAGATATAATAGATGGAGAGTTACAAACAGAACCAACAGAACAAACAGACTAGAATTAAAAAGAAATAACTTATAATTACTTAGACAGTTTCCTTTATTGGAGACTGTCTTTTTTTTCTAATTTTTCATATCACCTTGATTTAGAGCCCTCATTTTTTTATAATTAGAAATATCTTAATTCAATCAAAGGAAAAGAAACAATGAAAACTATTTACGAAGGTAAAACAAAAAACGTTTACGGTCTTGAAAATGGCAATGTTTTGTTAAAATTCAAAGATGACTGTACTGGAAAAGATGGAGTTTTTGATCCAGGTGAAAATTCTGTAGGTTTAACAATCGAAGGAATTGGAAAAGCGAATCTAATTACTTCAATTCACTACTTTGAATTGTTAAAAAAAGCTGGAATTAAAACTCATTACATTAGTGCAAATATTGATGATGCAACTATGGAAGTTCTTCCAGCAACTGTTTTTGGTCACGGTTTGGAAGTAATCTGTAGATTAGTTGCAACAGGTAGTTTTATCCGTCGTTATGGTGAATATATTGAAGATGGCACACCATTAGAAGGTGGCTATGTTGAATGTACTTTCAAAAATGATGCAAAAGGCGATCCTTTAGTAACAAGCGAAGGTTTAGCAGCACTTGGCATTATGTCAACAGAAATGTTTAACAGCATGAAAGAACAAACATTAAAAATTACAAAAATTGTTGCAGACGACTTAAAATCAATTGGTCTTGATTTGTGGGACATCAAATTTGAATTTGGTTACAACAATGGCGAAGTTATCTTGATTGACGAAATTGCTTCAGGAAACATGCGCGTTTACAAAGACGGAAAAATTGTTGACCCAGTTGAATTAACAAAACTTATTAACAACCGTTAATAAAAAAAGGAAATTATCATGGGAAATAATTATTTTAATTCAATTCCTTGGCGTGAAGCTAAACTTCAACTTGGACACTGTCGTTCTATGGCGAAAGAAGAATTTGCTGATGGTGTAAACGCACTTAAAGGTAAAAAAATTGTTATTGTTGGATGTGGTGCGCAAGGTTTGAATCAGGGAATGTGTTTGCGTGATTCTGGGCTTGATGTAAGTTATGCTT
>SUWN01000023.1 GCA_015061465.1 Treponema bryantii | reverse complement strand
CTTCTTTGGAAGAAATTGAAAAAATCTGGACAAGTTATACATCTGTTCCACAGGAATTGAATCTTCCAAGTGCTCCAAAACAGCCAATTGTTGTTCGCCACGAAGAAAACAGACCACAACCACGCCGTGACCGCGAAGAAGGAAACGGAATGTCTTGTGTAATTGGCCGCTTGCGTCCATGTAACGTTTTTGACGTAAAATTTGTTGCTTTGAGCCACAACACAAAACGTGGGGCAGCAATGGGCGGAATCTTAAACGCAGAATTGTTAAAAGCAAAAGGTTTCTTTGATTTTTAATAGATTTTTGCCACACGGATTTGTTCGCAACCGCTAGAAGTTACACTGCGAAAAACGTTGCTCACTTGTAGGTAAAAAAACTCCCGAACACGGGCGCAAAAAGTGCGAATGTGTTCGGGAGTTTTTTTATGGACTGGGGAAACAAATTACAGTATAATTAGCGTATGCCAAAAGTATTTGAAATTAATGGTTTTAAATTTTTTTTCTTTTCAAATGAAGGAAATCCGTTGGAACCTTGTCATATTCATGTAAGAAAATCTGGTTGTTTGGCTAAATTATGGATTACAGATAAAGTTGATATTGCTGATAATATAGGTTTTTCTGCATCGGAATTAAATGAAATAAAGAAAATGGCAGAAAATAATATTATATTGATTACGGAGGCTTGGAATGACTTTTTTAATGGAAAATGCTAGAGCAAAAAAAATCTGGTTTGATGAAGATAATATGTGGATTTTGTTTATAGACGGACGTCAATTATCGATTCCAAAATCATTTTTTCCAAAATTTTCACAAGTTTCTGAAGATGAATTAAATAATTTTGAACTTAGTGGAAACGGAATAGGAATTCATTGGGATTCTTTGGATGAAGATTTATATGTTCCAAATTTATTAATTGAATTTCCTTCTCAAAATCACAAAAAATATGCTTAGTTGTTTTGTGATGCATTACTAAATTCGTTGTGGATTGTTTTTGTAATTGATTCTATTAATTTTGCTTCTAAAATATGTTTTGCAAATTCGTCTGCAACTTTTTCTTCTCCCAAAAGATTTGTTTCGAACAAAGTTTTATATTCCACTCCGAGTGCAAAAGCTAATTTTTCAACAATTTCTAAAGACGGTGTTCTTTTTCCAACTTCAATTTGTGTAATATATGGAGCAGAAACTCCTGTTTTTTCAGCCAAAACCTCTTGACTCCAACCAAGTTCTTTTCTGAGTGTTTTTATATTTTTTCTTATAACTTCTTCTATTGGGATGTTATTCATTAATAAAATAATATTGCTAATAGTTAGTGTTGACTATAAGCTGATTGTTACGTAAAATAATAACTATAGGTTATGAAGAGTTATTACAAATAGATAGGAGATGTAACAGAAATGAAAAAAATGTTTTTGATTATTTTAATGTTAATGTGTGGATTAGTAACTTTAAATGCAGAAGTATTTACAGTTGGTTCGTTTAGTTGTGCTTTATTAGATGATGAAGATGATGAAGATTATCGAGAAATTATAATTCTTTGTGACGATGAAAAAAATGTATATTCAATTAGTTTGGAGTTAGGCTCTGATTGGTATGCGCTTTTTTTTACATCAGAACATCTTGAAAAATTTATAGGTAATTTACAAAAGGGACTATCTTGGTCAAAAATAGCAAAAGAAACAAAAACTTCGATTCTAAAAGAAGTTCCAGATTCTAGAATTGATGTTGCTGGAGCGAAACGAATTAATAATAAAACTTATACATCAAAAACTCTTATTCCTTTGGGGTTCATCTTCTTTTCAAAGATGGGAGAAATAGAAGGTCCTCCTATTTTAGTGATTGAAAGTGGGACAGCACTGTCTAATGAAAGTGATTTTACGACTGTTGAATTCAAATCCTTCGCATTAACTCCTGAACAAATAGAAGAGCTTATATCAGTACTCAGTTCTGATTCTGTTAAAGCTGCAAAGAAGAAATATGAACTGCAAAAAAATGCTAATGATATGTTTAATTAGGTCAATGTTTAAAGTTTAGATGAAACGATAAAAATATATTATCTGGATTTTATGCATATTTTCTTTATATGTATGTTAGAAAATTAAATGGAATTTAATTATGGAAGTTATAATTTTACTATTTGGAATTGTGCTATTTGTTGCGTTTTCAATGTATTTTTCAATTGTTAATCATTGTGTTATAATGGGGATGAACATTTTTAGTCTATGTTTTGCCATAAAATTTGTTAAATCTGACACAATAGAAACTTCATATATTCTTGTTTTTGCAATATTAGCAGGATTAAATTGTTTATATAGTTTTGGAAAAGATGCTTTTAAGAAAACAAAGGATTCTCTAACCGGTAGAACATTGATTAATCCAGATAACAAAGGTGGTTTTATAATTGAATCAGAGGTAAAGAAAGGTGTTTCTAGATTTGGAAGTTTTTTTTCCTCTCTGATAACTTCTTTAATAATTTCTGTTATTGTCTATTATGTTTTAATATGGATTACAAAGGTTCTCTCTGTTAAACTGATGGCTATCATTGTATTATTATTTTCTATTTTTCAGATAGGAAAAACGATGCTTTATTTTGTACAGCATATATTAGTTATATTGAAACGAAAAACAAATAAAAAAAATATCTCTGAAAGAAATAATTATTAAATGAATAATAATTCAATGTAAGGAAAAATGTTACTAATGTATTATAACATTTTGGTTTTATTCAAAGAAATTATATAACTTCCCGAACACGGGCGCAAAAAGTGCTAATGTGTTCGGGAGTTTTTTTTATAGAATCTATTTTTTCTAGCGTGAAGTACTTAATGCTGATTTTGTGTTATGAAGAGCGATTGCTTGGTCTAAAAGCAATTCAATCAAATTTTCAAAATCTAAGCCTGCTGCATCACACATTTTTGGGAACATGCTTATTGGTGTAAAGCCTGGCATTGTGTTGATTTCGTTTAAATATACGGCGTTTGTGTCTTTATCAATAAAGAAATCAACTCTTGAAAGTCCGCTTGCATCTAATGCTTTGTATGCAGCAACTGCAACTCTTCTGATTTTTTCCAAATCGTTTTCAGAAAGCATTGCTGGAATTTGTAATTGTGCGCCATTTTCATCCTGATATTTAGCTTCGTAGCTGTAGAATGTGTGTGTTGGAATAATTTCTCCAGGAATATATGCTGTTACTTGTTCCACATCGCTATCAGATGGGAATGTAACTGAATTTCCTGTGACGCTACATTCAATTTCCCGGGCATTAATTGATTTTTCGATGAGGATTTTATCATCCCACAAGAATGCTTCCATGATTGCAAAATTAAGTTCTTTTTCGTTGTTTGCTTTTGCAGCTCCATTTGATGAACCTGCTGAACATGGTTTTACAAAAAGTGGGAAGCCGAATTCTTTTACTGTTTCTTTTACAAATTCGTCGTAAACGATTGAATCGAGTAATGTGCTTCTTTTCATACAAACGTAAGGAACAACAGGAAGTCCCAAACTTTGCCATACCATTTTTGTTTTTTCTTTATCCATTGTGATTGCGCTAGAAGTTGTTGTACAACCAACATAAGCAATATTTGCCATATCAAATAAACCTTGAATAGTTCCGTCTTCTCCGTATGTTCCGTGCAAAGCTGGGAAAACAACGTCTGTTGGAATTGGTTTTCCATTTACACAAAATGCGTTTTTGTTTGCGCCCGGAATTATAGAAACAAGATTTTTTTCATCAGTTGCGATTGTCAAAGTTGCTTTTTTGTCATCACAAATTCTTTTATATTCAGAATCATCTTGCAAATACCATTTTCCGTCTTTTGTAATTCCAATTAATGATACTTTGTGATTTTTATTGATTCCTCTTACAATTGCCGAAGCTGAGATTAATGAAATTTCGTGTTCACCACTGCGTCCACCATAAATAACTAAAACGTTCATCTTTTTATTTTCCTTTGTTTAATAAATTTAATTGATTTTTTGCTTCTTTGATTTCGTCATAAGGCATAACAAAATCTTTGTAAATAATGCTGTTTTCATGGGATTTTCCAAGCAACAAAACAATGTCGCCTTTTTGTGCTATAGAAAACGCTTTTGCAATTGCTTGTGGGCGAGGAGGAATGATGAATAAATCTTTGTTTAATTCTTTTCCTTCTTTTTCTGCTCCAACAGCAATCATTTTTAATAACTCTTCTGGATTTTCGCCACGAGGGTCTTCATCAGCAAGAATTACTGTATCACAATATTGTGCCGCGATTTGACCTTGCAACGGTCGTTTTGTTAAATCACGTTCGCCACCACTTCCAAAAACTGCAATCATTTTTCCTTGGCATCGTTTTCTTAATGGCGGAAAAATTGTTTCAAAAGAAGATGGAGTGTGTGCGTAATCTACAATTACTTCAAAATCCTGACCTTCGTTTATAACAGTCATACGTCCTTTTATTGGCAAAACGTTAGGAACTTGGGCTGCAACTTGTTCAAAAGACAAATCTGTAACGCTGCTTACTGCAATTATGGAAGCCATCAAATTGTAAGCATTAAATGCGCCCGGAAGTTTTGCGTTCACGCTGAATGAAGTTTGTTCTGATTCATCTGTAAAATGTGAATCTTTATCCATTGCACTGATATTAAAAGAAATTCCGTCGCTTGCAGAAACAATGTCTGTTGCTGTCATCACGTGTGTATTTGTTGGAATTTCTGGAAGGGAAATTGGTGCCGAATTTTCTACAGCTGCTTTTCCCGCTTTTCCTAACGAAGTGTATCCGTATACTTGATGATTTGTTGCATTTATAAAATCAACAAAAGATGGATCTTCTAAGTTTACAATTCCAATGGAATTTATTTTTGTTGGAACACCTGCAATTGTTTTTATGTGATTATGTTTGTCTAACGCTCTAAAAAGATTTGCTTTGTCGTTTTTGTATTGATCAAAAGTTTTGTGGAATTCCAAATGTTCCAATGTTACGTTCATAAAAACGCCACAATCAAAAAGAATGTTTCCGCAGCGATTTAATTTTGTAGAAAGTCCATGTGATGAAGATTCAACAACTGCATATTTACATCCATTTTCAAGCATTTTATTTAAATGACTTTGGATAATTGGAGCTTCTGGTGTTGTTTGATGCTGAGGATTTGGTAAAGCTGGTCCTCCAAATGAATATTCTACTGTTGAAATAAATCCTGCTTTTTCTCCACATAGATTTAATAGTTGCCAGATGAATGAAACTGTGGAACTTTTACCTTCTGTTCCTGTAACACCAATTACAATTAAGCGTTCAGAAGGATTGTCATAAAAACAACTACTTAATGGCGCCATTGCAAAACGACTGTCTGGTACTTTTATTAAAACTGGCGCAAATTTTGGCAAAGTATCATCTATTTGATTTTGAATTGCACGTTCAATAATCGCTTTTGCAGTTTCTTCCTTTATTTTGTCAGAAAGTTCACCTTGGTAAACAACAGCATTTGCCCCGTTTAAAATTGCTTTTGGAATATATAGATTTCCGTCTGTGTGAATTCCTGGCAATGCAAAAAATAAAGTGTCTTTTGTTACTTCGCGTGAATCAAAAACTAAATTACTAATTGGAATATTTTTTATTTCAGAAAGGTCGTCAATTCTGTTTCCGTCCAAATCAACAACTTCATTTGTAAATGAAGGTAGTAATTGTGATAATTGTTTTGTCATAATATTAACATTTTATATCTAAAAATGAGTTATTTCAATATAACAGTATTTTCTAAGTGAATTTGAAAATTGCAAAAGTTAATCGTTTTACAATTCAAAAAAAGTGTTCTATTATAGAAGAAAGAAGAAATTTATAAGGAAATTTTTTATGTTTAGAATTACAAAAACAGAACAAGGTATAGTTGAAGGGCTTCCTGCTGCGGACCCAAGAATTACAGTTTTTAAAGGCATTCCTTTTGCTGCTCCACCAGTTGGAAATTTGCGTTGGGCACCTCCTCAGGAAGCTGCAAAATGGGAAGGCGTTCGTCAGTGTTTTAAATATTTGGCCGCTCCTGTTCAACCGGGGCCAGAAGAAAATCCACGTGTTGATGATTTGTATTCCAAAGAATGGAGCGTAGACACAACTTTGCAATTAAACGAAGATTGTCTTTATTTGAACATTTGGACTCCAGCTAAAAAAACAGATGAAAAACTCCCTGTATATTTTTGGATTTTTGGTGGCGGATGGCAAGTTGGTCATGCTTCAGAAATGGAATTTGATGGTGAACGAATTGCTCGCCGCGGCATTGTTGTTGTTACAATAAATTATCGCGTTAATCTTTTTGGATTCACTTGTCACCCAGAACTTACTGCTGAATATCCAGATTCTCCAGCAAACCAAGGACTTATGGACCAGCACAAAGCGCTTGAATGGGTTTACAAAAATATCAGTAACTTTGGTGGCGACCCAGAACAAATTACAATTGGTGGACAATCTGCCGGTGGTGGAAGCGTTTTGAACCAAATTTCGTACAAAAAAAATGCACCAATGATAAAACGCGCTGTTGTAGAAAGTGGCTTTTTATTAAATCCATTTTTTGATGTTTTCCCTGCAAAAAATCTTTCGCAGGCAGAAAAAGTTGGTGAAGAATTTTTTGAATTCTGTGGTGTAAAAACATTAAAAGAAGCCCGCGAACTTAGCACAGAATTTTTATATCAAAAATGGAATGAATGGGGCGGATTTCAAAAATCGGCAGCAACTTGGACTCCTGTAAAAGACGGTCAATTTGCTTGTTTTGATTTCTTTGATGAAGTTGAAAAAGGAAACATTGTTCCTCCTCCATTATTTACAGGCTACACTCCAGATGAATTTAAAATGGGGCCATTAAATCAGCCAGATGTTGAACCAATTAATGTTGTAGAATACGCACTTAGAAAAGTGATGAATTCTTTGGAAAAAAATGGAAATCCAAATAAAAATTACGTTTACCGTTTTGACGTTCCAATGCCAGGGTGGGATAATCCTGGAAGATTCCATTCGGCAGATTTGTGGTTCTTCTTTGAAACTTTGGCTAAATGTTGGCGTCCATTTAAAGGCTTTCACTATGATGTTTCGCGCCAAATGTGTAACTACTTGTGTAACTTCATCAAAACTGGCGATGTAAACGGCCTTGATTCATACAACTGTTTTGCATGCAGCAAAGAATCTGATTGGGAAACTCTACCAAGATGGGAACCTTTTAGCACAGAAAAAAACAACTTTATGATTTTTGAAAAGGACTGTAAGGAAATCAACCTTCCTGCAGATGAAAATATGAAAAAGTATTTATAATTGGAGATTTTTATGAAAAAACAGATTTTTAATCCATATTTACCAAGTTGGGAATATATTCCTGATGGCGAACCTCACGTTTTTGGTGATCGAGTTTATGTTTATGGGTCACACGATATTGCTCACGGTTGGGTTTTTTGTATTGGTGACTATGTTTGTTATTCTGCGCCTGTAGATGATTTAACTTCGTGGCATTATGAAGGTGTGATTTATCCTCGAACAGCTGACCCTTTAAATAATAAAGGAAATATGTGTTTGTACGCGCCAGATGTAACACAAGGTCCAGATGGTAGATATTATTTGTATTATGCTTTGGATAAAGTAAGTTGCGTTTCAGTTGCTGTTTGTGACACTCCTGCTGGAAAATATGAATTCTACGGATATGTAAAACATCAAGATGGAACAAAACTTGGAGAAAGAGCAGGCGATGAACCTCAATTTGATCCGGGCGTAATTACAGAAGGCGATAAAACTTATCTTTACACAGGATTTTGTGCTCGTGGAGATAAATCACGTTCTGGTGCGAGAGTTTGTATTTTAGACAAAGATATGCTTACTATAATAGAAGAACCTCAAACAATTGTTCCTTCTTGTGAATACAGTTTGAATAGTCCAAATGAAAATTTCAAAGGATTTGCTGATCACGAATATTTTGAAGCAGCTTCTATTAGAAAAGCAAACGGAAAATATTATTTTATTTATTCTTCTATTGTAATGCACGAACTTTGTTACGCAACAAGTGATTCTCCTCTCGGTCCATTTACTTATGGAGGCGTAATTGTTAGTAATTGTGATTTACACATTGATTCATACAAACCAGCTGATATGCCAACAGCTTACGGGGCGAATAATCACGGAAGTATAGAAAAAATTGGTGACGATTGGTACATATTCTATCATCGTCAGACAAACGGGAACTGGTATTCAAGACAAGGTTGTGCAGAAAAAATTAAAATTCTTGAAGATGGATCAATTCCTCAAGTAGAAATTACTTCTTGCGGATTAAATGGCGGACCACTTGTTTCAAAAGGTGTTTATCCAGCTCATATTGCATGTCATTTGTTTACAGACAAACCTTCAATGTACGTTGGAACTCCAAACCAACCTCGTGTTACAACAGACGGACGAGACGGGGATGAAGTTCCTTCATACGTTGCTGAAATCACAAAAAATACAACAATTGGTTTTAAATATTTTGATATGAAAAACGTAAAACAAATCAAAATAAAAACTCGTGGTTATGCAAACGGATATTTTGAAGTAAAAACTAAATGGGACGGCGAAGTTTACGGAAAAATTCCAGTTGAATTCACAAACTTCTGGACAGAAAACACAGCCGAAGTAAATATTCCAGATGGAATTTCAGCTTTATATTTTACTTTTAAAGGCGACGGAAATTGTAGTTTGTTGGAATTTGAATTGCTATAGTTTGTTTTGTGTTGTGAGCAATGTGAAATAATCAAGAATTGAGCGCCACACGGATTTGTTCGCAACTAACGTTGCTCACTAATGCAGAATGAAAAAAAATCATGGATTTGAGATTACGGATGTAATTTCTATGTGCAAATAAAAATGGCTGTCTAATAAGAATTTTTTTAGACAGCCATTTTTTTTATGGTGTGGATATGTTTTTGTTTTTTTTGTATAATGCTATCTATTAAAAATGCAACGAGGTGCTTTATGGCTTGTGATTTAAAAGGACGCAATTTTCTTACATTAAAAGATTTTTCTTCGGAAGAAATTTCTTTTATGCTTGATTTAGCTGCTGATTTAAAAGAAAAGAAAAAGAAAGGAATTCCTGTTGATATTCATCGTGGAAAAAATATTGCTTTGATTTTTGAAAAAACAAGTACTCGTACTCGTTGTGCTTTTGAAGTTGCTGCCCATGATTTGGGAATTTGTACAACTTATTTGGCAGAAGGTTCGCAAATCGGAAAAAAAGAAAGCATTGCTGATTCGGCTCGTGTTTTGGGCAGAATGTTTGACGGAATTGAATACCGCGGTTACGGTCAGCAGATTGTAGAAGATTTGGCAAAATATTCTGGCGTTGTTGTGTGGAATGGTTTAACTGATGAATATCATCCAACACAAATGCTTGCTGATATGCTTACAATTCGCGAAAAATTTGGAAAATTAAAAGGAATCAAACTTGTATACTTTGGGGATGCAAGATTCAATATTGGAAATTCACTTTGTATCGTTTGTTCTAAATTGGGCTTGGATTTAGTAATTTGTGGTCCACAAAAATATTTCCCTGCTCAAAGTTTAGTTTCTGAATGTAACGATTGGTGTAAACAAAGCGGTGGTTCAATCACTCTTACAGAAGATATCGATGTTGCTTGTAAAGATGCTGATGTAATTTACACAGATGTTTGGGTAAGTATGGGTGAACCTGACGAAGTTTGGGCAGAACGTATTGCAGATTTAAAACCATATCAAGTAAATGCCGATGTAATGAAAAAAGCAAAACCAACAGCAATTTTTATGCACGATTTACCTTCATTTCATAATTTGGAAACAAAAATTGGTAAAGAAGTTGGCGAAAAATTCGGTTTAACTGCAATGGAAGTTACTGATGACGTTTTTGAATCAGCTCAATCTGTAGTTTTTGACGAAGCTGAAAATAGAATGCATACTATAAAAGCTGTAATTGCAGCAACATTGGGAAATAATTTTTAATAAAAAGGTGGGAATAAAAAAATGAATGCGATTATAACAGTTGTTGGAAGTGATAAAGTAGGAATTATTGCAAAAGTTTCAAACTTTTTATGTGAACATAAAATTAATATTGCAGATATTACACAAACTATTTTGTCTGGTAATTTTGTAATGATGATGATGGTAGACCTTGAAAATTCAGACATTTCTATTGATGAATTAAGAAAAAATATGGAAAATCAGGCAACAGAAATGGGTGTTGAAATTAACATTATGAGTGAAAGGGTTTTTAGTGCAATGCATAGGGTATAAGTAAACGAATCCCTTAAAAAAGGAGTTGTATGTCTTTAGCGACTTTGGATTATTACATCTTAGGTGAGATTTCTGTTTGTATTTTTGCGGCTGTAATGTGTTACAATATTTTTGCAACATTCTCTCCGTATGAACGAAGTCATCGTTTTTTCTTGTACAGCTCCATTTCTTCTTTTGCTGCTTCTTTTTTTAATATTATTAGCGTTATTTGTATTTCTAATCATGAAATTGTTCCTATTTGGGTTTCAACAATAGTAACTACAATCCACTTTTTGTTTTTGTTAGCAACTCCATTTTTCATGACACATTACGCTTATGAATTATCATATGTGAATCGTAAACGTTCCAAATGGGGATATATTATTCCTGGCGTTTCTTTTGTTATTTACATAATCATTTTGTTACTAAATACTCATACGGGTTGGGTTTTTAAACATACTGCTGAAGCTGGATATGTAAAAGGTCCTTTAAAAAACATTACGTACATTATGGCTGGAGCATATATTTTTACAACCCTTTTATTTGCTATTTTTAACAGAAAATACATGGCAAAAAGAGTGTTTATTACATTTATGGTTTATCCAATAATTGCGTTTGCTATTATTGCAGTACAATTCATTTTCCCAAGAATCTTATTAACTGGAATTGCAACTTTTTCTGCGGTTTTAGTTTCTTATATAACAATTCAATCTGATATGTTAAAAGTTGATTTAACGACAGGGCTTTTTACAGAACATACCCTTCAGAAACAATTGACTTTAAAAAAGAATAAAGGTGTTGTGTATATTCTATCCATAGATAATTTGTCTTTTATTCAAAATCACTTAACAAGTTATCAGTTGAATAATGTTTTATTAAAAATTGCCAGAAAACTTCAAAAAGAATTAGGTGTGTTTGTATATCATCCTACAACAAACAGATTTTGTGCTGTTGTAAAATCTTTTGATGAATTAACACCTAAAATTCCAGAATTCCAACATTTCTTTCAGGAATTAAACGAAGATAGAGTTTTAGAAATTCCTGTTCCTATGGAAATTTATCAGGCGGCAATGGAATTTGATGAAGGTGAAAAAAATTACAATAGCATAATGGAAATTATCAACAATTTGTTGTTGCGTGCTAAATCTACAGGTGATAAATCTTTGCTTACTTGTAACGAAAATGTTTTGAGAGATTTGGAATATAAAAAATTTATTTTTGATATTTTAAAACGTGAATTAAATCTTTCGAGCAAACAATTTCAAGTTTATTACCAACCAATTTATTCGTTAAAAGAAAATCGTTTTGTTTATATGGAAGCGCTTTCTAGATTGCGTGATACAGAACGTGGTCATATTTCTCCAGTTGATTTTGTTGAAGTTGCTGAAAGTAAAGGTTTAATTGAACAATTGGGCGATGTTGCTTTTGAAAAAGTTTGTAAATTCATCTGTGATAATAAAGATGTAGTGAATGCGGTTTCAATCAACTTTTCTGTTAATCAGATTGCAGCTCCAAATATTGTTAAAAAAATTATGAACACAATTGAACGATTCAATCTTGCGCCTTCAAATATCATTATTGAACTTACAGAAAGTGTATTCATAGAAAATTTTGAACCAATTTTTAAAAATATCACAGAATTATCGCAAAAAGGCGTAAAATTTTATTTGGATGATTTTGGCACTGGATATTCAAATTTAGCAAACGTGATTGCATTACCATTTTCTACTGTAAAAATGGATCGTTCGTTAGTTTTGATGATGGAAGAAAGTTCTAGAAATGTAAATCTCGTTTCAAATTTGATTAGTACATTCAAAGGCGCAAATTTACAGATTCTTGTGGAAGGTGTAGAAACAGAAGTTCAAAATAACCTTGTAAAATCAGCAGGTGCGGATTTTATACAAGGATTTTTGTACAGTCGTCCGCTTCCTGCAAATGAATGTTTGGAACTTCTTAGAAAGTAATTATTTCTTCGTAAACTTGAATTGCAAATTGGTCTGTCATTCCAGAAATAAATTCGATTATACATTTTGTGTATGAGTCTTCATCTGTTATGTCAAAAATTTGCGGTGTGTTGTAACGTAAAATTGCTTTCTTATCTACAAAACTGTGTTTTTCTGGCGAAAAATGTTTGTAGTTCGAATGTTTAATAAGCCAATCTTCAAAGGTGCTACATAATTTAGGATATAATTTTAGAACTTGTGAAGCACGACCAGTTTGTACGTACATTTGTGTTTTTTTCAAAGTTCTAAAAATTGTTTTTATGATGTTTTCTGCGTAAATCTGAAATTCCTGTAATCGCCAATGATTGTAAATATTTGCAAAATTAAATTTCTTTAATTCTAAAATGAATTTGAAATATTCATCAGAAAAACAAATTCCTTTTTCTGGAGAACTCTGTTCGCACAAATCTACGATTAAGTCGTTTATTAAAACGGTTGTGTTTACTGCTTTTCCACTTCGCAAAGCACGTGCGCCTTTTTTTTCAAATCCGAGTGTTGAGCCCACAATTTCTCTTAATTGTCTGTAAGATGCCATGTCTAGAATGTGATATTGACGAGCGTCTTCTATATCGCGTCCAAGATATGCAATTTTGTCTGCAATTTTTACAACGCAACCTTCCCATGTAAATGGCTGAATTAATCCGGGGCGTTTTATTGAATACAAATCAATATCTTCTGCGCGTGGTTTTATTCCTTGCTGGTCAATTTCGCCACAATGACAAATTAATCCATCTCGAACCGCGTAAGTTAAATTTAAAGGTTGTTCCACGCCGCTTGGGTCTTGTAAAGTTTCTATATAATCTGCAAAAAATAAACTGTTTCTTTCGTGCCAGAATTTTTTGGGAGCGTTAAATCCTTCTTTTTGTTCTAAAAGTTTATTCAAGCAATCTTCACCGTGATGACCAAAAGGTGCGTGTCCAATATCGTGTCCCAAAGCAATTGCACTTGCCAATTGCTCGTTTAATCCCAAATGTTTTGCAATTGTAGAAGCAACAGAAGCAACGTGACTTACGTGTTCCATTCTTGTACAAATATGGTCGTTATGTGGAGCAAAAAAAACTTGAGTTTTGTGTTTTAATCTTCGGTAAGCCTGACAATGAAGCAATCTAGTGTAATCACGTTCAAAAGGAGAACGAATATCGTTATTTCTTTGGTATAATTCAATTTCTCTGTTTGTGGCTTGTTTCCATTTAGGTGAATTTTCATCACAACGTTCATTAAAAAAAGAATTTTTCATAATTTAAGGATACATCGATTTTTAAAAATATGGTATAGTTTTTTTATGAAATCATCGTTTTATTCAATGTGCGCAATTTTAGCTGGAATTCTTTGGGGAATAATTAGCATTTTTTTAAAGGGGCTTTACGCTGCTGGTTTTTCTGCTCTGCAAGTGATGTTTATTCGCGGTTTGTTTTCAAGCTTTTTTATGGCGATTTTTTTGTTCATAAAAGATAAAAATTTATTAAAAATCAACTTAAAAGATATTTGGATGTTTTTAGGAACTGGCGTAATCAGTCTTACTTTTTTTTCACTTTGTTATTTTTATACAATCTTGGAAAGTGGCGCGTCAGTTGCTGTAATTTTATTGTACACTTCACCAATTTTTGTTTTGTTGATGTCAGTTTTGTTTTTTAAAGAAAAAATCACTTTTGTAAAAATCATTGCTTTAATTTTGACGTTTGCAGGCTGTATTTTGGTAAGTGGAATTGGCGGACAAGGAGGATTGAGCGCAAAAGGATTTTTTATAGGATTGTGCGCTGGTTTTGGTTACGCGCTATACTCAATTTTTAGTAGAATCGCTTTAAAAAAATACGATTCTTTGACAGTTACATTTTACACTTTTTTATTTTCTGCAATCAGTATAATTCCATTTTGTTCAATTTCACAAATCCCACAAATGATAAACGTAAAAACACTTTTATTTTCTGTAGGAATCTCTGTTTTGTGTACAGTTCTTCCTTACATTTTTTATACTGTAGGATTAAGTGGCCTTGAAACAGGAAAAGCGGCAATTTTAGTTACAGTTGAACCTCTTGTTGCAACTTTAATCGGATTTTTTATTTGGAAAGAACAAGTTTCTGTTTTTAAAATAATTGGAATAATTTCGATATTAGTTTCTATATTATTACTTAGTTTTAATTCATCTAGCGAAAAACAAAAAGACAGTTGATTTTTGAAAAGCACTGTTTTATATTAAAACAATGGATAAAACAGTTTACATTATAGGTCACAAAAATCCTGATACAGACGCAGTTGTTGCTGCAGTTGCTTATGCAAAGTTAAAAAATCTGCTTGGTTTTAATAATTATTTTCCAGCAAGAGCGGGACATTTAAATCCGCAGACAGATTATATTTTTAGAAAATTCGATATTGTTCCTCCCAAATATTTACCAGATATGATTCCAAAAGTGGAATATTATATGTCAGGTTTGGAAGAAGCGGTTCAGCAGGATGTTTCGGTTTGGGATGCAATTGGAAAAATGCAAACTTCTAACAGTAGAGTTATTCCTGTTTGCGATAAAGACGGAAAATATCTTTCTTTAATGCATTACAGTGTTTTTGCACAAAACGTAATGACAGTTTTGAATCCTGATAGAAAGGCTGCAATTCCAACAAGTATCGCTTTGATTCAAAAAACTTTGAACGCACAGCCAATTATTGTAAGCGACAATGCAGAAAAAATTCGTAAATATTCAGTTTTGGTTGGTTCCTCATCTTACGAAACTTTTAAAAAACGTCTTGAAGCTCACGCTACAGAAAATATTATCGTTATTGCTTCTGATAGAGATGATATTCACAAATTGTGTATTGACGCAAAAGTAAAACTTTTAATTATTACATCTGGTTTTGTAATGAAAAAAGAATTGCGTGATTTGGCAGAAAAAAATGGGGTTGATGTAATCATCAGTCCATATTCAACTTCGCCAACTTCTATGCTTATTGCTTATTCAACTCCAGTTTCAGAAATGGCAGACGCTGATATTAAACCAGTTCACATAAACGACAGCGTTTCAAAAATTCAGCAGAAATTAAAAAATTCTCCATGTAAATGTTTGCCTGTTGTAAGTGGTGATGATAAAATTCTTGGTTTGATTAGCGAACATGATTTGATGCAAGAACCAAATGTAGAAATGATTTTAGTAGACCACAATGAAATTTCACAAGCGGTAGATGGAATTGAAAATTACAAGATTCAAGAAGTAATAGACCATCACAGAATAGGAACTTTATCTACAAAATATCCAATCACATTTATTAATAAACCAGTTGGTTCTACTTCAACTTTGATTGCAAATTTGTACCGCGAAAAACGTGTTTCTATGCCAAAAGAAATTGCTTCTATTTTGTTGTGCGGAATTTTGTCTGATACATTGATTTTACAATCGGCAACAACAACTGAAATTGATAAGGAAACTGCGGAATATCTTTCTGACATTACAGATTTGGATATAAAAGAACTTGGTAACGAAATCTTACTTGCCGGAAGCCGTGTTGGAAGTCGCAACGCTGGCGAAATTGTTCGTCAAGATATGAAAGAATATACAGAAGGAAAATTTGTTTATACTGTAAGTCAGATTGAAGTTGGAAATGCAAACGAAATTTTGAGCCGTAAAAAAGAATTCTTTGATGAATTGGAAATTGAACGCAGAAGTCGTAAAGCGTTGTTTGCTTCATTGCTTGTTACAGATATTACACAATTATCAAGCGTGCTTTTGATTGTGTGCGATGCTCCTTTTGTGCCATTCATCACTTTCCCAAAACAAGAAAGAAGTGTTTATTATTTAAAAGATATTGTTTCTAGAAAAAAACAACTTATTCCACTTTTAACTGAGCAAATTATTAATTTTGCTCAAACAAATTAAGAAAAAGGATAACGCTATGAAAAGAAAACTTTTGTATTCTATTTTTTTATTGCAATTTTTGATTTCTGGATTTTTGTTTGCAGATTCTGTCAATGGAATAAAACAATATAAAACGTTTTCTTGGCGTGTAAATCCAAAGGCAAGAAAATATCAGGTTGAAATAATTCAAAAACAACCTTCTGGTGAATGGAAAAGTTTTCTTGTTGAAGAAACTCAAGAAACATATTTAGAAGCGCTTTTGCCACAAGGTGAATATCGAACTTCGTTGAGCGTTTTTAATATTTATGGCGTAAAAGTTTCAACTTCAACAATAGAAACATTTAAAATTCAAAATAAAAACAAATTAATTCCTTATATTTATGATGATATGGACAGTTTGGATGTTTGGAATGACAGTCAAACGATATTTTTGAATAAAGCCGCTGAAAATGAAACAAACACTTTTTTTATTAAAGGTGAAAATATCTTTTTTGAAGATACACGAGTTTATTTAGAACCAAAAGATTTGAGTGATTTTGAAAATGCAATTCAGATTCAACCTACAAGACGCGCAATTGTTCCGCTTGAAATTATTTATCGTGACACACAAAAGAAATTTATTCAGGTTGAATATGATTACGAACTTTTGTGCGAAGGTTATTACAATATCGTTGTTGTAAATCCAAATGATTATTTTGTTGCAACAGAAATTATTGTTTTGGAAGATGAAACTGTAGAAATAATTGAAGAAGTTGAACAAATTTTGCCAGAAGAAGCGTTGTTTGAAGAAATTGCCGAAGTAGAACAAGTTGAAGAAAACGAAGAAGTTCAAGATGAAGTGCTTGTTGTAGAAGAAACTTCAGATGAAGAAGACTTAATTATTGAAGAAAATCTGATTGTTGTAGAAAATATTGAAGAAGAACCAAAAGATGATTTTAAAGAAAGAGTAGAATATAAAGACATAGAAGAACCTAAAAAACAAAGAACAAAAGCTTTGTTCCCATTCTTGAATATAAAACTTAATATTGATTCTACAATGTTCACTTTTGAAAATGTTTTAAGAATGGATGCAGGTATTGATTTTGATATTTTAGATTTACAATGGATTGTTTTGGAAGGCGGCGTGAAATATTTTTACAGGGAATATGAACAAAATGGATTTTTTGTAGATGCTGCTGTAAGGTTTGCAATTCCAAGTGCGTATTTTGAACCATACATCGGGGTTGGCGCAATGTACAATGTTTTTGATTTGACAAATATTTCTAAAAATCCAATGGCAAAATTTAGGGTAGAAGCATTTGCGGGGCTTTTGTTAGTTTCTCACATTGATTTTAGATGGAATTTTGTTTATGACTTCCCACCAAATTTTGCTGACATTCAAAATTATTCAGCTTCATCATTGTCTGTAGGATTTAAAATTCCTTTGAGTCAGAGAAGTAGTAAAATCGTGCAAAAATCTAAACGATGTGCTGAAATCTACGTAAATGGTTTGGTAGATGGTAGTTCATATAAAAATACACCTAATGTTGTTGAAATTAAAATTGCAGAAAGAGCAACTGCAGTACAAAGTTTTACAAAAAATAAAAATATAAGAAAAGTTGAACTAGGCCCAGATGTTTCAGAGATTAATCCAAACTGTTTTGCTGATTGTAAGAATCTTTCAACCGTTATTTTGAATGATAAACTACGTATTATAGGTTCGAATGCGTTCTCTTATACAACAAAAATAAAAGAACTTGTAATTCCTTCTTCTGTTTATTTTATTGGAAAAGATGCGTTTGAAGGTTGGGCAAGTAATCAAAAAATTATTTTAGATTGGCCAAGTACAGAATATAAAAAACTAGAGGGATTAAAAGGTATTGACGCAAAAGTTTATTACAACGATGGAAAACGTTACAAATATAAAAAATAAATAATTTTGTTTGTAACTAATTTCTTATAAGAATGTTATTTTATTAGACTGCCATTCTTATTTTACTTGAATTCATACCTCCTTTCTCTTTTTTGAGGAACATCTCTTAATCCGCGATGTTCCTCATTTTTTTTTGTGCGCACGGGAGATTATTGTTGCAAAACTGATTGTATAATCTCAATTTCTTTGTCGCCACCCATCGAAACCCACATATCTTCTTCTTGTAACCAATATTTTTCAAATGTAGTTATAATATCTTCTACAGTGATTTTTTTTAAAGTTTCTATTAAATGTGAATTTGAAAAATCATTTGACAATAAGTAGTTATTTGCAATGTTTAGCGCAATTCCTTGTGTTGTTTTTTGGTCTATAAAAGATGAATTTATATACGAATTTTTAAATCCTTGTAATTTATTTTGGAGAGGAACAAGCTCAAAACTACCGTCTGGATTAATAGATTGAATATAAAGTCCTTTTTGCATAATTTGGCGAGCTTCTTCCATATAGTCTGCAAAATTTTCAAAATCAGAAACTGAAAATAGAACCTCCAAACCAACGTTCGAATATCCACCTAAAATGTAAGACATAGGTGTATAACATGCGCCATATTTTTCTCTTACAACATTGTATAAAATTTTAGAAAAAATAGACGATGTCAAATTTGCTTTTAATTGTTCTGAATAATCCTGCACATTTGGAACATAGAATGCTCTTGCGATAACAGCCGTTCCAGGCATGCGAGTGTTCTTCATAAACACATTCAGTTTATCAAGAGGTACAAACGGAACTTCCAAAGGACCTAATGGTTCTCCGTCGGCTGTTAGTCCACCAAGATTAATTTCTAAATTTAAAATATTTAAAAAGTAATCGATGTCGATGTTTCCAACAATAAAAATGCTCAAATCTTGTGCTTTGTGTAAAAGAGGAACGTGAGCCATCATATTTTCGTAAGTTAAATTTTGTATGCTAGTTCTTGTTGGATAAGTTGTAATTTCAAAAATATGATCTTTGTACAAAACTTGGGTTGCTATATCAAAAAGAAGTGATTCTGGATTGAGTTCTCTTTCAGCGATTTCTATTTGCATTTTTTCCATTTGAGTGTTTAAAAAGAGTGTTGCAAAATTTGGGTGCAAAAAACCGTCCATAAAAATTGGAAACATTGTGCTAAAATATTTATCCAAAACGTTGAGCGAAATAAAAGATGCAGATGCTGTTGATAATGTATTTATTGTTGCATTTGTTTGGTTAAAATATTCTTGTCTTGTATCTGCATCATATAAATGTGAAGATTTTGCCATACAATCTACAACTGCGTATTCAAGACCACTTGTTTCTTTTGTTAAATGTCTAAGTCCACCATTCATACAAATTGTTACATTATTTACGCGGTTTGCTGTGTTTTTTTTGTAAAAAACAGGAATTCCATTTTTTAATTCATATTTTTCTATTGTGCCAAAATCAGTTTTGATTATTTCCAAAGGTTTTATTTTTTTCTTTTTTGGAGTAGAAGCACAAGAAACTAACATAACAAGAGACAGTATTAATAGAATGATTTTATAAATTTTTTTCATATTCTTTTCCATAAATAAATTATTCAATTTCACTCCACCAAGGAGCGTTTTCCATTGTGATTACTTTAAATCCTTCTTTTTCAAATTCATCTTTTTTTTGTTCATAAACTTCTGAATGTACTAAAGAAATTACGATTGGTTTTTTTGAAAAATATTTTTCATTTAATTCAGTAATTTCTTCAAACGGAAGATTACACATTTCTTCTGGATAAGTAAAAAATAAATCTGGGGTACTTCCTGCCCACCAATTACTTAAATTTGAACATAAATTAGAAGCAACTTCTGCCCGAATAAGATAATCATCTTCATAATATCTTTTTAAATAATCATAATAATTTTTGTTATATAGATTTTGATTTGTAATAGATTGTGCAATTCCTTCTTGTACACATTCTTGGATTTTTTTTGTTCGTTGTGCAGGATTTTCCAAAGGATTTACAGTTATTGTTGTGATTTGGAATCTACTATTTGTTCTTTTGGTTTCTGAATTGGAGTTAATAAAAGTTAGATTAGGGATTTGTAAATCTTTTTCTTTCCATAACTGATAATAACCATAGGAATTAAATTTATTCTCTAATTGGTGAATTGCTAGACATCCTTCTTTGTCGTAGTCATATCCTGGTCCTGCGTAAACGACAGCTGTTTGCATATAATCTTTTGCAATTCCTGTAGTTGGGAACACAAAAAATTGAGGCTTGTCATATTCTGCTACTTTTGGCGCTTTTTCTAAGGCAGGAGCGTTTTTTCCGTTGTTGCTCCAAGAACCAAAAATTTCATTCACTAAATCATAAGCTTTTTTAGGTTCTACGTCGCCACCAATAAAGAGCGCTGCGTTATTTGGAATAAAAAAGTTTTCTTTAATTTCTAAAAGTTGTTCTACAGTTGCATTTTGAATGTTTTTTATAGGACCTGCATTATCATCTTTCCAAGTAGATTCTGGATACAAGAGTTTTGAAACTGCCAAATAAACCATGTCATTTAGTTGAACGTTGTATCTAGATATTTCTGAAATTACAACTTTTTTTTCATTTTCCAAAGTGTTTTTATCAAATTTACTTGATGTAATTGCTGCATTCCAAAATTTTAATCCATTTTCCAAGTCTTTGGATGGAATCTCAAAAAAGAAATTAACTCGGTTTGAGGAAGTTGTTCCATTGTAGCTTGTAAGACCAAAGTTTTGCAAAGCATCACTCACCGCTGCGGAATCTGGATATAAATCGTTTCCGTTGAATAACATGTGTTCAAGAAGGTGAAAAAGACCCGCTGTTTCTTTTGTTTGATGAAGTCCGCCAGTTCTAAAAGCAATTTCTGTGTAAACTAAAGGAACTGCATGATTTTCTGCAACAAAAAGAGTCAAACCATTTTTTAGTTTGAATTTATGAAGGTTTTGAATAGAAGTTTCTTCACAAAAAAGTGACGAAACAAGTGTAAAAAATAAAATGAGTTGTAAATAAAATCTTTTTTTCATAAAGAAAGTATATGACAAAGTTTTATTTTTCGTCAACAAAAAAGTACGAATAAATTAAACAATAAAATCTAAGAGTAAAAAAAACAATTTAATATTGCTCCCGCTTACGTAGGCTGGTTCAAAACCGCTCGATAACTCGCTACACGCTGCTTGTGGTATAGAAACTATAGAACCAGCCACTAGTGTGGCTGCCACAAGCAGAGTGTTTTCGCCCCAACCTCCGTTCGCTCGCGCAAAATCTATTTTTTTTAACATTATTTTTTTAAGTTTAATTTATCTAAACAGGCTGAAATATCTAAAAGACGAACGTTTGTATATGTAAAGTTTATTTTAAAATTTCGGGCAAATTCGATAAAGTAAACATATAAAAAAAATTGTCTGAAAAAGGCGGAGTGAATGTTCGTGCTTTGCGCAGCGTTGAGCCCGATAAAACTGTTCGATATATTCACTCAAGCGAAGCGCGAGGGCTCTCGGCGGAGCATAAGTACGGTTATTCACGGGAGCCTTTTTCGCTCGATGTTTATTTATTATATGTTTAATTTAATCCTATAATTTTTTTGATTTTCTGTGTAAAATATAGTGATGGAAAAACGAACTGCTTTATTAGAAAAATATTACAATAAATTCAACGAAGAACATCGGCTTACAACTCGTCATGGAATTGTGGAATTTACAACAACTCTAAAATATATTCACGATTTTTTGCCAAAAGACAAAGATTCTTCCCAGATAAAAATTTTGGATATTGGGGCGGGAACTGGAAGATATTCTGTTAGCCTTGTAAGCGAAGGTTATGATGTTACTGCGGTGGAACTTGTAAAACGAAATATAGAAACTTTGCGCGCCAAACATACGCCTGTAAAAACTTGGCAAGGAAACGCAACAAATCTTCATTTTTTACCAGATGAAACTTTTGACATTACGTTGATGTTGGGGCCAATGTATCACATAAATGATGAAGAATCCAAATTGAAAGCATTTGCCGAAGCTAAACGTGTTACAAAAAAAGGCGGTTTTATTTTTGTTGCATACGTAATGAACGAATACAGTGTAATTTCGTATTGTTTTAAAGAAAATAAAATAAAAGAATGTTTGCAAAAAGGTACAATTACGCAAGATTTTCACACAATTTCTGATGAAAATGAACTTTACAATTACGTTCGGCTAGAAGATATAAACCGATTGAATGAACTTGCGCAAAATAAACGTGTAAAAATCATTGCGGCAGATGGACCTTCTGATTATATGCGTCGTGAATTAAATGCTATGGATGAAGAAACTTTTGAACTTTTTGTACAATATCATCTTGCAACTTGTGAACGTCCAGAATTGATGGGCGCAACTTCTCACACAGTTGATATTTTGCAGAATGTGTGATGTTTTTTCTCAAGTCAATTTGTTTTTTTTCCGTTCATATAAGAAGAGTAAAGTTATAATACAAACTTTAACTTGTAATTTATACTTGAAGTGGAGTAGAATTAAACTAATATGCCGGGCTTAAGTCAGCTAAAAAAATTTAATAAAGATATCCTTTCTCTTGGTGATGAAATTACTCTTAGAAGTGCCCGCGGTGAACAACCAATAAAATTTCCTATTCCCAAAGATGTAGAAGATAAAAACGATTCCGAAGATTTTGTGCTCGGAATGCCAGAAAAACCTGCCGTTGTAGAAGTTGAAGTTTTGGACGAGGATTTTTCTGATATTACAGGAATTGTACCCGAATCTAAAAATGATGAAGCACCAACCGTTTCTTTTGAAGCGCCAGATATGTCTTCGTTGTTAAATCCAATTCAAGATTTTTCTGAAGATTCAGAATTTGGAATGCCAGATTTGTCTGCATTTATGGAAGAAGAAACTCCACAACCAGAAGTTGAATCTGAACCAGAAGAAATTTCCATTGCAGATATGGATTTGGATGCGCTTCTTGCAGGTGAAGGATTTGACGGTTCTGAAGGATTTGGCGAACAATCAAAAGAAACTGTTGAAGAAGAAAATTATTTTGATGAAGAACCAGAATCTGTAGAAATTCCTGAAGTTATAGAAGAAGAACCTGAGCTTTTATCTGAGGAAGCAATTTTGGAAGAAATTCCATCATCGGAAGATGACGATTTTGCGTCCCCTTCTATTGAAGATTTATTCAATCCTTCTGATATTGATGAAATTCCAGAAGAAACCATAGAAGAATCAAGCGAAAGTTTTGAGCTCGACGATTTTGATTTGCCAAACATTGATGAAAGTGTGGAAATAGCAGAAGAAAGTACAGAGCTCGATGATTTTGATTTGCCAAATATTGATGAAAGTGTGGAAGTTGCAACTGAAAGTACAGAGCTCGACGATTTTGATTTGCCAAACATTGATGAAAGTGTGGAAGTAGCAGAAGAAAGTACAGAGCTCGACGATTTTGATTTGCCAAATATTGATGAAAGTATAGAAGTTGCAACCGAAACTTCAGAGCTCGACGATTTTGATTTGCCAAATATTGATGAAAGTGTGGAAGTTGCAACTGAAACTTCAGAGCTCGACGATTTTGACTTACCAAACATTTATGAAAGTGTGGAAGTTGCAACTGAAAGTACAGAGCTCGACGATTTTGACTTACCAAACATTGATGAAAGTGTGGAAGTTGCAACCGAAACTTCAGAGCTCGACGATTTTTCTTCGCCTGTGGTAGAAGATTTATTTAATCCTTCTGATATTGATGATTATAACGATATTGAAGTTGAACAACCAAGCGAAAATCAAGAAGTAGAAACATTTGATATTTCAGATATTGAAAACTTAGATTTTGATATTCCAGAAACTGATGCACAACTTGGTGCAAATTCTGATAATTTTGAAACAGGGAATGAAGATGACTTCAGTTTTGAAAATCAGGAATTTGAAATTCCAGGTTTTTCTGATGTAGAAACTTCTTCAGATATTGTTGCGCCTCAACCAAAACCAAATGCTAATATTGACGAAGTTGATTTTTCTGGCGGATTAGAAGGCGATAAACTTCCTCCAAATACTTTAAGCGACGAACAATATAAACAATTCTTAAAGAATTTCAGTACTTATCCTTTGAACGTTCGTCTTGCGTTTGAAAATTTTATTGTTCAAGATGAATTTACAGATGATGCAGAATTTGAAGTAATTGAAAAAATCTTAAATAAAGCACCAGCTCGCCAAGTTGCTGCTTTATTGGAAAAAATGCTTGATACTTCAATTCCTGTTCCTCGTGATTACGAACAACGTTCTGCAGAAGAATACGAAGCTTATAAAAAATCTGTTCAATATCAATTAAGAAATAAAATAATTCCTGGCACATTAATTTTTATGTTGATGATTCTTATCGGTTGGGGATTATTCAATTTTACAAAACATTGTATTTATATTCCTGCAAAAGCAAATAGTTTGTACAAACAAGGTTATGCGTTAATCGAACAAAACGAATTCCCACAATCTAAAGTAAAATTTGATAGTGCGGTAAGATATAGATTAAGCAAAAACTGGTTCTTCAAATATGCACGTGCTTATCGTGAGAAAAAACAATACCAACGTTCAGCACAAATGTATACAAATATTTTGCGTTGCTTTAATAACGATAAAACTGCCGGTCTTGAATATGCTCAAATGGAATTAGACGATTTGGCAAATTACGAACGCGCAGAAGAAATCCTTCGACGTGAAGTTTTGGATTATCATGTAAATGATCCTGATGGAATTTTGATGTTAGGTGATGTTTTCCTTGAATGGGGAACAGAAAAAGATTCGTCTAAATTTGATTTGGCACAAGAACAATATTCATCTTTGTTGCAACTTTATAAACCAAATGATTTGTATCATTCTAGAATGATGCGTTATTACATTCGTACAGATAATTTGGCATACGTTCTTGCATATAAAAATCTTTTTGAGCCAAAAGAAAAATCTTTAGCGCCAGAAGATTGGACTGAATTAAGCGGATATTTGCTCGAAAAAATGTACGAACCTTTGACACCTTCTGAAGAACCATTGCGTTATAAAATTGAAGGTTTACGCGGATTGTTGCAACGGGCTGTAACTACAGATTCAGAAAATCCAGTTGCAACTTATAATCTTGCAAAATATTTTGTTCTTACAAGCGAAAATCTCTACATAGAAAGTGCTCTTAGAGATGCAATCGAAAAATTTGATAATGCAAAAACTCTAAAACGTCGTGATATTTACAAATACATCGATTCTTACAGATTGTTGGGCGAATTTTACGTAAAATCACAAGATTATCTAAAAGCACAAGAACAGTTTACTCAAGGAATTTCTTTGTACACTGTAGAACGCGATAACGCAGGATTTAAAGGCAACGCAGAAATTGGAAATATGTATGCGGATTTGGCTGATATAAATTTTGAACATTCGGGCGATTATATTCAAGCAAAAGAAAATTATAAAAATGCAATAAATCTTGGTTACGATAATTCTTCTATAAGATACAGAATTGGATATATTCAATACCAACAAAAGAATTATTTAGAAGCACTTGGTTCGTTCATGAAAGCGGGTGAAGGTAACTTAAAAGAACGTAATTTGTTGCTTGCAATGGCAAATACTTTGTATTTACGTGGTGATGATTATGCAGCCGAAGGTTATTACGCTCAATTGATTGATTCTTTGGATAAAGAAATTGCAGACCAAGGAATTGTTTTCCCACAAGCAAGCGAAGCAGATTATGATATTGTAAATACATATTTATGCGCAGCAAACAATTACGGTGTTACTTTAGCTCGTCTTGCAAAACGCACAGGTGACAGTTCTAAAAATGCACACGCAATTGTTCAGTTCCAGCAATCAGTAAGAGCGTGGGATGCATTAACAAGAAATCAGCAAACTCTTGTAAGATTAGATGGAAGTAATCTTGCTTTAGAAAATATAAAATATGTTTCAAGACCAATTTCTACATTTGAGCCTTCAATTTATGTAGAAATTCCAAAAACTCTTAAAGATAAGGAATAAACCAGTGCAGCAAAAAACTATTTTACTAAAAGAGTTGTTCAGAAAATTGATTCATCTATGTAGTGCTGTAATTCCTTTTTTGTTAGATAGATTTTATTGGCAAGTTATAATTGCGTTATTTATTGTTGTTAGTTTGTTTGTACTTTCTGAAATTATTCGTTTGGAGGGTTTTAAAGTTCCTCTAATTTCCAAAATCACAGAATTTGCTTCTAGAGAAAGAGATGAAAATAAAATTGTACTCGGACCAATTTCATTAGTTTTTGGAATTATCACAGCAGCAATCCTTTTACCTTATGAAGCAATGCGTGTTGGAATTTATGCCCTTGCATTTGGAGATGGACTTGCAAGTCTTGTTGGCAAAATGTTCGGAAAAACAAAAATTCCTTTTACAAATGGAAAAACGATTGCAGGAAGTTTAGCGTGTTTTTGTGCTGTTATCTTATCTACATTTTATGTTTCTAAAAATTTAATAATCAGTTTTATAATCGCTTTATTTGGTATGCTTGTAGAAATGCTGCCTTTGGAAGATTTGGACAACATTGTAATTCCAATTTCAATCGGCGGAATTTATTATTTAATTCAAATGTGTATTTTCTAAAGCCATAAATATTGTTTGTGAAGATTTTTTAAATATAAAAAAGTTCCTACTGTCAAAAAAACAAAACTCAAAATGAACAAAAATAAATTCGTGCAATTTATTGTAGAATAAATGCCCATTGCAACTAAAACAACTCCAACAGTTGTTAATTGTGAATATTCATTTTTATAATTATCATAAAATAAAAAGATTGTTGTTAATAAAATGCTTATAATTGCATAATTTATAAGTTCTTTTCTAAAAGCATAACTAACTGTACAAGTTCGTAGAATTTTTGCCGTATTTAGAGGAATAATTAATGCAAGAACAAAAGCACAAATTAAAATAATAAACAAAATCTTTTCTTCTTCATGATGTTCCGACGAATCTCTAGAAATTACTGTAAGAAGAAATGAAATTGGAATTAACAGTTTTGCAAAAAGAGAAGCATTCCCACAAAAAATTAGCAAACCAGTAAAAGTGCCTGTCAGATTAAATAAAATAATCCAGATTCTGAATGTATCTACCAAAAAAGCAATTAAAATCAGATAAAAGAAAATGATATCTTTTGCTTGTGTTTTTTCAAATGTTCTGTATAAAAAAAATGAAGTTAATGCAACATAAAAAATCTGTAAAAAATTTGCTGCAAAAATATAAAAAATGTTATATCTGAATAAAAATGGAACACTGTTCTTATAAAAAGATTGAAAATAAGATAAATCAAGTGAATTTGTAAAGAATTTTATAAGGAAAATCGTTGTATTAAATAAAAGAAAAACAAGCGAAAGAATGCAAAGCAAAGAAATCAATCTGTTTCTAAATTTGATAGTCATAAAATAAATATTATATCTAAGTGAAATAATAGTAAAGTGATAAAAAAATAATCCGAAAATTAAAGTGTATATAAATTGTTCATTAATTTTTTGTGGACGAATAAAATAAAAACTGCAAAACTTTTGTTGGTTTTTATCTTAAAAAGTTTGTGTTGCAAACTTGTATATATGGAGGAAATGATGAGAAAAGTATTTTTTGCTTTTGTTGCTATTTGTTTTTCACTAGGTTCTGTTTTTGCAGGAGATGTTGCATCTTTTGTAGATAAAGGTTTTTCTGAAGACGGAAAATATTATGTATTTGGTCAATATGGGAAAACTGATAAAAAATATCAAGGTTGGGCAGAAATCTATGTTGTTGATATTCAAGAAAATGATTATGTAGATGGTGGTGTTTTTAAGATTAAACCTACTGCTGTTACTGCAGGAAAAGTTGGTAAAGAAATCTACGAATCTTTGGAAGCAAAAAATTTTTATTATTTAAAAGATTTAAAATTAAAACAAGCAGATTCGGACCGAGTTTTATATATTTGTGATGATGTAAATAAAGCGGGAACTGATGAAATTAAATTTACAGATTTCAGAAATTCAAGTATCGAGAATCCAAATTCTTTTTCTATAAAATTAATTCCAACTATTAATGGTAGTGGAAAAGATGTAAAATCTTCATTCTATATCATGATGGAAAAACTTGATTGTGAAGGCAACGTTATTTCTTCACAAAAAATTGGTTCACCAAATATTACAAGAAAAGGAATTGCAAGTTATAAAATTGAACGTATTATGTGTGATACTTCAGAACAAAATTTGATTTTTGTAATTGAGAAAATTTTAGAAGATGATAAAGGAATTTCTATCAGATATATGGTAGAAGCTACAAAAATCGAATAAATTTTTGAAAAAAAATCATTTTTTTTCAAAAATTTGCTCCGAAAAAAAATATTTTTTTCTATATTATATATGGTTTGATTTTCCTAAATGAATTACCTCCTTGGGGTGCAAAGCAGAGTTGCTTGCACCCTTTATTTTTTTTAGAGGGATACTTTTATCCTATTCTTGTTTGCGTTGCAAACATCGAATCAAAAATTTAGGGGTATATTTTGAAAAGTGTTGGATTTATTAAAAATTGGGTAAAGGTTCTTTGCCAGTCTATGTTTATTTCAGGGATTGTAATTATGTCCGTGATTCCTTTTTCTTGTAAAGTTTCTACAGAAGGAATGCAAATCGTAAAAGGGGATATTTTACCACCTGTTTTAGATGAAGTAATTGTTCGTGATTCAAAATCAATTCAGTTGATTTTTTCTGAACAAGTGACTGTAAAGGATTGGTTTGTTTCGCCTGTGGCGGAAGATGATGGGGTACATTTGGAACAACAAGGTTCTGTAGAAACGATTTCTGTTTTTGTAGATATTTTTACGAATCAAAGAAATGCTGTTGATGCGACTATTGATTATGATGAATCTGGAAAAATTGTTACTTTTGTTTTTGCAGAAGATATGGTTGTTGGACAGATGTATGAGTTATGTGGGACTGTAGAAGATACAGCAGGAAATTCAATTACTTTTGCTGTTCCTTTTAGCGGTTTTAATTCGAGAGTTCCTTTGTTGATGATGACAGAACTGAAAACTTCGACTGCTTCGCAGAGTAAGTCTGAAAAAGAAAATGATTTTTATAGAACTGAATTTGTGGAGATTCTTGCTTTATCGGATGGAAATCTTGCAGGTTTGGAATTAGTAAGTGCGTATGATGGTGAAGAAAGAAAGTATGTTTTTCCGGCTATTGATGTGAAGAAGGGTGAAATTTTTGTAGTGCATTTGAGAACTAGGGGCGTTGGTTGTGTAAGTGAAGAAGGAGAAGATTTATCTTTAGCAACAACATCGTATACAAATCCTAATGTAAGAGATTTGTGGTGTACAAACGATAAAACATGTTTTGGTGATAAAACTGATGTTGTTTTTATTAGAAATTCAAGTGATGGTAAAATTCTGGATGTAGTTATGTACCGGGATAGTGAAGTAACTGAATGGAATGAAAAATTCAATGAGTTTTTAACTGTTGTAGATGATTGTGGAATTTATGAAGATAGTTCTATAAATAATGCGAGTGATGCTTCGTCTTTAACTACTACAAAAACGATTTCTAGAGTCGGTATGAATGAAATTTTGGTCAAAATTAATAATGGAGATGAGTTGGAAGAAGTTTACAAGTCTGGTGTGAATTCATGGATTGTTACAAAAGCAACTCCAGGAGAGATTGTGCAAGAATAACGATAATCTGTAAAAATTTCGCAACTATGGATTGTTTATGGATAACATGATATATTTTTAGTATGGTTGAATTATTAGCTCCTGCTGGAAATATAGAATCTCTTGATGCTGCTATTGGTGAAGGTGCAGATGCAGTTTATTTAGGACTAAAAAGTTTTAATGCTCGATTGCGAACTACAAATTTTGCTTGGAATCAATTTGAAGCCGCTGTTGAGTCTGTTCATCGTCAAGGAAAGAAAATATATGTTACTGTAAATACAGTTTGTGAAGAAAGAGAGACAGAAAGATTATATAGGTTTTTGAACTATTTGAATGAAGTTCAACCTGATGGTCTGATTGTTCAAGATTATGCTGTTATTAGAATGGCACAGGAATTTTTTCCGAATTTAAAATTGCATGCATCCACTCAGATGAATGTTGAAAGTTCGAATGCTGTTAGATTGTTGCAAAAAGAAGGCTTTACAAGATTAGTTCTTGCAAGAGAATTAGGATTGGAAGAAATTAAAAAAATTAAAATCGAAACAGGTGCAGAACTTGAGGTGTTTGTTCACGGTGCTTTGTGTGTAAGTGAATCGGGATTGTGTCTTTTTTCTAGCTTTTTAGGTGGGAAGTCTGCGAACCGAGGGATGTGTACACAGGCTTGCCGCCGTTTTTATACTGCAGAAGTTCCTGGTGGAACAAAACAAGGTTATTATTTTTCTCCATGCGATTTACAGCTTATAGATCAAATTCCAAATTTAATTCAGGCTGGTGTTGATTCTTTTAAAATTGAAGGTCGAATGAAAAGTGCTGAATATGTTGGAAATGTTGTTGCTGCTTATCGATATGTTATTGATCATTGGCAAGAAGATAAAAAAGGAGTTGTCGCAGCTGGAAAACGTATGTTGTCTGCAGATTTTGCAAGAAGTAAAACAACATATTGGTATGGATTTAATTCTAATAAAGATGCACAAGAACAAGTTTCTTCTAAAATTTTAAATCCAAATCAAGCTGGCGGAACTGGTATTTATTTGGGAAAAATTTCTGCTATAAAACCAGCTAGCAAAGAATTAATTGAGGCAGTTCGAAAAAATTCTTCAAATGATGAAGATAATAACTCAAATATGATTCAACTAGCTACTTTGACAGGTGGAGCTTATGATCCTGATCCGGGCGATTCAATCAGATTGCATAAAAAAGATGATACAGGTCGAGAAAGTCATAAAGTTAGAAGCGTAGAGATTACAGAAGACGGTAGAAGATGGCTTGATATACCAACTGGATTTTCTATGGGTGACAGTGTTTATCTTTTGCAAACAAAATCCATGTCAAAACGATATTCTCATGTTTTACCACATGATTTATCTCGTTATAGAAAACAACCGGGCGACCAGTTGTTACCGATTTTAGATTTAACATCGGTAAAAGATAAAGAACTTTCTTATTTTCCTGAAGGAATTTATGTTCAAGTTTCCTCTATTTCTGATGTTTTTGCGGTTCAGGGAATTAGTCCTGTTAGAATCATCATCGATTATAACTCAGAAACTAAAGTTGATTTGATAAATCAAAAAACAGTTTTACCTTTCTCAAAAAAGCAGGTTTATATTTCTCTAGATCCATTCTGTACATCGTCCCAAGAAGATGAATTATCAGAAGAATTGGGTAAACTTATTCAAAACGGATATTTCAATTTTGTAGCAAATAATATCGCTCATTTACAAATGCTCAAAAATAAAAAAGTGAATGTAATTGCAGGTCCATACTTATATACATTTAATCGTTGGGCTGTATCTTGGCTAGAAAATCAAGACGTAGGAGCATTTATTATGCCTTATGAAAATTCTAGACGAAATTTGGAAGCGACATTTGATCAAAAAATCCGTCCAAGAGTTCTTGTTCCTGTTTTTGCGTATCCAACTTTGTTTAGAATGAGATTTAAATTACCTCAGGATTATGATTTTACTTATTTTAAAGACAAAGAAGAAAAAGTTTTCAGGGTAAATTCATCCGAGGATGGTTCTTTTGTAATTCCAGACGAACCTTTCTGTATTACAGATAAAATAAAAGTACTAGAAAGTGCTGGATTCAAAAGAATTTTAATAGATTTTTCAAATACAAAAGTTTTTAGAAATCAAATTAAAGCAATTATGACTTCTTTGACAAAAGCTCAGCCATTACCATATATTTCCCGTTTCAATTGGAAAGATGGATTTTATTCTCCACAACAAATGGAAGCATATAAAGCTGCAACTCAAAGAGCTTTAGAAAAATCATCGAAACAAAGAGATTCCCATTCAAAAAAACAAAATGCAAGAAATTTGAAAAAGAAAAAAAGATAATTTAGAGAGGAAATAGAAGTGTGAAAAAGTTTTACTTTTTTCACACTACATTTCCTCAAAAAATTAGACGTTAATTTTCAAAACAGAAGATGTGTTAAAACACAGCTTCATCTTCATAAGATTCTTCATATGCGACTGTCTTTGGAGAAGAACTATTCACAGCCCCATTTTCAAAATCTTTTTGAGTTTTTGGTTTGTACTCAATGTGTTCCGCAACTACAAATATTTTGCTTTGAGTTTTTCCATCCGCATCTTTCCAACGATTTTGCTTTAACCTTCCAACAACGCGCAACCCACGACCCTTTGTGCTATTTTTTTCACACACTTCGGCCATTTTTCCATAGGCTTCTACATCAAAAAACGAAACTTCTTCATAAGCTTCCCCGTTTGAATTTTTAGAAAACCGATTCACAGCAATTGGAAACTTGCACACTTTAAAACCTTTTGTAGGTTCCACACATTCAGCTTGTCTAACAACGTTTCCCTCAAGAATAAGAGAATTCAACTGGTTCATAAACACCTCTACTTATAAAAATTCACGTCCGGCCAGACAAATAGGAACTAAAAAAAATCCCTATATATAATATGTACGAAAAAGATTTTTTCGGACCATTTTTTGAGAAAAAAATTAAAAAAAAGTGAAAAAAAAGTTATTTTTTAGGTGCGTTACACAAAAGTCTTATCATATAAAGCGTTACGTACTCTGTAAGCGCTTTTTCTTCTCGAATTTTTTGCATATTTGGTGTTTTTACCAACGCTTCGGCAAGATTTTTTATTCGTTCTTTTGTGAAAGTAGATTCTGTCAATGTTTTTGAAACTCGACGAGTGTAATCCCTAATTAAAGCATTTACGTCTTCTGTTAAGTTCATATTTGCTTCGTGGGTAATCAATTTATTCCATTGCTTATTTAGATAGTCTAATTCACGGTCGATAGTTGAACCTTCTGGGACAAAATCAGCACTGATTTCTTTTGCTTTTGCTACAAGAATTTCTTGCTTAGATAATTTGCTTGTTGAAGGAACGTGAGACTCTTCCTCTTCTTTTTTGATTTGTTTGTCTGCATATGAAGTTTTAACTTTCTTTTTTGATCTGAACAAACTAACAATCCAAGAAATTATTGGTAATGAATATATGAATGGAAGTCTTGCTTTTGCTTTTGAAAGAATGTGTGAATTATTCAACATTAATAGTTCTCTGTAAGGTAATAGTTTTCCGTTTGAGAATAAATGGAATGTAATTGTTGGGTCATCATCTTCATAACCGAGTAATGTGATAAAGTTTGCGTTTAATAAAGAATGAAGAACTGGTGAAACAGATTCTACTAAAGTGTGTAAACATTCTTCAAACTTGTTTGTGTCTGTCATTTCCGGGCGTTTTTCGTAATTTAGAAGAAGATTGTACCATTTGTCTAAAAGAATGTTTTCAATAGCGTCGTGAGCTTCGTTACAAAGTTTGAATAATAAATGATTTATTTTGTTTTTAAAAACATAATATCTTGTGCCAGATTCAACTTTAAAAACTAAAAGTGGAGGAAGTTTTGTTTCTTCTCCTTCAGTTGTCATCTTTTGTAAGAATTCTCTTAAATCATCTTCTGAATATTGACCGTATAAAAGACGACCGCTTTCATCGTGGAATTTTATAATCTGATTCATTGAGAAGAAGTAAGGTGATTGAGCCAACGCTGTTTCTAGTGATTTAAGCGCTTGTTCACGTTGCTTTTCTTCCTGAAATTTTTGTTTTAAGAAAACATTATAAATTTCAGAAATTGCAATTGCTTGTAAAATATTGATGTCTTCACCAGTTCTGTCTTGAATTTTTTCAAAATCTTGACGAATAAAATAACAAAGTTGGCTCCATAAATAATATTCATCGCCACCAGTAACATCAATCGCTTTTTGTTGCGGAATATCTATAAAATGCGAGAAGAAATTTTTTATAGCAATTTCTTTTGTTGGATTTGTGGAACGCAATTTTTTTAAGAAATAATCGTGATATTCATCTTTTTTTAAGATTTTCAGGATTTTACTTTGTGCAATTTCTACTAAAACATTCAAAGGTACACACGCTGGTAAAAGGATGGAAGGAATGTTTTTTTCAAAATTCAAAATATATAGCAAAGGTGATTTTGTATTTTGTTTTTCAGTAATCGATGGAATGTATGTAGATGCGTATTTTACATCTAAAATATTAATTGGAAATTTTTTAGGTAAATCAGTGGTAAGCGGAAATGGAATTGTTTCGTTTTTGTGCATTTCTTTATATCTATTTGCAAATTTGACTGCAAAGTAAGAAATTGAAACAATCATTTTTTTGTTGTTATTGTCTATTAAAATAGCAAGTTTTTTTTCTTCTAATCCTTTTAATTCTGCTAGAACAGTTCCTGTTGAGTCTCCAAGATATTTTACAAGTTCGGCTTGTTCTTCTACGTGACGTTCTGCGTATTTTCTTACATAGCCACAGAATTCTCTTAAATCAATAAAAGGAGATTTTTGCTTTTCTGCATAGTGTCGGATTATAGAACTTAAATTTGCTGTTGTAATTACCATGTTATCAATTTTACACCACTTATTCATAAAAAAAAAGAGTAAAATTCCGTATATTTTTATGGTCAAACTAATTTTTTTATTATTTATGATACTTTTTGTTTTGCTTGAAATATCCGGGTGTAAATATTAGAATGAAAATATGAATGTTTCAAAACGTGTAGAAAAATTGCATCCTTATGTGCCTGGTGAACAACCAAAGGACAGAGTTTATATAAAACTCAACGCGAACGAAAATCCTTACCCACCAAGCAAAAATGTTGCAAAAAATGTTATTAAATTTATAAAAAATAATCCTGAAAAAATGGGACTTTATCCAGACCCAGATTCTGTAAAGTTGAACGAAGCAATTGCAAAAATGCTCAATCAAAGTGGCGGCGTTTTGTGTAATGCAAAAGTTGATGGGAAAAATGTTTTTCCAAGTGATGAAGATAAAATTCCTTTTACTGTTACGCCAGATATGATTTACAGTGGTAACGGAAGCGATGAAGTTTTATCTTTTATTTTTTATGCCTTTTTTGATTCTAGCAAAAAATTTGTAATGCCAGAATTTACTTACAGTTTTTATCCTGTTTACGCTGGTTATTACGATATTCCTATGGATTTAGTTCCGCTTAATGAAGATTGGTCGCTCAATATGGAAGAAATGGTGAATCGTGCCAAAGAAAATAAAAGCGGAATTATTTTTGCAAATCCAAACGCGCCAACAGCAATTGGAATAAAACGCGAACAAGTTAGAAAAATGCTTGAAAGCGCAAATAAAGATGAAATCTTTATTGTTGACGAAGCATACGTTGATTTTGGCGGTGAATCTTGCATTCCTTTAATAAAAGATTTTGACAATTTGATTATTGTTCGCACTTTTAGTAAAAGTTTGTGTGGAGCAGGCCAACGTTTGGGTTATATTGTTGCAAATCCTGAACTTATTAAAACTGTTTTTACTGTAAAAAATTGTGTGAATCACTTTCCAATTGACGCGATTTCTCAAGTAAGTGGAATTTCTGCTTGTGAAGATGTGGCTTATTATGTAAAAACTTCAAAATTAGTTGTACAAGAACGCGAGAAATTTTATGACTTTTTAATTCGAAAAGGATTTTTTGTTACAAAAAGTCAAACTAACTTTTTGTTTGTAAAACATCCTCAGATTTCAGGCGATGTTTTGTATAAAAAAGTAAAAGAAGAAGGAATTTTAATCAGACATTTTGCTACAAAAGGAATTGATGATTTTGTACGAATCACGATTGGAACTAAAGAACAAATGTCGAAATTAAAAAATATTTTTGAGAAAATTTTAGCGGAATGCTAAAAAAGATTTTGCGACAAGGATTGTAGCCACGCCGCAGGCGTTCCGAAGGAATGGAGCGAATAGCGAGTTTCGCAACGAGCACAAAGGTGCGAAGTTTCAAGCGATGGCGAAAAGCCTGCTCGGTCGCCCAAAAGAATATACGGAGGAAAAATGAAATTTTTAGTGATTAGCGATTTGCATGCAAAAAATGATGTTTTGGACAAAATGGACGCGCAATTTAAAGAAGCTGATGCGGTTTTGTTTGCGGGGGATTTTGCGGAATGTTTTAAACCTGAAACTGGCGCTGATGCTTTGTATAATCTTTGTTTGAAGCACGACACTATTTTTTCTGTTTTAGGAAACTGTGATTCTCCTGATTTTGTAGAAATTCTTGAAGAAAAAGACGTTTCTGTTCAAAAAAGTTTGGTTTTTCATGATGGACTTGCTTTTGCTGGTAGCGGTGGGGCGACAATTTTTACTGGAAAAACTGAATTTGAACGTGAAGAAGATGATATTTTGTCTGATTTTGATATTGTTTTAAATGCTTGTAATGAAAGTGGTGACAAATCTCTTTGGAATAAAGTTATTTTGATTAGTCACAATCCTCCAAAAAATACAATTTGCGATGCCGTAAATCCAGAACTTCATGTTGGTAGCCAAAAATTTGCTGATTTTATTTTGGAAAACCAACCTTTGGCTGTTATTACGGGGCACGTTCACGAAGGTAAAGGCGTGGAAAAAATTGGAAACACTACAGTTATAAATCCAGGCGCGCTTATGGAAGGAAATTACGCTTGGCTTGAAGTAAAAAAATCTGGAGATAGTTGGACTGTTGTTTCGGCTTCTTTAGAAAGTGTAGGATTAAATTAAACAATTAAAACCAAAGACTTAACAAAAACAATTTATAATTGCTCCCGCTTACGTAGGCTGGCACAAAACCGCTCGATAACTCGCTACACGCTGCTTGTGGTATAGAAACTATAGAACCAGCCACTATTGTGGCTGCCACAAGCAGAGTGTCTTTGCACCAACCTCCGTACGCTCGCGCAAAATCTATTTTTTTAAACATTATTTATAATTGTTTAATTTATCAAAATGGGCGGAAATATCTAAAATACGAACGTTGGTATATGTAAAATTCATTTAAAAATTCCGGGTAAATTCGATAAAATAAACATATAAAAAAATTGTCTGAAAAAGGCGGAGTGAATGTTCGTTGGCGCAGCTGCTCATTTTTATTGCGAACTTATCTTGCTGCGCCACCAGTTTTGTAGAAACTACAAAACTGGAAGCACGGACAAGACATTTTAACGTTATACGATGTTCAAAAGTCCGTGCTATCTCTCGGCGGAGCATAAGTACGGTTATTCACGGGAGCCTTTTTTGCTCGATGTTTTTTCTTTATATGTTTAATTTAATCGTAGGATTATTTTGCGGTTGCTGCTATTCTAAAGCCCATGTAATTGTATGTTTCGTTTGGGTCAAAGGAATAGCGGTCGCCGGAAAATAAAAATGGCGTGTACATGCTAAAACTTCCGCCTCGGCTCACGCGTTCAAATCCCATTTGTGGGCCGTACAAATTTTTTTCTGTGTAACTTGCAAACCAATCCCAACAAAATTCAAGAACGTTTCCGCTCATATCAAAGATTCCTGCAAAGTTTGAATTTCCGCTCGCTGGTGTTGCGATGTTTTCTGGGTCAAAAGGAACTCCTGCTGTTCCAACGATTCTTGTTTGGTCGGCGTTTTGAAAATTCCAACAATATAAAAGGGCAGATTCTTCGCCTTCGTTTGGAGATTGTCCGCTGATAAGGTTTCCCTTTTGTGTTCCAAATTTTGTACAACGAGCTGCAAATTCCCATTCTGATTCACTTGGCAATCTAAATCCGTTTGCTGTCCAGTCGCAAGTTGCCAAATCGCACGCTGCTGTGTCAGATGAATCTCGTAAAATTTCGCCTTGATATGTGTAACATGGGGTTCGACCTTTTAATTCGCTAAGTGCGTTACACCAAACAATTGCGTCGTACCAACTAATCATTGTTACTGGAAAATGTGAATTTGTTTCGTCGGCTTTTGCCCCGTATTTTCCGTCTGAACCTGGCTGGCCTGGATTTTTGAAATAATATCCTTTTTCTTGTGCCAAAATACGTGTTTGATACCAAAGTCCGTATGTTGTTTCGTATTTATTTATAGAAAATGGAGAAAGGGTTCTTTGCGCTGTAAATGATTGTGAATCTTCGCCTATTGTGTAAGAAAGCTTTGAATTGAATGTGACAAAACTAATATGTTTAAAATTATCTTGCGCAAAAACTGAAAAAATTGTTATCGCCAAAAGACTTACGATTGCAAATGTTTTTTTCATTGGAGTCCTCCGTTCTATTTAAATAAAAAATCTTATTTGATTTTTTGTAACATTTTTTCTTGTTTTTTTATTTCGCGAGTTTGTTTTCGGACAATTTTTCTTTGTTTTTTGTTTGTTCGGATTTTTAATCGTCTGATATTTAGATTGTTTTTGTCGATGTTGAGCATCCAATTTGCAAGAAAAATTGATACAAAACAAATTCCTGAAACTATCACAACTGCAAATCTGCCAAAACTTTCAAATGGAAGTGGATAGTTCATTCCAAAGAAACTTGTGATAAAAGTTGGAACCATCATTACAAGGTTGATGATTGCAAGTTTTTTCATTACGACGTTCAAGTTGTTTGAAATAATGGATGAATACGCGTTCATTACGCCAAAAAGAATGTCTGAATATGTGTCCGCCATTTCAATTGCCTGTCTGTTGTCAATTTCTACGCCTTCTACAAAATCGATGTCTTCTTCATCAAATTTAATAAGCCGAGTTTTGGACATTTTCTGAAGTAAAAGACGATTGCTTTTTAATGAAGTTGTAAAATAAACAAGGGATTTTTCAAGTCCGAGCATTTGGATAATTTCTTTGTTTTCAATTTCGAGTTTCATTTCGTTTTGGATACTTGTAGAAC